>CAYLRE010000021.1:0-31382 GCA_964385715.1 uncultured Planctomycetaceae bacterium
ACGTACTACGCCGTGGAGGCCCTGGCGGCCCTCGCGGGCGACGCGCGGCGTGCCGAGCGAGTCGTGCGTCATCAGTAGCTGGCGATTCAAATCGCTCGGCTTCGTGCAACCGGCATGGGCCAGCACCAACTTGCCAACCCCGGCGGCCGCCAGTTCATAGGCCACTACGCTGCCGAGCCCGCCACAGCGAGAGACCAGCACGCTGGCGTTCTTGAGCTTGCGCTGACCCTCTTCGCCGAACTCCGGCACCCACATTTGCCATTCGTAGGTCGCCCGTTCTTCGTCGGTCAGTTGGGGTAGGGACTCGTTCGTCACGTGGACGTCTCCTGGTTCGTTGATCCTGGAAAGCGGTGAGGCTATTGGGGTGCCACTGGCTTTGCCAGTGCCTTGATGGTGCTGAATGCGGAGCATTCAGCGACAATAAGACTCGCCCTCCCTTACTGATTCCTACCCACCACTAATGGCCGAGAGCAGGGTCAAGGTATCGCCATCCTGCATCGAGTACTCTGCCGGCGACGTCAGTTGTTCATCGCCCACGCAAAGCAACATCGATGGCAGCAGGTCGCCAGCTGAAGTGAATACCAACGTGGCGATCGTCTCGCCGTGCTTGTCGGCCAGCTGACGCAGTAAGTCGAGAGCGCTTGTGCCCTCGGCGACTTCAACCGTTTCGCTGGCCAGCTCGAGGGCCGCCTTGATCTGTGTGGTGTAAGTGACCGTCACGTTCATGGTAAGACCTTCCTGGTGATGTTGTGCTTCGTGGGATCGCGTCAATGAATTCTGCTACCGCTATTCGTCGAGCGAGCCGTTGTTTAGGGCTTGATCGAGGTCTTTCGAATCGCAAGCGACGACCTTTCCGTCGATGAATCGCAAGAAGCGGTCGGCCAGTTCTTTTGCTTCGGAAAGATTGTGTGTGATGTGGACCGCGGTGACGTCGTGCACCTCGCGGACCTTTCGAATCAGCTCGTACATCTGCTGCCGGGTCTCTTCGTCGAGCGCACTGAGCGGTTCATCGAGAAACAGGATTGAAGGGCGATAGGCGAGCGCCCGGCCGAGGGCCACGCGCTGTCGTTCCCCGCCACTGAGTCCTTCAGGTCGCCGATCGACGAGATGCCCGATATCGAGGAGTTCGATCAGCTCCGCGGTCCTCGCTTCGATATCCTTGCGATCCCACTTGCGAATTTCGAGCGGAAAGGCCAGCTGCTCGCCCACGGTCATGGAACTGAACAGGGCCCCGTCCTGTGGCACGTAGCCGATACCACGCTCGGCCGGTTTGGCTCGCGTGACATCGTTGTGCTCGATCACGATCCGGCCGCGGTTGATCGCCCTTAGCCCGCAGAGACACTCCAGCAGCGTCGTTTTGCCGGTGCCGGTCTTGCCCATCAAGGCGGCGTACTCACCATGCGGAATCTCAAACGAGACATCGCTGAGCGAGAAGTTGCCGACGGTGACGGACAGATCGCTGACTTGAATCACGAAGCCTGGGCTCCGGTACCGAGATCGATTTCCAATTCTTCAACCGCTTCGCCGATCGCCTTGAGCAGTTCCTCGATATCTTCCGGGAAGACGTGGCCGATGTTGCCAATGCGGAAACAGTCGACGTCGGACACCTTGCCGGGGTAGATCACGAAGCGACGCTTCTTCATCGCTTCGTAGAGCGCAACGAACTCAAACTTAGGATCGTCCGGATAGATGAACGAGGTGATGATCGGCGATTGATGCTCGGCCGCGACCAGCGACTGGAAACCAATCTTCCGCATGCCGTCGATCAATAGCTGGTTGTTCTCGCGATAACGGGCCGCGCGTTTGGCGATACCACCTTCTTCTTCCAACTCGTCGAGCGCCCGATCGAAGGCTCGCACGGTATGCGTCGGCGAAGTGTAACGCCACTTGCCGCCCTTGGTCTCCATTTCAAACCATTGGTCGAACAGATCCAAGCTCAGGCTGCGAGCCCAACCTTTGGTCTTTTCGAAGGTGGCTCGATGAGCGAGCACGAAGCCGAAGCCGGGCACGCCTTGGATGCACTTGTTGGCCGACGACACGAGGTACTGGCAGCCGACCTCAGGCATGGTCATTTCCACGCCACCGAACGATGACATGGCGTCGAGAATGAAGATCTTGTCGTGCTTGGTACAGATGCGACCAACTTCGGCGGCCGGATTGAGCAGCCCCGTGGTCGTCTCGCAGTGCACCATGGCGACGTGCGTGATCGCCGAATCGTTCGCGAGCGTCTGGTCGATTTGTTCCAGATCGGCCGATTCGGTTTCTGTCTGACGAATCACTTCCAGCGGAATGTTGAGTCGCTCAGTGATCTGGGCGATGCGATTTCCGTAGGCCCCGTTGTCGACGACGAGCAACTTGCCGTCGGGCGGAATCACCGAACCAATGGTCGCTTCCACGGAGAAGGTTCCGCTACCCTGCATCAATACGGCCGTGTATGCGGCCTCCGCTGCATTTGGTTCGTCCGTCTTGCCGCTGCCCAGGGCGAGTTTGACTAGACGTGCGCGGATGCGGGTGACGATGCTGTTGTAGTCATCGTCCCACGTGCAGAAGTCACGCATCATCACTTCTTTAACGGTTCGCGAAGTGGTCAGCGGTCCCGGCGTGAGCAGCAGATAAGGAATATCGTCGTCCACAATTCAGCTTCCTGTAACGGGTCGTACAAGTAGTTCGTCAAATTCAGTTACCAAGGCAGCGAGAAAGTCTTCACGTTGGTCATGTGCTTCATGGCCTCGATCACGCCCTCCTTGATGCCAAGGCCGGAATCCTTCACGCCGCCGAAAGGCGAGCATTCGATGCGGTAGCCAGGCACCTGGTTGATGTTGACCGTGCCGGTGCGAATGCCTTTGACACACTTGATGGCCGCATCCATATCATTGGTGACCACGCCGGAAGAAAGACCAAAGGCCGTGGCGTTGGCCAGTTCAATCGCGTCGTCCAAGTCCTTGACCGCCATGATCGGGGCCAGCGGACCGAACGATTCCTCGACGACCATTTCGGTGTCGCGAGGAACGTCGGCAATGACGGTCGGTTGCAGCAAGGCTCCTTCGCGAGAACCGCCGGCGAGAACCTTGGCTCCTTCGTTGACCGCTTGATCGACGACACGCAGCAGGTTGGCGGCCGACTCTTCGTCGATCACCGTTCCAACGCGGGTGTCGTCGTCAGCCGGATCGCCGCAAACGTACTCGGCCGTGCGGGCAACGAACTTCTCGGTGAATTCGTCGAGCAGCGATTCGTGGACCAACAGTCGCTTAACCGCCGTGCAGCGTTGACCGGAGTTGCGATAACAACCTTCGGCCGCCAGCGTAACCGCCAGTTCCATGTCGGCGTCTTTGAGGATCAACAGCGGGGCATTGCCGCCCAGTTCCAGGCACTGCTTCTTGTAGCCGGCGATCTTGGCGATGTGCTTGCCGACCCCGACGCTACCAGTGAAGCTGACCATCTCGACGCGGTCGTCGGTGATCATCGGTTCGACCACTTCCGAAGTGCTGCCCAACACGACGCTCAGCATCCAACCAGGCAAGCCGGCCTCGTAGAGCAACTCCGCGAATTTGATCGCCGAGAACGGCGTCTTGCGCGGCGGCTTCAGAATCACCGGCACACCGGAGGCAATCGCGGGTGCCAACTTGTGGGCAACTTGATTGAGCGGGTGATTGAACGGCGTAATCGAGGCCATCAACTTGAGCGGCTCGCGGATGGTGAAGATCTTGCGGGCCTTGCCTTGCGGCGAAATGTCGCAAGAGAAGATCTCGCCATCGTCACGCAGTGCTTCCATGGCACCGAACTGCAACACATCGGTCGAACGACCAACCTCGTAGCGAGTCTCTCGCATGCAGAGACCGGCTTCCATACGAATGATATTGGCGAACTCTTCGCGGCGCTCCATCAGCAGCGCGCGAGCCTTGGTGAGAATCTCGCTTCGCTCGTAACGCGTCAGCGGATCGCCACCGGCGGCGTGCGTAGCCAGGGCTGTTTCGAGCTGCTCGCCCGAAATCATGGAGACTCGGCCGGAGACTTCGCCCGTGTAAGGGTAAGTGACATCGACGGTGTTGTCGGTCTTGATCGCCTGGCCTGCGATGTACGAAGGCAGCTCGAGGATGTCGGTGCTTTGCGTGGCTTGGCTCATGCTTGGCCTCCGTTGCAGGTGAATTCAAAGATATCAAAGTTGCGGGGATCGCCAGCGGCGCGGGCGACGTATTCGCCAGCGAGCGGCTCGGAGAGCAACATCGGCACCATCTCTTCGTAGCGTCCGCCGTGAGAGCGAAGCTTGCCGCCGAGCTGCGACAGGTCGTGGTCCTCCGGAGTGCGGCCGACGACGACATCGCGGGCGGAAAGCACATACAAGTCGCCAATGCGGTCGGCCGGCAGCTCCATCTTCAGAGCGGCCGTCTCGCGGTCATAGACCTCGGTGATGCCTTCCTTCTCCAGGACCCATTTGGCGACTTCCGCCACGTCGAGGTTCTCTGGCAGGTGGACCGTAACGGCCGAGCCAAGCGCCCCATGATGAACAACATACGGATCGGTGATCGGGCAGATGACCTTAATGCCTTCGCCGAACTGTTTTTCGAGCAGCGACTGCAAGTAGATCACGTTCGGCTCGCCGTCGAGCGTGTTCTTGGCGTTCATGCCATGATCGGCGGTCGCTCCGACGATGGCCCCGAGTTCCAGCAGGCGGCCAATCTCGGTGTCCATCGCCTCGTAGAAGTCGAGCGACTCCGGCTCTTCCGGAGCGTACTTGTGTTGCATGTAGTCGGTCAGCGACAGGTAGAGGAAGTCGGCCAGACCTTTTTCAACCAAGGCGACGCCGGCACGCAGCACGAACAGGCTGGCGTCGGCGCTGTAGATCTCGGGAGTCTTGTGCCCGACGACTTCTTCCACATTGGAAATGCCGTGGGTTGCCTCTTCGGCCTGGTTGGCTTTTTCGGCACTAAAGGCCATGCCGTCGAGATCCTTGCTGAGGATGTCGCGGAGTTTTTCCTTGGCGGTGACCATGGCGACCTTGCGTCCGGCCTTGGCCGCTGCGGCCAGCAGCGTGTCGGCCCGCAAGAACTTGGCCGAGTTCATCATCACCTCTTCACCCGTGTCGGGATCGAGGAAGAAGTTTCCGCCGATGCCGGTGCCCGCTGGCGGCAGTCCCGTGCAGATCGCCGAGTTGTTGACGTTGGTAAACGACGGCAGGGCCCCGCGAACCATTCCCCGATAGCCGGTCTTGGCGATGCGGGCCACGTTCGGCATGCGGCCTTGGGCAATGCTGGTGCTGAGGTATTCGTCACCACAGCCGTCGATGCAGATCACGGCGATCGGACGGGCGGGGACGTTATAAGTGCGGTCGTTGACCGAGAACGTGGTGCTAACAGGCGTGGTCGACAAGGGTTTCTCCAACGGACAAAAAGGCGGGGTGCTGGGTTGAGCCTTCGGAACTCGGGCGTTCGGGGGCTCGGCATGTCTTGAAGAGCTCCCAAGAGGGGCTCCGGTAGGAGGCTTCATCCTACAACATTTCAAGCACCATTTCAGGGTGGCCCAAACCGCACGCACATCGACGCGAGCCTGTCGGTAAGCCTCGAAAACTAGGCAAATCCTCGCCAGAAATTAACACTTCGCGCCTCTGCCGCCGGGGGCTCCAGCGGGGCCGCCTGGCTACCGTCGAATTAGCGGGGCGAGCACCCCCCCGGCTAGGCAAGCGACCGCCACGATGACGAACACCAGTCCGGTATCGTTTTGGCTTTTATCGATCAGCCAGCCAATCAGCGGTTCGCCCAATCCGGCGAAGATGTAGGCGACGCAGTTCATGACCCCAGTCGCGGTGGCTGCGCGACGGTAGCCCATCAGATCAGGGCAAAGAGCCCAGAACAGCGACTGCGGGGCGTAGACCAGAAAGCCGGCCAAGAACAACAGCACGATCGCCAAGAAGATCTGGTCCTTGGGGATCCAATACATGCCAATCGAGACAGCGGCGGCGAGTAGCATCGATCCGCTGATCACTGGCCAGCGACGGCGGTTCAGGAAACGGTCCGAGATCCAACCGCTCGCCAGGGCCCCGAGTGCCATACCGATGGGAAGCGCTAGCACGATCCATTTGGCGTAGACGCCGCCGGTCTGTTTCCATTCCTTGCCCAAGAAATGCACAGGCACCCAAACCAACAGGCCATAGCGGGCCGAGTTTTGAAATCCAATCGAGATACTGGCGATCTGGAATCGCCAATTCCTCAGCACGGCCAAGTACCGGCCGATGGAGTCTTCGTCGGCCGACACGTCGGTCTCCTGCTCTTGAACCGCGTTATCTTCCGGCTCATCTTCCTCGGGAGATTCAAAGCCAAGATCGCGCGGATGGTCACGAGCGACGAGGTAGTAAATCACGCCAGCGGCCAGCAGCAGCAATACCGGCAGGCGAAAGATCCACCGCCAACCGAATTCTTCAATCCATAGCGCGAGCGCGAACGACAGCACCGACGACAGACCAGCGGCGCAGACATAGAGTCCAAAGACTTTACCCCGCTCGAAGCGGCTCCACCAATTCGTAATCACACGTCCGCCCGGCGCCCAACCGAGCGATTGTGCATAACCGTTGACTGCCCAGAACCCGCCGAGCTGGAACAAGCTGGTACTGAAACTGGTGAGCCAGTTGAATCCACAGGAGAGTATCGCCCCTAAGCTCATCATTCGCCGCCCACCCAGCTTGTCAGCCAGGTTCCCGTTGATGGCCTGGCCAATTGCGTAGGCCCACAACAGGGCTGTGCTACACCAGCCGAGTTGTTCCTTCGTCCAGCCGTACTCGGCCTGGATGCCTGGGATCGCGAATCCGAACGTCTGCCGCCCCGTGTAGTAGAACAGGTAACAGAACATGGTGGCCAGTAGCATTCGCCACTGGACAGCGCGGAAGCCCTCGCCAGGTGGCAGCAGAACATTCAACGCGCCGGACGACGCATCGTCGGCAGATTGACGGACAGTCCGCGGTGAACGATAGGGATTCGATTTTTTCGACATACGCGGGTGCCAGTGGTGCTTCGCTACCGCTCGGGTGCGATGGGTAGTTTGCAAACAGTGCTTGTTTCGACAGGCTGAGCGGAATCGACGTGATCAGAAATTGTGGAGCATCCTGTCAATCTGTCAACTGATTCCGGCACGCCGTGGATGTCGGCAAATCATTGCTATGTGCCATTGGGTTTCGTTGGTGCTCTCCAAAGGGTTGTCGCCAGAGCATCCTTCAGACCCGGCAGTGATGGGGCAGCGATCTCTTCGACCTCCACAGCGACACCAGCTGGTAGCCAGTCGACGATCTCATTCCACATTGCATGATTCGACTCTACGGTACCAATCCGATCGATTACCCTGAACGCTACGACCGGGCGACCTCCGAAGAAGCTTGACGACCGGCATTCGGCTTCCACACAGTACGTTCTGTAGTCCGTCATCCACCACTCGCACCTCCCAGGTGATCCCCAATCGGCTGGATCCGTAGAATGCTCGGCGTCCGACCCAGGTTGGTCTGGATCGCCAATTTCCGCAAAGCTGACAAGTTTAAGTCCATTCGAATTCCAATAATCGGAGACGGCGGCACGCACGGCGTTAAATCGACGAACCGTCACATAGCGTGCGGCAAGCAGACCGAACAGAACGCTCGCGAGTAGCGTCAGCAACAATAGCGAACGCAGACGAAACTGTAATCGCATTCTGTTCATGAAGAAACTGTCTACTGTCTCGGCAAAGGTCTCGTCGGCCTCGATGCAGGTTCTACGTTCCCGGTACCACCGCCACACGCAGGCATCGTTCGCGAATGGTGTGTTCAAACGCCGCCTCGGAGTCTTCCAGCGAGAACGAGTCGGTGACCAGTTCCGCGAACGGAAAATTCTCGTGTTCACGTTCCAAAAAGTCGACCGCCGTGGCCAGGTCTTCTGGCAGGTAGTTGTGTACACCATGGATGTTGAGCCAGCGACGCACGACCCATTCGGCGGAAACCGGCACGTCGTCGGCCGGATAGACCGAACCGATCAACACGTAGGTGCCGCCGATGCGAAGCAGCTTCAACCCGGCCGCCACGGAAGCAGGCGAACCGGAGAGTTCCACCGCGATGTCGACACCGCGACTCTCGGAAACTTCGGCCACCACGGCCTGAAGTACATCGAGCCCGTCACGCACATTGGCGGTCCGCGTCGCCCCGAATCGCTTGGCCGTCTCCAACCGAGCGTCGTCGATGTCGCAGACGATCACCTCCGCGGCACCACGCGTGCGGGCCATCGCCATGGCGGTCAGGCCCAGCATGCCGGCCCCTTGAATCAGCACAATCTTGTCGCGGCAGTCGCCACCGGTGCGAAGGGCCCCGGCCACGGTGGCCGTCGCGCAGTTCGCCGGACAGGCCACCACGTCGGACAAGGCATCGGGCACACGCACGATCGGCGTGCCGGGGGCTAAGTGACAGACTTCGGCTAGGCCGCCGCTGAAGGGATGCACGTCGTCGATCGCTTCGTGCCCGTACTTGAAGAGTTGTTCGCACTTGGGCGGAATCTCGTGGCTGCAATAAAAACAGTCGCCACAGTTGGCCGCGATCGACCAGGTGATGCGATCGCCAACCGCTAGCGGTTGGCCGGCCACATCACAGACGGCCTCGCCCGGCGGCAATTCGGCCACCGTGCCCATGATCTCGTGCCCAAGAATGGTCGGCACCGGCGTCGAGCGGCGACCTTCGTAGGTATGCACATCGCTGCCGCAGATCGTGCAACAGGTCACCTTCACCAGTAGCTCACCGGCGGCCAACGTGGGGAGGGCGTAGCGGTTGAGCTGGAGCGGTTCTCCCGCGGCGGTGAATACCGCGGCCAAGGCGTCGGACATGGTTTTGTGTGCTTTCCCAATCAATGTATGGAAATGAAAGGATCGATGGCACAATTGGGTGCCATGTCCACGTTTACGTGGGCATGCCTTCGTTGAGTCGTCGGACGCATGCTCGCCCTGGGGTGAGCATGGCACCCGTGTCAGTCGTCCCTAATACCCGATGGCGTAGTAGTTGCTGTAGTACTCGCGTGCCTTCTCAGTGACCGTCTCCCAATCCCACTCGCTCTCGGTGAAACGATCGGGGCTCAGGCTCTGCACGTACTCCGACGGATTCTCTTCAAGAATCGATTCGACCACGTGCCGGCCGATGCCTGCGGAACCGGAGACGCCGTGGGCGTTGCAACCGCCGGCCATGACGAAACCCTTCACGCGGCAGCTCTCGCCAATCAGGAACTTGCCGTCGGGGGCAAAAGTCGGCCAGCCTTTGAATACGCTACGCACCCCGAGTTCATCGAGCTTGGGAATGTAGGGCGAGAGATCGGCCCCAAACTCGCCGAGCACGTCCCAGTCGTCTTCCAAAGGAGGCGTTTCTTGATCGATCTTGTAGCGGTTCACGTCGAGTGCCAGGCTGTTCGGTTCCCAACCACCGACGAGCATGGCGTTCGTCTCTGGGCGAAGGTAGAGCGTGATGTCGGGGATTCGCACCACCGGCATGTCGGGGTGCAGGCCTTCGCTATGCACGGTAACGAAGAACGAATGTCGCACCGGAACGATCGGCAGTTCAACGCCGACCGACTTGGCGACGTGATAGGCATTCGCCCCAGCGGCATTGATGACGATCTCACATTCGATCGTACCGCGGTCGGTGACCACACTCTGCACGCGGCCATCTTCGACGACGATGTTCTGCACGTTCGTGCTCGTGGCAAACTTCGCACCCAGTCGACGGGCGTGCGTGACGTAGGCCATCGTCAGATCGTACGGTTGCAGGTATCCGTCACTAGGACACCACAGGGCCGCTTTCACTGAGTCGAAGTTCAACAGCGGCCATTTCTCTTTGGCAGCGGCGTTGTCGATGAAGTGCACTTCCAGGCCGGCTTCGTCAGCGACCGCTTTGAGCCGCTCGAACTCGGCAACTCGTTCGTCATTGAGAGCCAGTCGCAAAGAACCAACCTGTCGCCAGGCGGGGTTCACCTCGTCGTCTTCCTGAAGCGAACTGAAGGTCTCGACCGACCACATCGCCAGCTTCACGCGGTCGACGCTGGTGCGAACCTGTCCGACCAGGCCGGCAGCCTGAGACGAAGTGACCGCGGCCACGGTCGGCTCGCGTTCCAAGAGGACAACGTCGGTCTCGCCAGCCTTGGCCAGGCTGTAGGCGACGCCGGCTCCAACCGCACCGCCTCCGATGATTACGTACTTTGCCTTACTCGGTAGATCGGCCATCTAGTTGTCGTCTCCTGTCGCACTATCCGTAGCACTCACGTCACCGTTGCCTTCGCCGCCACCCTCGGCCAGACGATCGGCCAAGATTTCGGCGATGTCTCGCACCTGGGTGTTTTCGTCCTTGGCGGCCACACCGTCGTTCATCATTACCAAGCAGAAGGGACAAGACACGGCCACCGTATCGGCGCCGGTCGCCAGGGCTTCATCCACGCGCGACTGACCGATTCGCTCGTCGACCGCGTCATCGAACCACATTCGTCCACCACCGCCACCACAACAGGCGGTCTGCCGACCATTGCGGGGCATTTCGACAATCGCAGGCGAACCTGCCGACGGCGAAGAAACGTTCATCGACAGTTGCACCAGCTGCCGCGGCTCCTCGGTAATGCCGTTCGCTCGGGCGAGATAGCAAGGATCGTGGAAGGTGATCTTCTTGGCCGCCGCTTCGCCAGATTCATCGAGCGGCAGTCGTCCGGCATCGGCCAGCTCGGCGAGGAACTGGCTGTGGTGAATTACTTCGTACTCACCACCCATCTGCGGATAGTCGTTTTGCAAACTGTTGAAACAGTGAGGGCAGTGAGTGACGATCTTGCGAACCTTGTTCTCGCTAAGCGTCTCCACGTTCTGCATGGCCAGCTCTTGGAACAGGAACTCGTCGCCCATCCGTCGGGCCGATTCGCCGGTGCAGCGTTCGTCGTTGCCGAGCACGGCGAAGTTGACCTCCGCCGCTTTGAGCAGTCGCACCACACTTCGGGCCACCTTCTGCACGCGACGATCGTAGGAGGCGGCGCAACCAACCCAATAGAGCACGTCGAAGTCGGGTCGCTCGGTGGTGGTCGGAACATCGAGTCCTTCCGCCCAATCGAATCGCTCGTCGGGCGGCAGCCCCCAGGGATTGCCAACGCGTTGCGACTTCTGCAGGGCCGTGGCAGGCGATCCACGCAGGCTTCCTTCACCGATGAGGAACCGCCGCATGTCGGTCAGGTAGTCCATCGGCCGCACGCCCAACGGACAAACATCGACACAGGCGGAACAGGTGGTGCAGGACCAAATGGTATCTTCACCGATGGTGTCGCCATGCAGGGCAGCACACTCGGCCGCGTTGCCACTGTCGTCGCTGGATCCGTTTGCCTTGGCAGTGGCGGCAATCTGCATCATGTGACCACGCAAGTCTTGCACCACGTCGCGCGGCGAGAGTGGCTTGCCGGCCTCGAAGGCGGGACAAGCATCTTGGCAGCGACCGCAAGAGACGCAAGCGTCGAGTGCCAACAGTTCGCGGGCCGTGAAATCGGTGATGCTGCCGACACCAATCATGCCGGTCTCTTCGACCTCTTCCATGGAGATCGGGACCAGGGTGCCCATCTGCTTGGTCTGAGCCGGCAGGTTGAGCGAACCCGCCAGTACGTGCAGCAGTCGGGTGTACGGCATGGCGGCGATGAACGTGAGAGCGAGCGCTGCGTGTGCCCACCACAAAACCTGATGCCAAAGAGCGGCGGCGGGCTGATCGATGCCGAACGATTCAAACAGTTGAGCCCCCGCGAGTCCCACAAAGGAAACCTCGGGAGTGACCGTTTCGGCTTCGATGATCCGCAAGCCTTCGACGACGTAACCGGTGATGCCGATCAAAATCAGCGAGACGATGATTAGGTAGTCGGAAGCATTGTGATCGATACTCAGCTGGCGATGCCGCATGCGGCGGAACAGGAACAGCGTGCAGCCGAACAGGAAGACCAGCCCAAAGGCGTCGAGCAAGACTTCGTAAATCGCGTAGTAGAGCCCTTTGTGGAACAGCGGATTGCTAGGCTCGCGGCCCAATAGATCGGCCAAAATATGTTCCAGTGCAATCAGCAGCGTGCCGACGAAGAGGACCACGAAGCCGGAGAACATCGAGACGTGGGCCACGCTGGCCAATCCTCGCCCTAGCACCCGGCGTTGTAGCAGCACGTTGGTTAGCCACTGCCGGGCGGCGGTGCCGAACTTGATGGGCGTGCTGCTCGGGCGGCCCATTCGCCACAGCTTTACGCGGCGGTAGATGCCGTAGGCAAAGATGCCGAGGGCGACGGCCGCCGCCACGTAGAACAAGAATTTTGAGATCTTCGGCACGTTGCCAAAGACTTCGCGCATCAGCGGATTGCCTTCGGCAACCAGCGCGAGCGACGACGGGCGAAACAGATCAGTTGGCATTGAGTTTTTCGATTAGCTGCGGCACGATCTCGTAGACGTCGCCGATCAGTCCGTAATCCGCCATTTCAAAAATCGGGGCGTCCGCGTCTTTGTTGACCGCCACGATCACTTTGGAGTTTTTCATTCCGGCCAAGTGCTGCACCGCACCGGAGATGCCGAGTGCGACGTACAGGTCCGGGGCGATGATCTTGCCGGTCTGACCGACCTGCATCTCGTTCGGCGTGATGCCGGCATCGACCAGGGCACGGGAACTGCCGGTCGCTCCGCCGACCGCGTCGGCCAACTTGCCGACGAGTTGTTCAAAGTCGTCGCTGTTCTTGAGAGCCCGTCCACCGGAGATGACGATGTTCGCCTCCGAGACATCGGGGCGGCTCGAGGTCTTGGTATCGCGGGAGACAAACTCGATGGTGTTGGGCAGGTCGGCCGCAGCCACGGCGATGTTCTCGATCGGCTGCGCTTCCGCGGCCGGTTCGGCCGGAGCGTAGGCGGAACCACGAATGGTGATGACCTGAGGCGAACCATGCAACTGAACGGTCGCGGTAACCGCTCCGGCGTACATCGGTCGCTTGAGGACGAGCTGGCCATCGCGTAGTTCGTGACCAATGACTTCGCTGGCCATGCATCCGCCCAGCAGGCCGCCGGCACGCGAGACGATGTCCTTCGCGAAGGTCGAAGTCGCCGCCACGAGCACCTCGACACCGCGATCGTTGACCACGTCGGCAATGACCTTGGCGTAACGATCGGCCACCGGTTCCGCGAGCGCCGCGTCGTCGGCCACTAGGGTCGTCCCATATCGGGCGGCGTCGGCCGCAACCGCGTCGAGCGAGCTACCCAAAACCAAGCATTCGACCGTGGCACCACTGTCGGCCGCGATCTGCTGGGCAAAAGCAATGGCCGAACGGGTCGAAGAGGGCAACGCCTGTTGATCGTGCTGAGCTACTACCAAAATCTTCATACTATCTGTCTCTTCCTCTTACGCTCTCCGTCGTCTGAATGTCCCTGTCGTTTGAACGTCTCAGTCGCTTGAATGGTTGTTCGCCCGCCAACGTCGCCGTCGCGATTTGTTACATGTGGTCTCGTGTGCTCTACAGAACCTTCGCTTCGGTTCGCAACCGCTCGAGTAGTTCGTCGGCCGAGGAAAGCTGCTGGCAGTTCCGTTCGGCCGAGCCGACCTCGTAGCCGAGCACGCTCACACGGGGTTCGATCTCCACGTCCAGGTCTGCCAGGGCGATCTCTTCGATCGGCTTCTTGCGGGCCTTCATGATGCTCGGCAGCGATGCGTAACGCGGTTCGTTGAGGCGAAGGTCGGCCGTGATTACCGCTGGCAATGCAACCTTGACCGTCTCAATGCCTAGATCCGTCTCGCGAGCGACGGTGGCACCGCCGTCCGCCAGTTCGACCTTGGAGGCGAACGTCGCCTGCGGCCAGTCTAGCAGCGCGGCCAAGAACTGGCCCGCCTGATTGGCATCATCGTCGACCGCTTGCTTGCCCATCAAAACTAAGTCGGGCGACTCCCGCTTCACCACGGCCAGGAGAATCTGGGCGGCGTTCCAGGGGTCGAGTCCTTCGTCGCTCTGGACCAAAATTGCTCGATCGGCCCCCATCGCCAGCCCAGTGCGGAGCGGCTTCTCGTACTCTTCGCTGCCGATTCCGACGACCACGACCTCAACGTCTTGTTGTCCGCTCTCTTGAATGCGAATCGCCTCTTCCAGGGCGATGGCGTCGAACGGATTGACGACATAGGAAAGTTGGGCCTCGTCGACGCCGCTGTTGTCGGCCTTGAGGCGAATCTTCAGTTCCGTGTCAGGAACACGCTTGGTCGGTACGAGAATCTTCATGCGATAGGAGTGTGGCCCGAGGCCTGAGGCTTAAGTCGTGAGGGTGTGTTGGATTGCGGTGGGGCGATACTTTCCCCGCTGTTACTTGCCAGCGGAGCTTTTGCCTTCCACGCGGCCGTAGTAGCTGGCGAACATGTCGTAGCACTTCTTCTTGATCTCGCCACGCTCCAGGAAGCCAGGCATGTCGAAGAAGCGATCGGCATCGAGGGCCGCTACATCGTACTTGGTCGAGCCGTCGAGGATCAGGTCCGCCATGATCACGCCAATCGTGGGGCTTTGAACGATGCCGTGTCCCGAGAAGCCGGCACAGTGGAATAGGCCGCCGATGTCCTGCATCGCCCCGCAGAACGGCTTGCCGTCGGGCGTGAAGGTCATGATGCCGTGGGTGATCGTCATCGGCGTCCGCTCGTTAATCCAGGGGTAACGTTGCTGAGCCGAATGGATCAGCAGGGCCACGTTGTAGTCGTCGCGAGCGGTCTTCATCGTCGACATGTCGAAGTCGGCCGGCAGATCTTCGGTGTCGTATTCGACTGGCTCTGCTTCGTACATGCCGACCAACAATCCACCTGCGTCGGGGCGGGCATAAATGCGGTGGTGGCGATTGCGAATCGCCGGGCTGAGGCGGTCAACTTCAATTTCGTCGTCCGGTCGCGTGGCCAGGTAATAGTGTCCGAGTGCTGCGGTGGCCAGCTTCTGTTCGGCCATGCCGGCGATCAGGTACGACCAAGGACCGGCCGCGTTAACGACCACGGGGGCATGGAATTCACCTTTGGCCGTGCGAACGCCCTTGGCCTTGCCGCCTTCGACGAGCACTTCCTCAACCGGCGTGTTGTTGTGGAACGTGACTCCGTTGTTTTTGCCGACGGTGACATAGGCGGAGACGAGTTCGGCCGGCTGCAAGTGACCATCGGTTGGGCACCAACAGGCATCGACCAGGTCGTCCGTCTTCATGTACGGCAAACGCTTGGCGACTTCTTCGACCGGCATGTGGTCGATGTCGAAATTGATCGACTTGCCCATCTCGACCAGGTCTTTGATCTCCTGGGCGCGCTCGGGCGTTTCGGCAACGCGGAGAGAACCGGTCTGGATGAAGATCTCGACGTCCGCCTCGCGTTCCAGTTCCTTCACGATCTCGACGCCGTCCATCAACATCGCGGTCGCCGCTTCGCTACCACGAAGTTGCCCCAGCAGACCAGCGGCCCGGCCGGTGCTACCGTTGCCGAGACGTTCCCGCTCGATGACGATTGCTTTCTTGCCACGCTTGGCCAGTTGCATAGCGGTGCTGAGTCCGGCCACGCCGGCTCCGATCACAATCACATCGGCCGTATCGATTACTTGTGCCACGAGAGGGGGTTCCTTCTTGTCTTGCTTGCTTCTTTATGCGGTCTTTGAATTCTTGTATTTGAATTGTCTTGTATTTGGGCGAAGTTGTAATTTTGTTGTATCGGTTGCCGCTGCGGTGCGCTTGCGGCTTTTCTGATGCCGCATCTGGCTCAAGTTCTGATCTCGGGGGCGATTCGCGTCAGGCCCCCTGGCAATAGTCGCTCAACTGCCGCAAATACCACGTAAAAAACGCCTCGACGTTGTACTCTTTGTAGGTGGAAAGGGGTCCCGGCACAAACGCCCTCGAATCGACGCCCCGCTGGGCCTGTTGGCAAATCTCCCAGTCCTGTTCGCTGGTCATCTGCCAGAAGGGCATTAGATCGTCGAGCTGGTAATCCTCGCCTTCGACCGCGTCTTCGTCCACCAGCCAAGTCACTTGGGCCAGCGTACGACGAGGACCATCGGGCGTGAGTCGGGTCGATACCCCGTGGTCGCAGCTCGAATGGTTCCAGAAGTTGGGCATCGTTCGCAGACGCAAGGTGCCAACGTCCGTGTCTTCGTAATCGCCCATCAGCGGTGCGACTTGATTCCCTTCCAGGGTCTCGCTGACAAAGCCATCGACGAGCGTCGTTCGATTGGCCGAATACCAAAGGTTGCACTCGGCGTCGGGGAAGGTGGCCATGCCGGTCTGTTGGTGCGTGGCCGCCAAACCCTTGGCGGCCCACTTCTCTTCACTCCGTGCCACGGCCGATGCCATCTCTTGCTGGATCGCTTCGCTCGTGTCGTCGGCATTGATGTGATCGTAATTGGCCTTGATGTACTGTGGGTGATTGGCGTTGCAATGAAAACACTCGCGGTTGTTTTCCCACACCAGCTTCCAGTTCGACTCGATCACGTAGTCGACCGTCTTGGCAACCTTGGCTCGCTCCAATCCTTGCGGGTTCATCAGCGGTTGCATCAACGCCTTCGCTGGCTCAAACGCCGGCGGCTCTTCGGCCAATGAGATGTAGATCAGCCCGGCCATCTCTTCAACATGCACCGGCAGCAATCCCAGCTGCGACTTGTCGATGTCGTCTTGCATGCCACGACAGGAAACTAGCTCGCCACTTCGCGAGTAGGTCCACTGGTGATAGGGACAGACGATTCGCCCAACGTGGCCTGCTTCTTCCGAGCAGAGCACCATGCCGCGGTGGCGGCAAACATTGTGCATCGCGCGAACCGTGCCGTCGTCATCGCGGACAATCAGAATCGGATCGGTGTCGACCTGATAGACGAAGTAATCGCCCGGCTTGGGGATCTGGCAGGTGTGTCCGGCGAACAGCCAACCCTGTCGCCAGAAGACGTCGATTTCGGCCTCGTAGACCGCCTGTTCTTGGTAGAACGCGCGGGGCAATCCGTGACCGCTCTGGCGCGAGGCGATCAGCTCTCGCAGTCGGGTGGCGCGTTCTGAAGAGGGCGACTCAGGCACGGAATCGGACGCTCACAGGTAGGAAATCGGGGGCGGGAAGAATCCACCAGGATAGGTGACGCCGGGCGCTGTGAGCAAGTAGCGCGGAGTCGTCGAGAGATGCTACGAATATCGGGCAATCCGCAGGGTGTCGCCTCTTCACGAGACGTTCACGGAAGCGGTGTGGCTTCGTCAGAGCAGGTAAGAGACGACTGCCAGGATGAGACGGCGGGCAGGATGGAGATGCCAGACCGGAGGTCAGGCGTTCTCGATGCCCTGCGGCTCATCGGCCGGCACTGCTCGCGTGAGGAAATAGACCGCACTGGCCACGAACAGCACCGAGGCCAGTACCGCTAGCGAGTAACTGAAGAGTCGCATGAAGTCGAGATCCGACATCCGCGACTCGGCCAGATCCTTGTAGAGCCGTACACCGACGCTGCCGGTGTAGCCCAAGGCGTCGGCCACGTAGATCGCAAACACGGCCGTACCGACGGTCCGCGTGGTTGCCATCAGGCGATCAAACAATACCGAGCCGAAAGGCACGTACGCCAGATACGATCCAAGACCGATCATGATCATCCACTGCAATCCGGTGATCTGCCCGGCGTCGAAGAGCATCGTGCCAAGGCCTAAAAGCGCAGTACCGGTACCCATGATCAGAAACGCTCCCAATAGCCCCCAGCGGTTGTTCTTGATTAAGAACAAGAAGGCCAGCGGTGTGATCACGCCAAAGGCAACCCAAGTTTCGCTGCGACTAAAGATTCCAGGTGCTTCGTCGTACCCAAGTTCTCCGAAGATCTCGGCGCCAAAATTGTCGCGGTAGTCGCGGAAAGCGGTCAGGAAGAAGTAGACGATAAACAGCATCGCCAAGCCAGGCAGGAAGCGTTTAAGCCAGGCGATTCGCTCAGCCCCGGTCATCGGTTCGCGATGCATACGCATCTTTTCGTCCAGCGCACTCGGATTCGGAATCTGATTCAAGAAGAACACCGAAACCAAGAACGGCAACAAGAAAATAACGCCGGTCAAGAACGGCATCCAAAACTGCGAGATCTCGCCGAACGAGGCGAACGGATTGGGAGCCATTAATTGCACCAGACCGACTGGTTCAGGCAGGTCCAAGGCGAAGAACGTCAGTGATTCCTGGCCTCCCATCAGAGCCTTGCCGATGTCTTTGACGATGCCGCTGGCGATGATGAACGAAACACTCAAGCCGGCAAGCAGTAGTTCCGAGGTGCGTCGTCCTTCCAGGTACCAGACAACCAAGCCCCAGATCATGCCCAGTGGCAGGCCGTTGAGGAAAATCGCCAGGATCTTCCAATTGCCTGGCAACAGGCCGAACAGCAACAGCGCTCCTTCGGCGATGGCGATCATGGCAATCAGCAGAATCATCCGCTGGCCCCGTTTGACTTCGGAGCAGACCTTGGTGCCGATGTACTTGGAGAGTGTGTAGCCCAGCAGCTGGCTGATGACAAACACTGTCTTCAGTTCCAGCCCGACGAACATCAGGCCTTCGTACTTTGCTGCCGAGAACGGCTTGCGAAACGCGTACATGCAGAAGTAGGTGCTGAACGCGGCGATGATCGCGTAGATCGTGAACAGCGGCGAGGGAGCTGCGGCGAGCCAAGCGGTGATGCGTCCCTGTTTCTGTTGCACGTGGTCGACTTCCCTGTACGCGTCTGACGCAGTCTTGCGAATATCTAACGATCTAAATCAAAACGTGTCGCCGCCGAGACTATTCTTTCTTCGGCTTGTAAACGACCGCCTTCGCCTTGCGGGGCATGAAGCCGACCGAGGTTTCCATCCACTTGCCGCAGCTACAGCCGCCACCCGCCTCGGGCGAGAGCAACATGCCGCTAGAGGGAATCGTGCTCAGCCAACAACTCGGACGGAGTCGCGACCACTGCGAGGGAATCTCCCAACGGGCGTCCCACATGATCACGTTGCCAGCCCGGAAGAAAACGTGGCTCCAGGTACAGGCGTACGTTCCGCAGCCGCCGCCTGGCATTCTCTTGGGCACAATGTCACCCGTCGCCAGGTGATATGCACGCGGTCGCACAAACAGCCACTGGCGAACAAAGGCCGGTCTGGACATCGCTTTGCCGTGATCGTGCTCACCTTTGTGCCAAGGGAAGGCATCGTTCCACTTCGAGCTGCCGTCGGCCGCGTCGTAACAGGTAACTTCGTATTGGCCCTGGCCGGAGGAAACGATCACCAGTCGCTCGAAACGATAGGCCATGTAGAAGACACTCTCGCCGTCGTGCGTGTCGAGCGGTCGTTCGTAGATCTTCTGACCGGTCTTGGTGTCGAGCGCGACGAGGAATTGATCCTGCCATAGCTCCGGCATGCCGAGCCGGCGCTGATCCGCCGCGGCGACCGCGGCGTTGCGCGATTCCACAAAGTAGATGCGGTCGCGGCCGATCGTGATCGACGAGTTGATGATCACGCCACCGTTGTACTGCCAGAGCCGATTGCCATTCTTCTTGTCCTGCGCGAATAGGTTGTCGCTACAGACCTTGAAGCTTTCCGGTCCCTTTGGCTGATCGTACCAGGCGCCATGTCCCCAGTAGCCGGTGTAGGCGGAACCCTTCTTGGCCGCGCTACCGATGATCGTGTCACGATGACTGGCCAAGTATCCCCAGTCGTATTCCCAGCTGCCGTTGCCACCAGGGGCGACCAGCAGCTGCTCGGCCAGCTCTCCGGTCTGCGCGTCGAACTTCCAGCAGCGGTCCTTGATGGCCACGTAAACATGGTCGTCGTCCGCACACCAGTTACTCGAGTCGCGGGGAACGTTCATGCGAGCCATCTCAGGAATTTCGGCCGACCAGAGAATCGAACCGTTGTAGGAGTCGAGGGCAATGAATCGCTGCAGACCTTGGGTGAATAGTCGTCCGTTGGTCGCCAGCGGTCCCGTCTTACGGCCTTGGCGGTCCGGCTGGTATCGCGGACCCGGTCGTCCGACCCATTGGGCCTCGAGTTGATTGGCGCTGGAAACGTACGAGAGCATCTCGCCCCCGTTGGCCGAGTTGTCCGAACGGCCGTACTGGTGCGACCATTCGCCGGCACCGACCAGGGCGCCCTTGCGAATGGTGGCCCATAGTCCGCCACCTTCAACGACGACCTTCTTTTCGAGGGGCACTTCGGCCAGCCAAGTGGTGAGTTGCTTTTCGTTAAGTGGCTTCAGCCCAACCCCATCGCCCCCGATGTAGGCGAGTCCGCCGAGCGGGCGAAGAATTCGGGCCACTTCCGCGGCACCAAAATCGAGCGGTTCGTTATCGAGCACCTGCTGCGAGAGAACGAGATTGGCGAAGTGGCTCGGCAGCGGCAAGTCGTCGAGCGAATCGACCTTGAGCACGCTCGCTCGGACACCGTAGACGCCTGCCTGCTGAAGCATCTTCCGCGAAGTGGCCACCTTGTCGGCGTCCTTCTCGACGCAGACAACCTGCATTCCGCTTTGACGAACCAACTCGTAGGCGAGGCGTCCGTCGCCGGAACCGACGATCACGCAGACACCACGATCGACACCGCCCTTGGCGAGCGCCTGTTTGGCAAAGCGACGGGCACGCTTCGTGGCCGCGTCATCGGCATAGGGGCTCTTGTCGCTCGCTTCGATCGGCGAGTAGTTGAAGAACATTTCGAGATCGAAGGGGTTCTCCTTCCCGCCGCCGGTGATCTTGTACTTGTAGTTCTCCAGCCGGGCCAAGTTGGTTAGCGTGGCCGTGTGCTCTTTCTTGGGAGCGGCGTCCTTGATCGTCTCGGTGGTTGCTCCATCGCGTCCGATCATGCGATAGGTGAGCAGCGTCGGCTCGGCTTCCTTCGTTCCCCAGCGAACCACGGCGGTCGTCGGATCGACGAACTGCGTCAGCGGTCCCCAGGCCAGCGTGGTGATCGGCGCCTTGGGCGGCTCCAACTCGCTGCGAACCGGCTTGCTGCTGGTCGCCGCGGGGACAGCCTTGGTTGTTCCTTGGGCACGGAAGCAGTGAATGGCTCCTTCGTCCGTGCTGACGAACAGGGCCCCATCGGCCACGGCCAGGCCAAACGCGCCGCCTTCGATGGCGGTTCGCCAGGCAATCTTGCCGTCGTTGGCATTGATGGCCACCACGCCGCCGACCGTGCCGGCATAGATCGTGTCTCCGGCCAGAACCATGGAGAGGAACTGCTCGCCGCCGGTTCGCCAGTTGAGTCGCTTCGACTCGCGATCGAAGGCGGTAATCGTTGGCGTGCCGAGCTGCTTGCGATTTGCCTCGGTCGTCATCAGCGGCTTCTTGTCGGCCGAGAGAGCGAGAATCAAATCCTTGCGCTGTTTCGGATTGATGGCGTTCTTCGTTGGCGTGCTCAACAGAAACGCGTTGGGGCCGGCCACGATCATCTCGCGGCCCATAGGAAAGGTCGCCAACCGGGCACCGGTCTTGGCATTGCTGGCGGTGAAGTTGCCGTCGCGGTTGCCAGGCCCGTGATAGAGTTGGTTTTCTTTCGTGAGCAGCACGAAGCAGCCAGCACCGTGGTAATCAACGCGGCCCTGTTGTTCGCCTGTTTTGCGATTCAAGAGCAGCGGTGCGATGCGGCCCTGCGAGAGGATCAACATCGAATCGGAAGCGAGCATTGCTCCTTCAAACGAGTTGCTCTTGGAATACTCTTTGACGAAGCGACCTTCGCCTTCGGCCTTGCCGGTCGCCGCATCGAGAGCACTCAAATACGAACGCTTCCACGGCAGCAACGATCCGCCGAAGTAGGCGGTGCCATTGTCAACCATCACGCCGGTACGAATCGGCCAGAAGGAGACCATGCGACCGTTGTTGATCACGCGTCGCTCCTCCGGTGCCGGATTGAAGTCCCACACATGCGAGCCATCTTCGTTTAGGCAGTAGGCGTTACCGTCGTCGCTGCCGAAGTAGACTTTGCCATCGGCGATCGTCGGCGGCATGCGAATCGCGCCTTCGGTCGTGAATCGCCAACGTTCGTCGCCCGTTTTGGTGTCGAGACAACGCAGCGCGTCATCGGCCGAGGAGCCGAAGTAGACCGAGTCGCCGGAGACCGTGACGTGGAAAACGCGATCGTAGTTCCGCATCGAGTTCATGCGGGGAATGTCGTTGTAGGCGTCCCACTTGGCCGGTCCATGCCAAGCTGGTTGCGGAGGATGCGCCGACTGCCAGGTCCAAGAGAGTTGCAGGCTTGCGGCGTCGAGCGACTCGCTGGTCTGTCCGCTGCGGAAATTGTCGTGCCGGTAGGTCGGCCAATCGGCGGCCGTGGCCAGGCTTCCGGCCCACGAAAGCAACAGCGTAGTCGCCACCAACATGGCTTGTGGTAGACGATGACTTGTCGTTTGGCAGAGACGATTCAGCATGGTGGGATCTCGCGGGGAGCAATTAGTGTAGCTGTTCATTATAAGGAGAAATTTAGGACGCCGGGGAAGCGGCGGCCGTGGCCGTCACTTCGGTGATGCGTCCGTCTCGCATTTCCACGATCCGATCGGCATATTGCTTCGATTCGCTGCCGTGGGAGACGACCAGCACGGTGCCGCCCTGATCGCGGTAATCTTGCAGAATCTTGTAGACCGCCGCGGCATTCTCTTCGTCCAGGTTGCCGGTCGGCTCGTCGCACAACAGCAGCGGCGGCTTGCGGAGCGTCGCCCGGGCGATTGCCGCCCGTTGCCGCTCGCCAGTGCTCAATTGGTCGGGACGATGACTAATACGGTGCGTCAGTCCGAGTCGTTCGATCGCGGCGGCCGCCTCGTCTCGAGAGACCTCTCCGTTCTCGCCACCGGCGCTGAGCATCACGTTGTCGAACACGCAGAGGTACGGCACCAGGTGAAACATCTGGAACACGAAGCCGATCTTTTGGGCGCGAAACTTCGACCGGGCTGCACCGCTCATGGCATACAGATCCTGGCCGGCCACCGAGATCGAACCGCTGCTGGGGCGAAGCATGCCGCCGATCGAAAACAGTAGCGTCGTTTTGCCGCAGCCGCTCGGTCCGTAGATCATCACCAATTCGCGCTCAGGCAATTCGAGCGACACGTCATCGAGTGCCGTGACGATACCGGAACGGGCGGTGAAGTTGCGGACAACATTCTTGACTTCAATCATCGTGACTCTTCTGACTCTATTCGTGGCGAAGGGTAACAGCCGGATCTTGTTTCACGGCCAGGGCCGCGGGAATGAAGCTGGCCACCATGGCCAATAGCGGGGCGTAGACCAATGCCCAAACCAGCAACTCGGAATTCCATTTGATCTTGCCTGCGGTGGCCGGGAACAACTCCGGCCCGAAGGTAGTCGCCACGAAGCTGCCGAGCAACCAGCCGACCAAGGCACCGATTAGGCCAATCAGCAGGGCGCGTCCCAATACCAAGGAGCTGATGGTGCCTGAACCGTAGCCAAGAGCCCGGAAGAGGCCGATCTCGCTAGTCCGGTCCATCACGTTGATCGCGGCCAGCACACCGATCCAGGCGGCGCTCACGATCAACAACGTCGAGATCACAAACGGGGTGTACCGTTCCTGCATCTGTCGCTGCTTGGCACGGGCGTCGGAGAGTGTGGAGTCATGTAGCACCTGAGCGCCTGGCTCCGTGGGCGTCTCAGGCAAGATCTTTTCCATTTCGCGTCGCAAGGCCAGCACCGGATTTTCGTCCGATGTCAGGCAAAGGCAGTCGATCGCCTTGATCTCGTTGATCTTGCCCTGCATGTCGAAGGCGGCCTGCACATCTTTCAGAAGTGCCATGACGGAGGTGTCTTCCTTGGTTCCCTTTTCCGGCTGCACGCGAGCGACCTTCCAGGCATTCGCCGCATCGTCCTCGGTGACCTTGCGAAGCTCACGTTGTGAGCCGTCCTTGGTGTTCACCTCAAAGACCGCGACCTTGTCGTTTTTTTCGACGTCGAGCAGTTTCGCCACGTTATGCCCGACGTAGACCTCGCCTTGAGGAATGGAGTAACCCATCTTTGACTTGCTCGGGTGTCCCGGCGGACTTTTCGCGGGGGCCATGCCGATCAGGGGAACCGACTTGCCGTCGACCTTGATCTCTTGAGCCAGGCGGGCGATCAAGTGGTTGTAGGAGATGTCCTTTTGGCCGGCGATCTTGTCGACGTACGCCTCGGGCATTGTATGGGGCGTGTAACCGAGTTCGTGATACTCGAACAGGTCGGCCGTCTTGGGAATGATGCGGATGTTGGAACCGGCGTCGCGGGTGTTGCGTTTGGTCTCGCGTAAGGCGCCACCTTGCGTTGTGGTCAGCGCCACGCAAATCGCCACCGCCGCTACGGCGGCCAGGAGCGAAAGCAGGAAGCTGATCTTCCGGTACCAGATCTCTTTAAGAACGAGGGTCGCTGTTAACTTCACTACCGATTCTCCTGACCACTCCTTGCCAAGATCACGCCTCCGGCGGCGAGAACCACGACAATCAATCCACCTACGACCAAGAAAACCACATTAATAGGTCGCGGTTCTGCTTCGGACGCTTCCGGCTCGGACTCGGGCGACGCGGCCTCGGAGCCGCCTTCTCCCTTAGCAGCCGAGGGAGCGACTGCGATCGTCTCCGTGGTTTCGCTTTCGTCGGTTACTTCTGTTGTTGTTACTGCTGGTCCGGCTTCCGTTCGTGTCGTGTCGTTGAGGCCAATCACAACTTCGACCGGAGCTGGTTCTTTCTTAGTCACTGGCTTGGCCGTCACGGAGTCGCCTTCCGAACTGTCGACCAGCTCAATCTCTTGGTAGCCAAGCGACGGGAAGACCAGGCCGGTTTCGTCGACGGGTGCCTTGCCGCTGGGACCACGCGAGAGCAGCTGCGCGATTTCTGTTTTCACTTCGGGACTGCCGGGATCGAAGCCGAGTTTCGCCAGGGCCACCTTTTCGGATTCTTCGTTCCAGATGTGTGGAATCATGTCGCCCTGCATCCAAGAACGATCGAGCCCGCACTCACAATCCTGACCGACCACCGCCAGGCTGTATTCGAACTTGTCGACGTCGTCACCGGGGAAGCGAAGCACGGGGCCGAGTCGACGACCACGACCGAACAGCAAGGCAACTTGCGCGATCGAGGTGTCTTGTAGATCGGCACCGACCGACCAGAGTAGAACCCGTTCCGCCTTTGCCTGTTCGCGCGTGAGCACGATCATGTGCGGCGGCTCCTTGGCCGGCTTCGGCATCAGCGGCATGTGGTCACGCACCTTGGGGATGAAGTCGCGGGTCATCTGCGTGATCCGCTCGTTCAGCTCCGCGTCCTCGCCTTCAATGACAATCATCACGCTGTGCACGTCGAGCACGCGGGAGAAGATCTCGTCGCGAATCTTGGAACGCGTTACATCGTCGATAAGGTTCGGCACGTTCGCGGCGGTCAGCTTCTCCGCACCTTCGGCTAGCAGCAGGGCGCGACCATCGGGACTGAGCAACACCGCGGCCGGAAATTCTGTGGCACCGGCCGTTTGCAGAAAGGGAGCCGCCGAGTGTTCGGCGTTGGCGTCGAGATTGACCAGTTCCGCTTCGACGTTGCTTTCCGCCAGGCGGTCCTGGACCTTGTTGACCGCTTCGCCAAACGAAGCCGCCGCGTCCCCCTTGGTGAAGAAATAGAGTCGGTAGGGCGAGTCGCCCAGGTCGACAAAGGCGACGTGCCGCACCGTGTACTGGCAGGCCGCGGCGTTATCGGTCAGAAGACCGCCGCCGAATGCGATCGCCAACGTGGCGAGCACGAGGGCCGCGGGCGTTGTTTGTCGTGTTGCTCTTCGCATGTTCTCTTGTGTTCTGCTATCTTTTTGGCCGCTGCAATTTCTCTTCGGGCGAGGGGCCATTCTCGTTTCGGCCATTCTCATTTTTCGCGAGCCACTAATCTTCTCGCACCAGGCGATTGGTCGCAAGGCCGTCATTCATCGCTCTCGTCTTGGTTTCTACCCTTTGTGTTAAGACGCATACTGGCCGGCATAAAGGCCATCGATGTTTGCACCGGGTAGTCGCAGGTGCAACCGCTGCTGGTTTCTGGCATCAGAACCAATCCACCGGCGGCGATGACATTGACCCAACAGCCGGGGCGGTTGACCTTGCAGACGCTGTGGATGGCGCCGGTCTTCAAGTCGCAACGGGCGGTATGCGAGTTGCGAAAGAAGAGCGAATTGGCGGACGCGGAGATGTTTCCGCACCAGATCTTTCGCGTTAGCCGCCATTCATCTCGTCGCTTGCCGTCCTTTACGTGGTAGGCATACGGTTCGACATAGATTGTCTCGCCGACCACGGCGGGCCGCTTATCTTGCTCGCCATGGAATCCGCCCGCCCGACGGAGATTGTCCTGCTGCTGCTTCCAGAGCAATTCGCCCGTGGCGGCATGGTAGGCGTAGCTGTCGTACCAGACGTTGGCAATCTTGCGGCCCTTCTCGTCGAGTTTGCCGGTATCTTGATTGCGCGAGCCGACGATGAAGAGTCGGCCACCTGCGAAGCTTAGATAAATATTGTGTTCAAGATTCGTGAATTCGATTTTCTGTTGCCAGACCTTTTCGCCGGTCTGCTTGTCGAGCGCGACGATTCTAGCCCCGCGACTCACCAACGCCGGAATCGATGAGCGGCCGGTCGGTTCGTTGAGCGTCTCGCTGGCATCGCTCTCCACGAAGTAGATGTGCTCCTCGCCGATCGTGATCGTCGGGTTGAGAATCGCACCGAGGTTGTTGTCGTAGCGCCATCGGAGCTTGTGCGTTGCCGAATCGAGCGAGAAGAGCCAGTCGCTGGTGACCACCGCCCGACGATCGAGATAGACGTCCTGAATCGACTCACGCCCCAGCTCCCGTCGCGAGGCCCCTGGCTTGGTGGCGCTGCCGAAGATCTGTCCGCCGTCGACCGCAATGTATCCCCAGTCCTTTCGCTCGTCGCTTCCGCCGGCGAGCGGAAGCGGAGTATTGCGGGTCACGCTGCCATCGGCCGCTACAATCTCCTGGCAGGTGCCAGCAAAGACGACGTAGAAGTTGTCGTTCGTTGCGACCATGTTGCCGCAGTCTTTGTTGGCACCGATGCGGCGCGAACCTGGCAGCTTCATGTCCCACAGCGGCGTACCGTTGTAGGCGTCGACCACGAAGACGCGTTCGTTACCGGGGATGAAGAGTCGACCCGCAACCGACAGCGGCGCCACCGTACGATGATGGCGATCGACCATGTCGCGAGGCCCTGGCTGCCCGAACCATTGCAGGGCGTACTCGCCCTCCGCCGCATCGTTGCTGCAGATGGTGTTGGCGGCGTTCGCGTACATGTGCGACCACGAGCCGGCACCGGGAAGGGCGTCGCGTTGTTCGATTACGAGCTGAAGCTCTTGCTTGTCACCTTGTTCAAGAACGAATGAGACCAGCTTTCCATCTGTCGGGCGCAGCACTCGTTGGGGTTCGTTTGAATTGGATTTTTTCCCAGGTGCGACCACAATCAGATTCATCAGGCAGTCGGCGTAGGGCAACTTGTCGAGCGGACCATGATGAATCACAACCCGTCCGTAGAGGCCGGCCGCGGCGAGTCGCTCTCGTACCGCGGCGACCTTCTTGGCGTCAGGGTCTCGGCCAATGATTTGCAGCTTGCTTGTGTGGGCTAGCTGTTCGATCACCGTGCCGTCGCCGATTCCAAGCACCAGGCAGTAGCCACGGGTGATGCCACATTGTTCGGTTACCCGGCGCGCCAGTTCGACCGAAAACCTGCGCGATAAATTGACATTGGTCGTTGACGGTTGCGAAGTAGTCGTGCCGCTTTGAGCCGACTTTGCGTCCGAGATCTTTTCTTCGACGGGCTGCTTCTTGGCCTCTGCCGGTCCAAAGCAGTGAATCGTTCCTTGGTCGGTGCTGACTAAGAGCCGGCCGCCGGCGATCGCAAGGCCGTAGGCACGACCGTTGACTTCTGCATGCCAAGTTGTCGGAGTAGGGGCCGTGGCAGCCGCCTGATTCTTGTCCTCCACTTCCTGTTGTTCACTCTTCTTCCCGTCGACAACCGGCTTGGCCAGACCACGTGGGGCCAATGCCGCCACCACACCCTCACCGCCGACGTAGCGAGTCTTGCCGGCGCCGACGATGGCGAACGGATAATCGAACGGCGGCGGGCCAAGCTCGAAGTTGTCGGGACCGATCTTAGTATCGAAGCTAAAGAGTGACTTCCGCTGACCGCGACCGTTGGCCACGATCACCTCTTCGCCCCGCTGTTGCATGTATCCTTGCGGTGAGATCCACAGCTTCCCGCGGGCGAGCTCCTTGCCGGTCTGGGCGTGCAGCACCAGTTGATCGGTCCCCTGCGTGGGAAAGAGTCCACAGGCGACGCGGAGTGTTTCGCCCTGAACCAAGAGGCCGGTCCGCACCGGGCTCGCCGAAATGACGCGACCATTGCCGGCAACGAGTCGCGTTGAAGGCGCGATGCGCGTCTTCCACTTCAGCGTGCCGGTCGCCGCTTCCAGGCAGTAGACGAAGCCGTCGTCGCTGCCGAAGTAGAGCGAGCCGCGATCGACGACGGGCGCCAGCCGCACCGGGCCTTCGGTGAAGAAGGTCCAAAGTTGCTTGCCGGTGGCCAGGCTCAGGCAGCGAACCTGATCGTCTGCCGAGGAGCCGAAGTAGAATCGCTCGCCGTCGGAGACCGTGTGGAAGGCGCGGTCGAAGGTCACCCGCGGCTTGAGATTGAATTGCTTGCCCCAGATGTTCTGCTTCGCTGGTGCTGGCCAAGCAGGCTTAGGGGCGTGGGCCGCGTCGTAGCGCCAAAGTTCGTCCAAAGGTGTCGCGAGCGATTCGGGTGCGATCCCCCGCCGCTCGTTGTCGTAGCGATAAGTTGGCCACGCGGCTTTATTGTTCTCTTTCTCTTGGGCCGCTTCTTTTTTCGGTGCGTCGTCCGCCATCGCCGACGGAAGTAGGCCGAAGCCCAGTAGCAGCGTCACGCCGGCAAGGAGCAGTAGCACGCCGGGGCGCAGGCAGTTCGTGCAACGATCCAGTGGCATAGTTGAGCCCAGAGTGAGCGGGTGACCGGGAAGGATTATGTGAGGGGCGCGTAGGTGGACAGTCGCGGCGGGTGTCGATTCATTATACCCGTGCTGGCCGGGCTGGTTGCTGTTGGGAATGGCGGCTGAATTCATCGGTTTCCTGCCCCTTTACGTTGCTGGTGCTTGGTTTCTGCTGCCGCCCCCCGTCCTCCCGCCCCCCTCCTGCCGCCCCCGTCCTGCCGCCCCCGTCCGGGCAACTCGTCCCGACAACTCGACCTGGCAATCTGTCCGAGCAACTCGGGTATCGGGGAGCCTTTCGCCAATCGGACCAACCCGACCATTCGGTCATCTTTCCGGAGCCCGCATGAGGCGTCGTCCGGCGACCGTCTGCCTGCCACCTTGCTGGTGGGATTTCTCGCCGCTCGATCGCGACAACCGGACCTACTGCTACGGCCGGTCGCTGGTAACCGCAAGTGGACGGCGCGAGCCTGCTTCCGGTGTCGCCAAACCGATCACCTCGCCGATGAATTTGTTGTGCCGGTGTTCTGTTCCGTGGAGCGGTCCGGCCCTTCCTGTTTTCATTCGAGCCGGTGGTGTTGCCATGCGAAGCGTGAAGGTCTTGCTTGCGGTTGGTTGTCTCTCGGGCACGATGTTGTCGGTCACGGCCGAGGAAGTTCGCGCCGACCATCGCCATCGCGATAAGGTCTCGCGGAATTACTACCAACACCATCAGGCGAGTCCCCACTTGGTGCGATCGCCTTACCCTGGTCGCTACCGCGATTACGCGCTGCGGTATCATTACCAGAAGACTCGCGTGTTCCATGCCGGACCTTACTACCATGTGTATCACGGCAAGTATCTGGGGCACCTCAATCGGCCGTATCACTTGGGCTTCGGTCCACCTCGCAGTGAGTGGAAGCGCCAAGGCGCTCGTCCTTTCCCCTACTAAGCGGGTGCGATGACGCCGATTCATCAGCTCTCCTCGCCGCGCAGCAGTCTCGCGCCGGCTGCCGGTCGTGTTGTGAACCAGCTAGGAGCGATGCCCGTCTCTTGCTGATAACGGCGGGTGATTTCTTCGGCCACGCGGTCGACTGTTTCGGCCTTAGCCAGTGTCACCGTGCAGCCGCCAAAGCCGCCACCGGTCATGCGTGATCCAATCACACCGCCACGGGCCGGTCCACTTTCGCCGGCATTCAAGGCGAGTTCTACCAGTAGGTCGAGCTCCGGGCAGCTCACCTCGTAGTCATCACGTAAAGAGGCATGGCTGGCGACCATCTTTTCGCCAACAGCGGCCCAGTTGTTAGCGGCCATATCCTTGGCGGCCTGACTTGTGCGTTCAATTTCTGTGACCACGTGGCGAGCGCGTCGGTAGTGGATATCGTCGAGTTTGTCGCGCTGCTGCTGGAGATCCGCGGCGGTGAGATCTCGGAGGCTCTTCACGCCAAGCGTCGCGGCCGCCTCTTCACATTGCCGTCGCCGCTCGGCGTATTCTCCGCCGGTCAGTTCGTGCTTGACGTTGCTATTGATGACCAGCACCGCCACGCTCTCGTCCGTCATGGGGACCGCCTCGAAATCTTGCGTTCGACAGTCCAGTAGCATCAGATGGTCCCGCTCGCAGAGCGTGATGCTGAATTGATCCATGATGCCGCAGGGCATTCCCGCGAACGTGTGTTCCGCCTTTTGGCAGAGGAGTGCCTTCTCGACTGGGTCGAGCGGGCGACCACTGATTGATTCGAGTAGCGTGGCCGTGGCGACCTCGAGCGCTGCGCTGCTGGAGAGCCCGCCACCTAAGGGGACGCTGGAGTCGAGTACCATCTCCAGTGGTCCCGAGGTCAGTCCTTGTTCACCGCAAAGTGCCATGGTCCCGCGCACGTAGTCGTGCCAGGCCGGTTGGTCGGTCGCCTTCGTGTCAGCCGTGGTGAAGCTGGCGGTCTCGCGCAGTGCCGTGCTGAAGATCTGGATCGGCTCGCCAGCGGCTTGCCCGTTTGCGGCCTCGTCCGTTGAAGCGTCGCTGGGTCGATCGGCCGCGATTACCACGTGCCGCTCAATGGCCATCGGCAGCACGAAGCCGTCGTTGTAGTCGATGTGCTCGCCGATTAGATTCACGCGGCCAGGTGCGGCGACGATCCAGCGAGGTGAGCGGCCGTAGCGTTTGTTGAAGAGTACCTCGGCACGCCGCAATAGCGCCTCGTCAGATTCGTCCGTGGCCTTACTAGTCTGCGCCATCGTAGTTTCACTTCCGTCGTGCAAGGGTTGAGGCTGTTGATGTGCCAATGACCGGGCCAGTGTAGCGGATCGAGCCGTCACTGCTCGCGGGGCCCCGGGGCTAGAAAAATACTCTCCAGAGCGAGTGTCGATCCCCTCAGATTCGGCCCCCTGGAGCCGGGATGCCTGATTAACCGGCTTGCGGCCGCGTGTTGACATTCTTGGCAACCGCACTCATCGACGCAACTCGTTGCAATTTGGGGGTTTAGGCGCGCCTGGG
>CAYLRE010000022.1:0-30721 GCA_964385715.1 uncultured Planctomycetaceae bacterium
AATAATTGTTAACTTAAATTGAAGGAAGTAACAAACCCCTAAAAGGATTGTTCAAAACTTCTTTTCTTATCAGTGTAAAGATACCATCCTAAAGCCAAAGCACTAATTCCACCGACAAGAGCAATCAACTGACCAATTCCAGTTTCAGGTACAGGTGTTCCAGTAGTGGAAGTAGTTTCTGAGGTACTTCCTAAATCACTGGGAACGTTCTGACCAAGATGCAAAGTAAAGGAATAACTTTCGTCTCCGGAACTCAAGTTAATCTCATAATCGCCCTCTGAAAATTGCGGGTGAGAGTAAGCCCAATCACCTGATTCATCTGCGGGCTGCTGCCAATGACTCCTTCGAAGCCAAACTTCTCGTCGAGCCGGCGATGGAGTTCGACATTATCGCGCCGCAACTGGAGCGCTTCGGCCGCCTTAGCCACAACCGTGCGCAAATGCCCAATGTCGAGCGGCTTAAGCAGGTAGTTAAAGGCACCTTGCTGCATCGCGTCGACCGCCGAGGGGACCGTACCATGGCCTGTGACAAGGATCACTTCGACCTCAGGAAGCGATTCCTTGGCCCGACGCAGGATATCGAGCCCGTCGACGTCGGGCATCATCAGATCGGTAATCACCAGGTCGAACGCTTCCTGCTCGACCTTTTCCGCACCCGCAGGCCCGGAAGTCGCCACCACGCATTCGTAGCCGACACGCTCCAAGCTCTCGGCCACTGCCGAGGCGTGCGGTTCGTCGTTGTCGACGATCAGAATCCGCAGACTGGCCGCCTCTTCGGCGCTCTGCTCGGTGCTTTCGGGGGAGGAACTCATAGCTGCGATCGTACCGAATTGGAAGGAAATCGACCAGCAGGCGGGCGGCGTCTGCCCGGCCTTTCGGAGCGAGAACACCTGCTGTTTCGCATCTGTTGTTTGCATCATCCTTGTGTGGCGAGCTATTCGGCCGGAAGCCGCGGCGGAACGGGCAGTTCGATCGTGAACTGGGTTCCACGTCCCACATCACTCTGCACGTGCAGGGTGCCTTCGTGGGCCTCGATAATCTTACGCGTGGTGGGCAACCCCAGCCCGCTCCCGCCTGACTTGGTGGAATAGAATGCGTCGAACGCACGAGTCAGCGTTTTGCTATCCATTCCGCAACCATTATCGATCAGATCGAGGGCAACCCGGCCACTGGTCATGCGAGTGCGGAGCACGAGCTGGCCGCCGTCGGGCATCGCTTGCTGGGCATTGAGCACCAAGTTCAAGAGTGCTGACTGAAAGGTATCGGAATCCAGAAGCACGCTCGGCAGATCGGAGTCGAGAAACTTGAGCACCTCGATGCCCTTTTCCTTCGCGGTCGGCTCGAAGAAGTCGAGCACCTGCTCGACAAGTTGATTCAAATTGGTAGGCGCCAAGCGAGGATGTCGCACCTTGGCATAGTTCAGGAAGTCGTCCAACAGATCCTGAAGCCTTTGGCACTCTCGCTCGACGACGGCGATCTTGGCCGCCGCGCGGCGTTCCTTGGGTGTTTGCGAAGCGGCAAAGTCCTCGCCCAACAGCTCCATGTTCAGCCGGATCGTGGAGAGCGGGTTCTTGATCTCATGAGCCAGGCCCCCGACCAAAACCGAGAAGTCGGCGTAGAGTTTCTCGAGTCGTCGACTTGCCTCATCGCCAGCGGCGGTGCCGGATGAGTCAGGTTGTCGGTCGCCAGAATCAAGCATGGCCCGTCCTACCAGTTACTGTCCTACCCAATTACCGTCCAACAGAAATTGCATAACCATCAGGGAATGTGCCCAACAAGAAGCTAGCCAGGCGAGGTTCACGTCGAACCGCCTCCATTGTATCCGATAGACCACGGCCTTTTTCGGCTCCGTGCGTCCGCAAAAAAACGCCCGACATGCCGGAATTAACTTCCGATCTGCCGGGCGTTTGATTATTCATCGATCGTCAAATCGAATGAGCAGACGTTAGCTGTCGTCACCGGCCGCGGCCAACTCTTGCTGGGCCGCCTTACGGCTCAGCTTGACACGATCTTGCTCATCGACGGCGATTACCTTCACTTCGATCTCATCGCCCACGTTACAGACATCGGTCACGCTGCCGACATACTCGTCGGAGAGTTCGCTGATGTGGCAAAGACCGTCACGCCCAGGCAGAATCTCGATGAAAGCACCGAAGTCCTTAACGCTGCTGACGCGACCCTTGTAGATCTTGCCAACCTGAACGCTGGCGGTAAGGGCTTCGACCTGACCGAGAGCCTCGTCGGCATCGACCTGGTTGTTGCTGGCGATGGTGACCACACCGTCGTCGTCGACTTCGATGACCGTTCCGGTGGTTTCCTGGAGGGCACGAATGTTCTTGCCGCCCGGGCCAATGAGCATGCCGATCTTTTGCGGATCGATCTTGGTACGCAGCAGACGCGGAGCCCAACCAGAAGTTTCCTCTCGCGGCGAGGGGATGGCGGTCAACATCTTGCGAAGGATGTCCATGCGTGCTTCACGCGACTGAGCCAACGTGGCTCGCATGATCTCTTCGCTGATACCGCTGATCTTGAGATCGAGCTGAATACCGGTGATACCGTTTTGGGTACCGGCGATCTTGAAGTCCATGTCGCCGAAGTGATCTTCGTCACCGATGATGTCGGTCAGCAGGGTCCAGTCGTCGCCTTCTTTGACGAGACCGACCGAGATACCGGCAACCGGATTGCTGATCGGCACACCCGCGGCCATCAGACCGAGCGTGGCACCGCAGACGCTGGCCATCGAGCTGGAACCGTTCGACTCCAGAATGTCCGAGATCACACGAATCGTATAGGGGAAGTCTTCCGGGCTGGGCAGCACCGGATTGACGCTTCGCTCGGCGAGAGCACCGTGACCGATTTCGCGACGACCGGGGCCACGGATCGGACGGCATTCACCAACCGAGAACGGCGGGAAGTTGTAATCGAGCATGAACTTCTTCGAGTACTCTTCAAAGAGTCCGTCGACGCGTTGTTCATCGCGACCGGTACCGAGCGTGATCGTGATCAAGGCCTGGGTCTCACCCCGCTGGAACATGGCCGAACCATGAACGCGGGGCAGCAGGTCGACTTCGCACTCGATCGGACGAACCGTCTTGTTGTCACGTCCGTCGGCTCGCGTGCCGGCGAGAATCAGGTCACGAATGACCTTGGCTTCCAGATCGTGCCAGTAGCTCTTGAAGGCACCGACGGAGAGGGCTCCTTCGGCATCCGGATCCGGAATTTCGATCTCCATCACTTCGTCACGAAGCGCCTTACAGGCGTCGGCACGCGCTTGCTTCCCTTCGGTCTGCTTGACCTCCTTGAAGCGGTCGTAGTATTTCTCGGTGAGTCGCTCCAAGACGCCGTCCGACTCGGGTACTTCGTACTCGGTCTTGGTGACGCCAACCTTGGCGACCAGCTCTTCTTGCAACTCGCAAAGACCGATGATGATCTTATGGCATTCGAGAATCGCCTCGGCCATCAGGTCTTCCGGCATTTCGCGGGCGAAACCTTCGATCATCGCCACGGCGTCCTTCGTACCGGAAACGATCAGATCGAGCTCGCTCAGCTCCAGATCGTCGTGCTTCGGGAAGGGAACGAATTTGCCATCGATGTAGCCCATTCGCACAGTGGCGACAGGACCTTCAAAGGGCATCGGCGAAATGCAGAGTGCCGCGGAGGCCGCATTCATGGCCAGTACGTCAGCATCGTTTTGTCGATCGCTAGCGACGACAAACGCTTGAACCTGCACTTCGTCCTTGAACCAAGAGGGGAAGAGAGGGCGAATCGGACGATCGATCAATCGCGCGGTCAGCGTCTCCTTCATCGTGGGGCGACCTTCTCGCTTCAAGAAACCGCCAGGGAACTTACCCGCCGCAGCGGTTCGCTCGCGGTAATCGCAAGTCAGCGGGAAGAAATCGATTCCCGGTCGGGGGCTACCCGTCGCGGTCGCACAGAGCACAACCGTGTCTCCGAAGCGGACGAGGCAGCTACCTGCGGCTTGCTTGGCCAACTGGCCGGTTTCGATCGAGAATGTCTGTGAGCCAATCTGCTTTTCTACAACTATTTTTTCCAACGTTCTAACCTTCCCTACAAAAACTGCATTGATAATTCTGGCTGAATCCCCGCGGTGCGTGTTTTGTATCGGTACGGAACCACGTGACGGTCCGTCCGATCGCACACAAAAGATGGGCGATCAGCATCGCGCTCGCTGGAGCCACACGTCCGGCATCCGGCGAGGATCTTCTGACTTACTTACGGATATCGAGGCTGCGAATGATATCCAGGTAACGCTGCGGATCGATCCGCTTGAGATAATCCAGCAATCGTCGTCGACGGCTGACCATGGCCAAGAGACCACGACGCGAGGCGTAGTCCTTCTTGTGCGTTCGCATGTGCTCGGTCAGCGAGTTGATACGACTCGAGAGAATCGCAATTTGAACTTCCGGCGAACCGTTGTCCGCGTCGCCTCGCTGGTGTTCCTTAATTAGTTCTGCTCTACGCTCTTTCGTGATTGACATCGACTTCCGCTATCCTTCTATCCTTCCGACCTCGGCTGTCCGCCAAATGGCCCTTGCCAAATTGATGCCAGACTGCCGAATGACACTTGTCGTATAACATGGAGGCTTCCCGATGCTTCGAGACGCCACCCTACGGTGATTCCTGAAGAGAGGCTCACTGCCTCAAGACAAATCCCGTCCCGAGACAGACACCCGCAGTGAGGTGAATGGACACCCACTGCGCGGACCCCCGCTTTCAACATAAGTCTATAAGTTTAACAGTTTTCGGTCGCCTGACAACCGCACCCAAGACGTCGAAATGGGAGTTTTACCCGGCCTCCCGGAGAACCCCACAAACCACCACAACAAGGGGGCATCACTTGACATTTTGCCCCGCTACGTTGCCACTCTCACGACGACCAGCCATTGCCCTCGTACGCGTCAGTCCCGAAACGCCTCCACCCTCAGACTCCCCCGCTCCGGCTTTCGCGCTTGGTCGGTGGCCGATTTTCCGATTCTAACGGCGATCGCGCCCTGCTCTGCCGTATGCAAAACTTGCCCGTTTGGTATTCCTGGAGGTTCAAAAGCGGCCAAAATCGCCGTCAAATCGAGACCTCGCCGCCCGCTCACGATCGTCCACTCCGGACGGCACCAGGCGGCAAAGCCAGGCGGATTGCTGCGGGGGCTGCCATGATGTGGGGCCAAGAGCACATCGCAGTCCCAAGGCTGTTCGGCCATCAGATCGTCCGATCCCGGCGATTCCAGGTCGCCAGGCAGCAGAATCCGCCTCCCAGCGTACTCGATTGCCAGCACTAGGCTGTTGGCATTATCGACCTGAGAACGATCCAGCGTGAGAACTCCTTCCGCTGTTGGGTGCAAAACGTCGACTTGGACCTCACCGCCAGCCAGTCGCTGACCGGCCTGAAGAGTCCGCACCGGCACGCCTGCCTCGTCAATCGAGCGAAAAAGCTCCTTCACCGCCCGACCGGCATCCGGCCGCCTGGTTTCTTCAAGCATCACCGGCGAGACGTAGACCACGCCAACGGAAAAACGCTCCAGCAGCTCCGGCACCCCGTTGTAGTGATCAACATCGGCATGGGATATCACAATCGCGTCGATGTGCGTTCGCCCACGCGACCACAAAAAGGAGGAGATCGATCGGGCCGCCCCCCGTGGCGAAGCGAGACGTCCGGCGTCGTAGAGCAACACTCGGTCGTCAGGCAACTCCAAGGCGACTGAGCAACCATGCCCCACGCCAAGGAACGTACAACGCAGTTCGTCTTCTGGGCGGCTCATCACCGGCCAAAGAGCTCCAACCGCGATCCAGACTCCAAGAGCCGCCAGGCACCATCGCCCCCTTGGTCGCCATTGCAATTTCCCTGGCAGGAAATGAGGCAATAGCGCCCAGGAAATCGCGGCGGCATAGAAGACCAGCATCCACCACAGCTGTGAACCGGCCACCCAAGCAAAACTGCCTGGCAAATCTCGCACCCAGGCAACGGCCCCATCGAGCGTCGCAATACTGGCCGCGCAGATTTCCCCACAGAGGCTGGCCAGCGGCGGTGCAATCCAGCCCAACGTGAGCACCGCGAGCCCCGAAATCAGAGCCAGGGCCAAGGGGATATAGAGCAGCGGTGTCACCAATACGCCCGCTGGCGAAACGAGATGAATCTGGTACATGAGCAGCGGGAGTGTCACCAACCAGACGGCAAGCCCCGCCAAGAACACTCGAAAGTACCACCTGCCACACCAGCGAATCAGGCGAATCGGCCCGGGACGAGTCATCTCAACAAGCCGCGTGAGAGCGTCTTGCTGTTGCCAGCGAGCAAAGACCGGACGGGCACAAATCAGCGTCCCGACTGCTAGAAACGAGAGTTGTGTTCCCATTGCAAACAGCTGTAGCGGCTGAAATACCAGCACCACGAGCCCCGCTGCGGCCAAGTTATTGAAACGCAGGGCCGGTCGGCCGAGCCAGATCGACAGGCAGAACACGGTCACCAGAATCGCCGCCCGCACAACCGACGGTCGAGCGCCGGCCAGTAGCGCGTAACCAAGCGTCAGTACGACAACGCCCAACAGTACCCAGCGATCTGGCAACCAGCCGAGGCGCAACACCAGCATCAACGCCCCAGCCAGAATCCCGACATGCAAACCGGAAATCGCCAGCAAGTGCACAGTGCCGGTCTGCACGAAAGCTTCGCTTGTATCACGCGGCACACCGGACCGCTGTCCCAGTAGAACCGCTGAGGCCAAACTCGCGTTCTCCTCACCGGCATGCTCGAGCAGCAGTTGTTCCCCTCGCCCGCGAACACCTGCAAGCCATTCGCCAAAGCCCCAGGAGCCCGACTGCCCAATGAGCGTCACGCAATCAGGAAAAGAGGCAAACAATTGGGCCGTCTGCCGATCGCGTCTAACGTGCTCGGCGAAATCAAACTCGCCAGGATTAAGCGCCGGCGACGGGCGCGACAGCTGTGCGAACACCTGGAGTTGATCACCTGGCTGAATCCCAAGCAGGTGACCTTCGACCGTTAGCGTCGCCCGACCGCTAACCGCGCGCCATTGATCGTGATCTCGGAGTTGTTCAACTTCGACGACCAGTCGCGTGCGATCGTAGGAAGGAAGAGCCCGCAGAGGAGACGCCTCGCTCGCCGGAATTCGCTCCGGGGTCTCCGTCGCGCGAACCCGCAGGCAGGTTGGTCCTGGCGTAAATCTAGCGAAGCGTGCCAGATTGTCCTCGCCGAACAAGCGCTGCTGCGTGTGGTGCCAGGCGGCGGCGGAAGACGTTACTGCCAACAGCAAGCAAAGCCCCGAGACGAACAGCCGACGCTGGCGACACGTTCCCCACCAGGCTCCCATCAGCAGGACGGCCATTGTCCACCAGATCCAAGCGGACTGCGGCCAGTATCGATCCAGGCAGAGGCCGGCGCAGAACGCGACCAGCACGATCACAAGCGGTGCATAAGGGGCCCGCTGCGGTCGATTCACTTGGCCCTCGCTCAGGCCAGAGTCGCCGGCAATTTGCCCCGCTGCCGTAGCCATGCCTCTCAGCATACCACAGCGGCAGCATGGCGCCGCCAAAAATCCCCTGAAAAACAGGGGCCAAGTTGCCCTGAGCCGGAGAACGAATTTTGCCCCCTGCGCGACAACACAGCCAGTGCCGCCCAACTAAACTCGAATAGTAGGAAAATATCGAGCGAGGCAACGCCTGAGAATTAAAGATTCGGGAGCATGAGATGCGGATTCTATTAACAACCCTAGTCGCCCTTCAGTTGGCTTCGGGCATCCTGTACGCCGACGACACGAACACTGACCAGAGCGAGGCCGACGCGATTCAAGTCGGTCAAAAGGTCGTACTCGACCGCGACGGGGAGTGGGATGTCGGAGACGGCGATCCGTTGCCGCTGAAACGGGGAACCGTGCTCACGGTCCTCGCCATCGACGGCGACCGTATTCAGGCTTGCGACTTGGCCCCCATTTGGGTCAACAGCAGCGACGTGCTGAGTCTTCGCGACGCTCGCCGCAAGATTGCCAGTGAGCTGGAAAAGAACCCCAAGGATCCGGTGCTATTAAACGCCATGGGCAACATTTTCCGCGCCCTCGGCATTCACGACTGTGCAGCCGACATTTATTGCCAGGTGCTTTCCCGAGACGACGACAATCTCGATGCTCGTCGCGGTCGCGCCGACGCGTATCACGACGCTTTTGGCCCGCGCCGCTGCTTCGACAACTTGGAATGCACGACCAAGGACTCGCCGGACGACGCCTGGTCGCATTACCTGCTGGGCAAACTGTTGATCGACCACGTGAAGTATAACCGAGCGATGATCCACCTCGACAAGGCACTTACGCTGGCTCCAAAATTTGTCGCGGCACTCGTCGCCCGTGCTGAAGCTCATTGGCGACTTGGCGATGGCGAAAAGGCGCTGGCCGACTACGACGAAGCCCTGCGACTATGCCCCAGTGCAACGGCCGCCCTGGTTGGACGGGCGCAATTCCGTATCTCGCTCGGCAACTTCAAAGCCGCGGCGGAAGATCTACGTAAAGCGCTTGAGCTGAACCCCAACGACGCTAGCGCCCATCACGAAATGGCTCAGCTAATTATCAAGGCCGGTGATGAGTCGATCGGCACCATAAAACAAGCCGTTGAGCACGCGAATAAGGCTACTGACCTAACCGATGGTCAGGATATTTGCTACGCCCGCGGATTGTCAGACGCTTACTTGGCATGCGGCGACACCTCGCGCGGCATGGACTGGAAGATGCACGCCCTGCGGCTGGCGATCGCGCGGAAAAACTACTACCGCGGCTGGCAGGCAGAAACTGCTTTTCGTCACGGCAAACCACGCCACTGGGAATGGGACGAAAACCAGGACAAGAAAGACCAGTCTGCGCCCGCCAATTAGCTCTTACATCGTCGCGCCTAACACCGATCGCTCTTCTTGCCGAGCGACTCCAATGGCGCGCACTGCGAACCGATCGACGCTCGTCGTTCCGTCGCTCTCTTAGCCCCGCAGCAGCAGTCGCCGCCGCCAGTTGCCCACCAGCCGGTTGCTCTTGGTCGGCCGCCACGCCTTCGGCTATCTTGCACGCTGCTTGAACCGGGGCAACTCCCGCTCCGTAACAACCAGGACACGCTACCTACCCAGGTCGACCCAATCGAGCGCCAAGTTGCGTACCGCACGGGTTGGACCTTGTTCGAGAACTAGAGGAGATCAACGTCGATGAACTTTCGACTTCCCACTGCCCTATGCATGTTCGCAGTCGTCGCTGCCACGGCCTTTGGCATTCGCTTCGCGACTATCGAACCGTCAGCTCGGTTCGCGCCATCTCCGGTACCACCAACCAACCCGGAACTAGATGCCGCTCCCGCCGGCGGTGATGCGCAGATCACGGATGTCGCCAATCGCCGACGTCGCCGCGCTCGCCGACGAACGATCGTCGCCACCGACTCCACCTCCTCACCACAAGACGGAAACGCCGAAGTGAAACTGATCCCCCGCCGCATCTTCTTTGGCAACCCTGACAAGGCCGGCGTACAGATCAGCTCCGACGGCAAGTACCTCAGCTTCGTCGCCCCGCTCGATGGTGTGCTCAACGTGTGGGTCGCTCCGGCCGACAATCTCGAGGCCGCCCGCGCCATCACGCATGACACGCATCGCGGCGTGCGAAGCTACTTCTGGGCGTTCACGAATCGCCACATCCTCTATAGCCAAGACAAAGATGGTGACGAGAACTCGCGACTCTACTGCGTCGACCTGGAAACCGACGAGATTCGCGATATCACGCCCGGCAAGAAGCCGGAGGCCAAAGAGGGAAATGCCAAGGCCGCCCCGGTTGCTGCGCGCGTGCAGGCGGTCAGCCATCGTCAGCCGACCGAGATCTTGGTCGCCGTCAACGATCGTGACCCACGCTGGCACGACATCTACCGCGTCAACATTCTGACCGGCGAAAACACGCTGGTCCAAAAAAACGAAGGCTTCCGCAACTTCACCGTCGACGAAGATTATCAGGTTCGCTTCGCCGCCCGATATCTTCCTGACGGCGGTATCCAATACTACAAGCCTCAGGGCGAACGGGCGGCCGACGCTGGCTATACCGACTGGGCCGACTTCCTCAAGGTCGAACGTCCCGACACTGCCAACACAGGCATCGGCGGCTTCGACAAGACTGGCCAAGTGCTCTACATGATCGACAGCCGCGGCCGCGACACGGGAGCCCTGACGACGCTCGATTTGAAGACGGGCGAGACCAAGGTGATCGCCTCCGATCCTCGCACCGACGCCGGCGCGATCAAGTGGCACCCGACCGAAAACACGGTGCAAGCAATTTCGTTCTATTACCAACGCCGCGAGCGAAAGATCTTTGACGAAGAGGTCGGCAAGGACATCGAGTTCCTGCAAGACCAACACACGGGCGAGCTGGGCATCGCCGACTACACGCTCGACGATCGGCAATGGATCGTCGTCTACACCAAGGACGACGGACCGGTCGGATACTACCTGTTCAATCGAGACACACGCGAACTCCGCTTTCTATTCGTCAATCGAAAATCGCTCGACGGCCTGCCGCTAGTGGAGATGCATTCGGAAGTCATCCCGGCTCGCGACGGACTGAAACTGGTCAGCTATTACTCGCTGCCCAAGTCGGTCGATCCCGACGGCGATGGCAAACCGAACGCCGCCAGCCCGATGGTGCTGCTCGTCCATGGTGGTCCCTGGTCGCGTGACTCGGGTGGCTACCATCCGTTGCACCAGCTGTTGGCCAATCGCGGTTACGCGGTACTGAGTGTCAACTTCCGCGGCTCCACCGGCTTCGGCAAGCAGTTCCTCAACGCCGGCAATCGCCAATGGGCCGGCACCATGCACAACGATCTGCTCGACGCAGTTGATTGGGCAGTCGACAAGGGCATCGCAGAGCGTGACAAGGTCGCCATCATGGGCGGAAGCTACGGCGGCTACGCCACACTGGTCGGCATGACCTTCACGCCGGACGTGTTCGCCTGCGGCGTCGACATCGTTGGTCCCTCCAACCTGGTCACGCTGCTCAACACGATTCCGCCCTACTGGGTCTCGGGCATGCAGATGTTCAAGAATCGGGTTGGCGACCATACCACGGAAGAGGGTCGCGCCGCGCTTGAAAAGGCATCTCCACTCAATCGCGTGCAAGAGATCCGCCGCCCACTCCTAATAGGCCAAGGTGCTAACGACCCGCGGGTCAAACAGAGTGAAGCCGATCAGATCGTGGAAGCAATGCAAGAGCACCAGATCCCGGTCACCTACGTTCTCTTCCCGGACGAAGGCCACGGTTTCGATCGCCCTGAAAACGATCTGGCGTTCTACGCCGTGATGGAAGCGTTCTTCGCGAAACATCTCGGTGGCCGCGCCGAGCCGATCGGTGATGCCTTCGGGGGTTCCTCGATTCAGGTGCCCGCCGGCGCGGAACAAATCGAAGGCGTTCAAGCGGCACTCGATGCCGAGCGGTAAGCATTCGAGTGTGCGCCGCACGAAGCAAAATCGCCGCAGCGAAATCGCGGCGGAGGCAACTAGAGAAAACGCTAGCGGCGCGAACCCCTACGATTCTGGGCCTGCCTGTGCCGTTGCGACGTCACGTGACGGACCGGTATGCTGATAGTTGTGTCGCCGCAATTGGGGCAAGCAGCTGCGACACGAACCTACCTCCGTAATATCCTTCCAAAAAAGCGGGCAACTTCGATTCCTCAGGACGCGCCGCCGCGTCCCTTTTCCTCGTGGGGCATACCTACCATGCTGACATCCAAACGCCGCATTCATCGCATTTACTTGGCTCTGACCTTTTCCTTAGCGCTCTCGCTGCTCCTACACAGCAATGCGAATGCCGCCAACAAGGAAGAAACCGAAACGTACGAGAGCGGAGGGCCGAAGGCAACCTACGCCGTCAACAAGGATGGCGACCGCGACGGCCCCTTTAAGGAGTTCTACGAAGATGGCACCGTGAAGGTCACCGGCACCTACAAGAAAGGCAAGCTCTCTGGCTCCCGCAAGGAATTTCACCCCAACGGCAAGCTCAAGCTACGTAGCACCTACAAGAAGGGCAAACTCTCCGGCAAGTACTCCGAGCACGACGAAGAGGGAATCGCCACGTTGACGGCCCAATACCGCGAGGGCAAGCTCAGCGGCACGCTCAAACGACTCGATGGTCGCACCGTGCTGGCGGAAGAAGGTTGGGCCAACGGCGAACTCATCTTGCCCAAGACGCTCTCGCTCTTGAAGAAGCAATTCAAGGCGATCTCAAAAGCCAAGATCGAGACCGTCGGCGACATTCCCGAGACAACCGAAGACATCGTCGCCAAGGTCAACGATCCCGACATGCAGGCTCAACGCGAAACGGCCGTTCGCCGGCTAATGATGTACCGCGCCGCCTGCAATCTTCCCTTTGCGGACATCGCACTCGATCGCACCCACTCGGCTCACTCCGAGGCCGGCGCCAAGATGCTTGGCGTCCGCAAGATGGGCATCGATCACGAACCGCCGAATCCCGGCTGGTCCGACACCGAGTATCAATTCGCGTTAGAAGGAACACGCAAGTCAAACTTGCAACACGCAGCCCTGGCCGCTCCGGTTGCCGATTCGGTGCGAGACTTCATGTGGGACACCGACCCGATCAACGTCGAGCGACTCGGACATCGCCGTTGGTGTCTGAATCCCGTGATGGGCAAGACCGGTTTCGGCCGCGCGATTCACGACGAGCATAGCGCCGTGGTTACGATGTGGGCCTTCGACAACAGTCGCGAGGAGGTCCCGGACTACGAATACTTTGCCTTCCCCGCGCGGGGCCTGCAACCAGCGGCACTGATGCGAAAAGGCAAACCTTATGCCTGGAACTGTTCCTTCAATCCGAAGAAATACCGTATGCCGGCCGCCGGCGATCTTCGCGTTAAACTGGTTCCGGCTCGCTTCGATGCCAAGCGAATGCGGATCACCCGCGGCAAGAAAGAGATCGAATTGGAACACGTGCACGTCAGCATCGAGCAGTGGTCCTACCCACCGGCTGTGATCTTCCAGCCAAAGGAAATCGAATTGACCGCAGGCCACAGCTATTGGGTCGAGATCAAAGGGGTCAAACACACCGATGGCTCCGACGCGAAAATCGGGTACCTGGTCTCGTTCGTAAACCTGCGGTAGGCGGGCGTAGGGCATGTCGGAACTGACGGTGACTGGCTCGGGTGCCATGCTCACCCTTGGGTGAGCATGCTGGTGTTACGACATTTTCTCGTGTCCACATAAACGTGGACATGGCACCGCAGAGTTCCGTCAGGCGAAGCTGCCCCACGGAACTGGAAACGTGCCCTCCCGGCGTGCTATCGTAAGGGCGCCGGCAGCCCGGCACGATTACCCAGACGCTACAACCTTCGGAGCACCACCGTGGCCCGTTATCTCTCCCCCTTGGTCCGTTCTTCGTCGCCTGTGTGTGGCATTCTCGTTCTGTTAGCAACACTCTGCGCCGGCCTCATCCCAGGCCACCGTCAATTTGCCCAGGCGGACGACGCGCCACAACAAGCCGAATCGGCGGACGCCAATCGTGGAAGCAGTGGCAATCGCCTCACCTATCTCGACGCCTTTTGCGATCCGTACTACCCGTCACTGCAATTGGCGAAGTTGATCACGCCCCAATGGGTTGGCACCGAGGGCGTGGAAGCGGTCGTCACTCTCGGCATCGACGACATGCGCGATCCGGCCCCGTACGAGAAGTACATGCGGCCGATCCTCGAACGCCTCAAACAGATCGATGGCCGCGGTCCGATTAGCATCATGACCAATCAGGTCGATCCGGCTCACCCGCAACTGCCCAAGTGGCTCTCCGAAGGCGTCTCGCTGGAAACGCACACCGCCGATCACCCCTGCCCCTGCCTACAAGGCGGCGACTTCGCCAAGGCTAAGAGCACCTACGATCGCTGCGTCGATCAGCTGGCCGCGGTCGAGAACAGCCACCCTGTCTGCTTTCGATTCCCCTGCATGGACTCGCTCAACACGCCCAGCCCGCGGGCCTATGTCGAAATCCTCAACAGCAAAACCGCCCAGGGCAACTTCTGCCAGATGAGCAGTTCCACGCTCTGCCTGCTCACGCCGGACGACCCGGCCCTGCCCCGCGATCTTGTGCTCAATTCCGAAGGCAAGTCGCGATTCGAGCGTTACGTCCCCTTCGATCCGTTCGTCAATCGGGTCGACAACTACCCCTACCCTTACATCATTTCGCAGCGGCTGTGGGAGTTTCCCTGTGGCGTACCGGATGACTGGCAGGGGCAAAAACTTCAGGCACCCAAGAATCCGAAGACGCTCAAAGATCTGAAAGCGATGCTCGACGCGGTCGTGATCAAGCAGGGCGTCGCCAATGTGGTCTTCCATCCTTACGACTGGCTGAGCAATGAGCAGTACGTCGACTTCGTCGATCACGCCGTGGAGAAGCATGGATCGAAGGTGCTATTCCTGAACTTCAAGGAATGCCTCGACCGGCTCAACAAGAATCTGCTCGCCGGGCAGCCGATCCGTGCCGCCGATGGTGGTGACAACGGAGTCCGCCTGCTCGACGTGAACAACGATGGTTACCTCGACGTGGTGATCGGCAACGACAAGCTCAAGAGAACACGCCTCTGGCAGCCGGAGACAAACAGCTGGAAGGACATCGACTTCCCGGTCACGCTGGTGGAAGTCACCGCCGACGGAGAGCGCCGCGACGCCGGCGTCCGTTTTGGCGCCTTGCAGGCCAGTGGCAACGCCAGCTTCCTAGTCGCCAGCGAGAAGCAGCGCGGCCTGTGGCACTTTGACGGGAAGGCCTGGGTTCGCGAAACCGAATTCGGCTCGCCCGCTGCGATCCACGACGGCCCACAGCTCGACTCCGGTCCGCTATTCACCGTGCAAGGCGGCCGCGACATGGGCGTACGACTTCGCGATGTCGACGGAGACGGAATCTGCGAAATTCTGCTGGCTGGTTCGAAGCAACGTGCCACCTTCGTCTACGATCGAGAGAACAAGTCCTGGCGTTCGTCTAAGGCGGTGCTACCGGAACCGCTCGTCGACCGAACCGGTAGCGATGCGGGGCTGAGGTTCGTCGACCTCAACAAAGACGGGCACGACGACATCGTCTTCTCCAACGAACGCCGTTTTTCGGTCCACGTTTATCATCGGCGTCATGGTGGTTGGTCGCGTCGGGCTCGTGCAGGCCATCGCCGCGATGAGAACGCGATTCCGATGATCGTACGGGCTGGCACCAACAACGGAGCCTGGTTCGCCAAGGACCACATGTGGATACAGAACGAAGACACCAACCGCCTGCCGGCCGGTGTCGATCGCCGCAGCTTCGCCCAACTGCTGGGCAAGGACTTCCCCCCGCCCAAGTCGGCCGAAGAATCACTGCAATCGATCCGCGTCCGCGACGGGCTCAAAGTCGAACTGGTCGCCGCCGAACCACTCGTGAAGGATCCCATCGCCATCGACTGGGGTGCCGACGGCCGGCTGTGGGTGGTCGAAATGGCCGACTACCCGCTCGGCATGGACAACCAGGGAAAACCGGGCGGCCGCGTTCGCTACCTGGAAGACACCAACGGCGACGGCAAGTACGACAAGTCGACGCTGTTCCTCGACGGTCTCCCCTACCCGACCGGCGTGATGGCCTACATGGGTGGCGTACTTGTCAGCGCCGCCCCGCAGATTATCTACGCCGAGGACACCAGCCGCGACGGCAAGGCGAACTACACCAAGGTCCTCTACGAAGGTTTCGGCCTCGGCAATCAGCAGCACCGCATGAACGGTTTTTGCCAAGGCCTCGACAATTGGATCTACCTGGCCGATGGCGGTAGCGGTGGCGAGGTGATCTCACACAAGACCGGTAAGAAGGTCAACACCCGCAGCCGCGACATACGAATTCGCCCCCACGATGGAGCAATTGAACCGCTCGCCGGGCATTCCCAATTTGGTCGCCGCCGCGATGACTGGGGCAATTGGTTCGGCTGCGACAATGTCACCCCGCTGCGACACTTTGTGCTGGCCGATCGTTATCTACGACGCAACCCACACGCCGCTCCGGCCAGCACGCACATTAACATTGTTCGCACCGACAACACCCAGCTGTTTCCCATCTCGCGGGTGCTGAGTCACTTCCAAGGTTACCGCCCCCCTGCCCCGGGCGAAGAGCATCACTTTACCTCCGCCAGTGCGACCGACTTCTATCGTGATAATCTTTTGGGCGACGACCTGGCCGGCAACACCTTCACCAGTGCCCCGGTCCACAACCTAGTCCATCGCCGCGTGATGTCGCCACGAGGGCTGACCTTTTACAGCCGTCGGGCCGCCGATGAACAGGACCGCGAATTCCTGGCAAGCACCGACAGCTGGTTCCGCCCCACCATGGCCCGCACTGGCCCTGATGGAGCGTTGTACGTGGTCGACATGTACCGGCTGGTGATCGAACACCCGGAGTGGATCGACGACGCCTACGAAAAGGAACTCGACCTGCGAGCCGGCCACGAGCAAGGCCGCATCTATCGCGTGGTGCCAGCCGACAAACCACTCCGCGAGGTACCCCGCTTCGACAAGCTTAGTAGCGAAGAACTGGTCGCCCGACTCGAATCGCCCAACGGCATCCAGCGCGACATGGCCCAGCGGTTACTGGTTCAGCAACAACACCCCCGAGCCGTTGGGCCACTTAAAAAGCTGATCACCAAGAGTGAGACCGAACTGGCCAAGGTTCACGCGATCTATACGCTCCACGGGTTGGGAAAGCTTGACGACACGACACTAACCCATGCGATTAACCTTCCTTCCAAGGTTGCAAGACACGCTACTCGCTTGGGTGAATCACGAAATCGAATCACGACCTGGCGAGCAGACCTATCCCCGCAACTGCGTCTACAGGTGGCCTACGCGTTAGGAGAACACAAGAGTCCGTTCACGGGGAGGGATCTCGGTCGAATGATCATCGATCAACGTGACGACGCCATGTTCGTGGCGGCGGCGACCAGTTCTTTAACAGAAAAAAACCTCCCATACGCGATCATGGAAGTCCTGCAACATCGCAACAAAGACGACAACGCCCGCCGCGTCTTCGCCCAACTCACCGAGCTTGCCGCTGCCCAAAAGAACCGCGAAGCTCTCAATCTGATCGTGCGAGCGATCGAGAACGAAGCAATACAAGCCGCGACGAATAACAAGACCGCCAAGTCCTCGCTCATCGAACAAGTCATCTCAGAAGAAGAAGCCAAGGCCGCCCGTTTTCTCGCCGTAGCTCGTCTCTTCAAGGCCTTTCGCCGCCGCGGGACCAACTACCGAGACTTGCTCGACCCGTCCGAGCAAAAGATCCTCGACGGGATTATCTTCAATGCCTTCGCGACCACCGGTGCCGACGAGGCCCGAGGCGGCATTTCGGGCGCGGAACAAGCCGCCTTCGAACTCTTGGGCTATCTACCGGCTGAACATGGCCAGAAGTGCCTAGAGCGGCTCGCCGTTTACCTGTCGCCCGACCGGCTTCCCGCCTGGCGAGATGCCGCCATTCGTGCCCTCGGCAATCGCCGCGAAGAGCGTGTGGCGGAGATTCTGCTCGAACACCATCTGGCGCTCGCGCCGCAGCAGCAAGAGGCCGCCATCGACGTTCTGCTCACGCGACTTCCCTGGACCAGAAAACTCATCGAACACATTGACGAAGAAGAGACCTCGCCCACGCTGCTCACCCTGGCCCAACGTGACCGACTGCTCCTCCACCGCGACGAAGCCGTTCGCAAACAGGCTGCCCGTCTGTTCGCTGACCAGATCGACAGCAACCGTCAAGCACTCATCGCCCGTTACCTCAATCAGCGACCGGCCGAAGTCGACGTCGCTCGCGGTAAGCAGCTGTTCGCCAAGCACTGTGCGACTTGCCATCGCGTGGAGGAAACAGGCCACGCGGTCGGCCCCGATCTGACCGCACTCAAGGATCGTTCCGCCCGCGCCATATTCACCGCCGTGCTCGATCCGAATCGGGCCATTGAAGGCAAGTTTCGCAGCTATGGCCTGCTCACCAACGACGGCCGCATGCTGACCGGCCTGCTCTCCGCCAGCACCGGTTCAAGCGTCACGCTGCTCGCTTCCGGCGGCGAAAAGCAGGTTATCCTTCGCAGCGAAATCGACGAGCTGCGGGCGACCGGCAAATCGCTGATGCCCGAGGGTCTGGAAACCCAAATCACGGCCGACGAGCTGGCCGACCTGGCGGCCTACCTAGGCTCGCTGGGACGATAGCCATCCCCTGTCGCTACTAGATAGACGCCGCATAATCAACACGACCGCGCGCGACCGACTTGCGACCTTGCCTGGGACAAACGACTCGCATGCTCAAACGTTCGCCGCACCTTGACGGACCGCACGGCTCGACATACTTTAGTATGCCTTGGCGGCGTAGCTCAGCTGGTTAGAGCAGCGGAATCATAATCCGCGTGTCGGGGGTTCGAGTCCCTCCGCCGCTACTTCTTGAATCAGCTCGAACGTCCTGGAAATCAGGATGCTCGGGCTTTTTTCTTGCGCGAAGCGGCTTCACCTTGACTTGCCCGCAGAGCCCGACACCCGTTCGAAAGCCAATCCGGGTGACACAAGAGAGCGTCATTGCCGGGGCGCGTCTTCAGCTCCCACTGGCTAACGAGCAGCCAATGGCACCTGGCGCAATCATTGCGTTGAGCCGGTGAAGTGATTGGCACTCCCTGGTCTCGCTCCACCAGCGGAACAAGATCAGGCCCGATGACGCGCTGCCGGTGGCCCCTAAAGCTCCACGCGTCGGGAAAATTCTTCAATGCTGCCACGTTTGTCACGCAACTTGCCCGGCACATGCTCGATGCCGGGGATCTCGGAGTAGTCCGCCGGAAACAGCAGCACGCTCCCCAGCGCAATCTCTCGATGCGGGATGCCTAGCAGCTTGAACGCCTCGGCCTCACGGAGTGCCCCGCCGCTCGACCAATAGGTCGGCACGCCGCGAGCCGTCGCGGCGAGCAGCACGTTCTGCACGGCCGCCGAGGCGGCAGCAAGGTGTTCCATGTTAACTAGCGTCGGCTCGAAGAGTGCTCCGGCCGGAAGCGGCTCGCTTTCGGCGCTCGGCGGATGAGGTAGCCAGGTGACTTGAATCATCGCGGTCGCCGCGGCGAGCATCCGTGGCAGCTTACCTTCGTCGCCGCGCTGTTGCAGCCACGTGCGCAAGCGACGGCAACTGGCTGCTTCGAGTACGTAAAATCGCCACGGCACCATCGAGCTCAACGAACCGTCTTGGGTGTGCACACTGGCCGCCGGCCGGTGAAACGGCGCCCAGATCCCGGCCGTCAACAGCGCATCGATATCAACGACATTTCCTGACGGTGTAAGCGGCTCTTCGGCAAACACCTTGACGGTGCACCGCTCGCGAATGACCTGGTCAATGATCTCAGCGGCAAGAGGATCCATGCAAGCAATTCCACTCCGAAAGGACAAGCGACTATTCCGATGCCGAGCCTAGCAGGGCTCGCCTTGACCGACAAGGCAGGCACGGACCAAGAGGCATGCCGCCATCACGTTGCAGGTCAACAAAATGTCAGAAGAGCCTTGGGAGGAAGGGGCGATCGAGCCAAAATGGCGAATCGCTCGCATGATTTTTTTTGCACGCTGGGGTAACCACTCAATGACCGACCAAGGCACACTACCCCGCCAGCGATCGCATCGCGGGAATCCGTAAACCCGATCCAGTGTCACCAGACAGCCAAACACTTGCTCGTGACACGCCCGCAAGAAAGCAAGTGGCCGGCGTGCCGTGAGCGTGATATGATCTAGCGAAAGTTAATGAATACAGAACTCGATACGCGGCCAACATGGGGTATTGTCCGATGAGTCATGTACGACAACAGAGCAGCGAAACCACCGACAAGTGCTTGGTGACGGTTGTTATTCCAAGCTTGAACGGCGATAGCGGATTAGTCAATTCGGTTCGCTCTGTCTTGAACCAGGGATTCAGCGACACGGAAATCATAATCGTTGATGATCAATCGACAGATAACTCGGTTGAAGTGGCAGAAACATTGGCCGCCGAGCACTCCGAAGTTCGCTTGATCAAACCGATGAGCAACTCGGGGGCTGCCGCGGCGCGAAACGCCGGTCTGCGAGAAGCCCGCGGAAAGTACATCGGCTTTCTAAGCCCCGGCGACGAATACGCGCCAAACTTCCTGAAGACAACGACTAGCCTACTGAACACCAATCCGAACGTGGCCGGTTTCACGACAGATGTGGAAGTAATCGATGCGGAACGGCAACTCCACGACGATCAACTGAACGCACTAGCGAGTTCGATTCCTTCCAACTTCCTCGCACGAACCGTTGCCGTTCAGCTCGTCGGTGGCTTTCCGGAGGATCTCGCGTTTCGCGATCCTGGCCTGAGTGATAATATTTTGTTTCGCGACGCCTTTAGGCATAACTTTACTTTCAAGCGCGTTCATCAGCCGCTGTTACGTTATCGCGTCAAGAACGTCGACCAATTCGACGACTTCCTCGATCGCACCACCTTTATTGACGGTCGATTCGTACTCACACAAGACGCAAGCGCCGAAGAGAACGGGTCTCGAAAAGCGGCGGAAAAGCGATATTTTCAACAGGTGCACGAACGCGTCGAGGCTTGCAAGTCCTTGAAGAATTCGACCGCGACGATGAATCGCACATTCGAATCCTTCGCCTCCTTCGGCGCCATGCTCCAGAAATTCAAGGACATCCCAGGCTTCTTGCATCCCGAGGAAGGATTCGCCCTGTTCCTATGGGCCCGCGATGGCGACAGCCGCGGAGCGATTGTCGAGATTGGTAGCCTGATGGGCTTGTCGACGTGCTGGCTCGCCGCCGGCTCGAAGTCGGCAGGTCGTGAGAAGATCATGGCCGTCGATCATTTCAAAGGCTCTCCAGAGCATCAGTCCGGTGGCACGCATCCACTTCCGGCCATCATCAACGATGGATCGACGCTGCCAATTTTCGAAGAGAACTTGAGGCGCATGGGCCTGCGAGATTGGGTCGAACCGCACGTCGGAAGCTCGGCGGAAATCGGTGCTACTTGGAACGAGCCCATTCGACTGCTGTTCATCGACGGCGATCACTCGGTCGAAGGCTCGACTGTCGATGTCAATACTTGGTCCAAATTCATCGTGCCGGGTGGAGTCATGGTATTTCACGACGTGGATGTGTGGCCGGGTGTCACGCAGGTCTACAATGCGCTTGTGAGTCAGAATGATCGCCTACAAGAAGTTGCTCGAGTACGCAGTCTTCGAGTGGTTCGCGTCTCTTGACCGCTGCTGACTACCGAAAACTGCGGCTGCTCTGGCGAGGCGGATGGCCGGGCGGATAGCGAAGAGCAAGAGATCCGATCGAGAGTTACTAGTTGCCGGCACTTATGGGGCAGATCGATGACACAACAGCTTTCCAAAAAACGTGTCGTATTCTTCATTTCAACAGGCCGATGTGGAACGCAGTTCTTTGCAGACCAGCTTGCCGCCAACTATTCGGACCTGGCGACCGTGGTTCATGAACCGTTCCACCAACAATACACTCCCCTCCGCCACTTCGACGCGTACCATCGAGGCAAGAGCGCCGAGCTAACATCGCACGTCGAGCGTCATATCGATTTCATTAAGGAAACTCTCAAGAGCAAACACTATATCGAGACCGGGTGGCCCGCCTATGGCGTACTTCCCCATTTGATCGCAACCTTCGCTGATCGCGTGCAGCTGGTTCACTTGTATCGCCACCCCTTGCGCGTGGCCGCCTCGCTGACAACGCACAACGTCTATAGCCGGGCTGGCTGGTCCGAATGGATGAGCATTTCTCCCGCGCAATATGGTGTCGTCCAAGACCATTTGACGGGCGAGCCATGGAATCGATTGTCGGAGTTTGAAAAGTGCCTATTCTGGTGGACCGAACTCAATCACTATGCCATTCGATTGCAGGAGAGCTTTCCGGCGGTACCATGGCTGTCGCTTCGCTTCGAAGATATTTTCTCCGACGACGGAACGAGCGAGTTGCAAAAACTAGTTCGCTATCTCGATTTCCCGGAAAAAGACGGCTTCGTCCATTCGCTACAACAGAAGACGGACAGGTTTTCGTCAAAAACAGTCAAGCAACTGAACGTCGACGCGATCGCCAATTACCCTGCGGCCGTGCAAATGATGAACCGGCTAGGCTACGACGCGACCGAGTCGGTATCCCAAGAAATCGCGACCCGCTACAAAATGGGTTGAGTACCACCGTCGCTTCGGATCTTGCTGCATCATACGGTTGCCCTGACGACCAGAGATAACGCTCGGTGCCCGCCTATCACCATTTTTGCCCCGTGCTCTCGAACTGTGGTGCACCTGACTAAGCAGCCTGGCGCCGCTGTAAGATGCCCGGCGAAACGGCCGCGTTCTCCGCGCGGGTGTTTTCAAAGATCTCATCATGGTCCAGGATGGCAACCAAACGGAAGCCGCAACTCCGCATGTACTTTCGGAAAGCCAGGCTGTAGTGGTTATTTTCCACCGAGATGACCCGCACAAAGACTTTGTCGAAGTCGAAGCTGCGTAGGATATCGAGTTCTCCGCCCTCGGTATCGATGCTGAGATAGTCGATCCGGGTAATGCCATGATCGGCCAGCAGACGCTCCGGCGTGACGCTCTCTACCTGCGTCATCTGCTTAATTCCATTTTGAGCCAGGCGCGTTCTCTCCAGCGTGCGCAGCTGCTTGGAATCCATTTTGGAAGCGATGCCGCTGAGCATTCCGTTCATCGAATCGCATTCCAAGAACTCGACTTCTCCAGCCACATCGGAAACGCAGCCATGCACCAGATCACAACTGCGACTGCTGGCCAGTTTTTCATAGGCGCTGCGAAGCGGCTCCACGGCGACGCCCGTCCAGCCCAGCTCCTTCTCGAAATAGTAACTGTTGCTTAGCGTGACTCCATCGTTGGCACCGATGTCGACAAACACGCCGTTCCGCAGAAACCCAAGACGCTCGGCGACGAACTGATCCTGGCCACACTGACTCTTGAAGCCGGCCTGCACGGCGGCGTTCGCGTCGGAACGCGGATGCGGCACACGCATCGAGGCCAGATGGTAGACCAGGTTCTTCATCTTGTAACGCAAATTGGCGAGCATCTTGTATTCCTTAAAGCCGCAAATGCGTGCGAACCTGAACCTTAACCCTCATTGGGCAAAAGAATCCGGTCCACCAGAATGCCGCGAACCGTAGCAGGAAGCCGACAGTGAGCAAAGTCCGTTTGCTCCTGAAACGCAAGCGTCGAGCTGGCGTAAATGCCGGTCAATATTGCACTTTCTGCACTGCACTTTCTTCCCAACAGATTGACGCTGCTCCATCTTGCCAGGCCTGCTACAATTTCCCCGCTCAGCGGGCAACGCTCTTTTCGCCGACAGATATCACGATGTCACTTCTGCGCCGTACTCTCAAATACACGACCGGCAATCGGCTGGGGCAACGCCTGCTTCAAAAGCAAATGCGGTTGTGCCGCTGGCTAATGGGTATCGGCGCCGGCGCACCGGTCGGCACCAGTGGCGAAGTCGAAATCATGCAAATGCTGGCGAGGTCCAACCGGCGTGATCTAGTGATCGTTGACGCGGGTGCCAATACCGGACAATTTCTCAATATGTCCGTCGACCGTCTGGGCGACCGACTCTCAGAGATTCACTCGTTCGAACCAGCCGCCGAGACGTTTGAGGCGTTGGCAAACAACGCACCGCAGCGTTCGGGAGTTGTCTTGAATAACCTCGCCTTGGGATCGGCGGCAGGCCAGACGGAATTGTTCTACGATCGTGAGAGATCCGGTCTGGCCTCGATGACGCGGCGAGATCTCTCCTGCTTTGGAACCGCGTTCGACAAGTCGGAGACGATTCAGGTAACAACGCTCGATCAATACGCCGCTGAAAACGCCATCACGCAAATCGACTGGCTGAAAATCGACGTCGAAGGCCATGAGCTCGATGTGCTGCGCGGGGCTGAGGATTTGCTTCAGGCCGGCGCCATCGATCATGTCACATTCGAGTTCGGTGGCTGCCACATCGACACCCGCACTTTCTTCCGTGACTTCTACCAATTCTTCTCCGCCCACGGCATGCGGATTTTGCGGATCACGCCCAGCGGCTTTCTCTCGCCGATCAAACAGTACCGCGAGTCGGAGGAAAACTTCGACACCTCCAACTTCCTGGCGGTAAGTAAAGATCGCTCCCTGGCGGCGTGAGTACGCCTGGCCCGGCGCATTCTGTGAGGCATGCCGGAACCTCGCTCAACATTCGCACTGCCTAGCTTGGCCTATAGCAGGGCCGCCCGAGATCATTCGTCGGGTAACGCCTATCGTGTCATTCTGCATCGGGGATGCGACTGCCGGAACAGCTGCCTCTGCGGCTCGTCGACCGATGTGCGTCGAAGATCAATCGACTTTAACTTCTTCAATCCCAAGAGCGGCGACAAATCGCTCACTTCCGTGTCGGCCATCCGAAACCTTTGAAGATTCCGCAGGCTAGCGAGCGGCGACAGGTCCGTCACCAGCGACCGGCTGATATCAAGCTCATAGAGTTTCTGATGTCGCGCTAGCGGCGACAGATCGGTAATAAACAAGTCGGCAAGACTCAATTCGCGAAGGTTCGATATTTTAGCAAGTGGTGACAGATCGCTCACCAGCGTGCTGTTGAGATTCAGCTTCCGAAGCCGCCAAAGACCCGCGATTGAGGACAGATCTCGAACCAGTGTGTCTGAAAGACTGAGTTCTGACAGCGTCGTCATATTTGCGAGCGGTGTCAGGTCACTTACCTTGTTCTTGTCGAGGTACAGGGCCTGCAACTTCGTAAGCTCGGCAAGAGGCGACAGATCTCTGACCTTCGTCATTTGCAGATGGAGTGTCTCGAGCTGCTGCAAGCCAGCGACATGAGACAAGTCCTTGTCCGTCAAGCCGGAGATCGATAGATTCTTGAGCTGCCCAAGTCGCGACAGGATCGACAAATCGCGCACCCGCATGTCGGCGGCATACAGGCTTTCGAGTTGACTGAAGGCAACAAGCGGCGCCAGATCGTCGACCGGTGTCGAATACACCGAGAGTTTCTTGAGATTCCTCAGTCCTTTGATCGGCGAAAGGTCGCTCACTCGCGTCCGACCGACGTGAAGTACTTCGAGATCCTGCAAATCAGCGAGCGGCGAAAGGTCGCTAATCTTCGTTCCCATAGCGACGAGCTTCCTCAACCTGGTAAGCCCCGCGAGCGGCGAAAGGTCGTCGACCGGCGTGTAGTACAATTGAAGTTCTTCGAGGCGATGGAACTCCTTCAATGGCGACAGGTCTCTTACCTTGCTGAGCGTAAGATTAAGCCGCATTAAGTTTTTCAGTCCCGACAGCGGCGAAAGGTCCGTTACCTGGGTACCGTTGAGCGTGAGCCGCTCAAGATTCTTGAATCCCGCCAGCGGCGCCACATCGCTCACCGGCATCCTGTAGACGCGAACCGAAGAAACGTCCCGCAGTCCAGCCAGCGGTGACAAGTCGTCGACCTCGGCCTGATGCAGCACCAGTTCCTGCACCGTTCCGCCCAACCAGGAATCGAGCCATCCCCCTTGCGACAACACAACTTGTCCGGTCCGCTGCGATTCGATCCAAGCGATGATGGCGGACTCCCGGCGCCGCTGCGCCGCTTCCGAGCCAAGCCAAGCTAGCGGTATCGTGCAGAGCATCACGACGACGAGTAACGTACGTAGTCGGAACTGCAACCAGCGTCGGCGGCCTGACTTTTGAGCTGTCATCGAATGCCCTTCCCATCGGTGGAAGTCATTCGATCGACAAGGCCTCGATTATTCCCCAGCCCCATATTTCCCGGTCCCACGCGCTGCGGTCTATCAATCATCGACGCCTAAGGACGGGAAGGCCTTGGACCACAACGAGACGATCGTTCAACGTTCGTCAGACACCGCCCTAACGGAACCGAAGACGACCACCTCACCCACCCCAGAACGACCCGAGTTGTTGATTCATTGACGTGAAACGGCAACCGCTTTCTTGATCGCGATCAGCCCCGGCAATGCCAGCACCACGGGCAACAACATCGGCGAAACGAAGTGTCCTCGTTGCCAAAGCCACAAGGCGAGTACCGCCAGGCACAAGAGACAACTGACCACGGCCACGACAAAGGCCTCGTTGCGTCTGGCTGGCCGAAAGTGAACGAGAATCTGCGACAGTGTCCCCAACAGACCAGCCAGCAGAGCGACGACGCCGACAACCAAAGCCCACAGCAGCGGCGCCAGATTGACGTTGAGACCGACTTGCGCGACCAAAGTTTCCATGCGGCCCAAGCTACAGCGGAGTTACCTGACAGAACAATAGAAGAACGGGATGCAGCACCCCTCATCCTGCTTGATCCTGTTCATTCTGTCCAATTTTTGGTGAACTGAGGGAACTCATTCTCGAAGCTGAGCGGAAACCTGTTCGAGTGTCCGCAAATGCAAATCGGGTTGATCGTGTGGAAACACAAGCAACACAATCATGTGAACCGGTTGGTCATCCAAACTTTCAAAAGGAATACCCAGCCGGGAATACCCGACGGTTCCAACGACGTCCGCAAGAACCGCGCTCGGGAATTTCGTGTGAGGCAAAGCCACTCCCCGTCCGATACCAGTCGATCCGAGTTCCTCTCGTCGCAAGATGGCCTTCAAAATACCTGATCGTTCATCGATAGGAATCGGAACTTTCTCTGCAAGGCGATCGACGAGTTCGACGATGGCGTCACGTTTCGTGGTCGCTGCCAAGTCCCGAACAATCGCATCACGAGAAAAACAGGGCAACCTCTCGACACGCCAACAGCGATCCAAGGCAAAATCAAAATCGGTAGTGCCTGGAAACCAAAGCAACTGGCCGCATTGAGGACACGGGGCGTCACCAGGAGGCGTCGATGGTTCCATCCTTACCACGGAATTGCAGACGGGACAGCGATTCGGCTGGCCTTCAGGAGTTCTCGACGAGGGAATCATGATCGCGCACTTAAAATCTTGGTGGGTGCGAGTACCCACCCTACCAACCTGCGAATCTATTACCTGACAGGATTACAGGATCAACTCGATACAAGTAATCTCGTCCTGCTTGATCCTGTTCATCCTGTCTAATTCTTCCTCGCCCTGCCGGAACAACGGCTCCCATTGCGCCAAGCACAAACCCAGGGCGACGTTCAATCAAAATCCTTGAGCTTCCAAACGCCATCTTCCTTGGCGAGGTTTAGGATTTTCAGGCGCCGGACACCGTCGGCGGCCGCTTGCTCTTTGGCGGAGCGAAGCTCGAATGAGAACTCTCCTTCCCCCACACCGGGACGAGCCATCAAAACGTCGACGCCCGCATTTTCTGCAATCGCGGACTGCACCGAGGCCAGGAGTTCGACGACTTGTTTCCCCTTTTCGCTTTCCATGACCTTGAGGAATTCGTCCTCATCGACCTGTCCCTTAACGAACGAATGACAATGGTCTCGGTAAAACTCGCGAAACTCTTCTATTTGCAAGACCGCGTGCATCTTGCCAACCGCCTCGTACGCCGCAAGATCGAACATCTCGTCCAGTTTCGCCAGCATCCCTGGTACCGACTCAAACCCTTGAAAATGGACCCAGCGACCGTTCACGAAGAGGCAGCTGCTGCTTCCGCCTCCACCACCGCTCGTTCTGGAAACGACGCGATAGACAGGCAGATCCTGCGGCACCATCTTCAAGACCTTCTCAAACCGTTTCGCATCATCATCGCGAACGTCACTTGCTTCGACGCTGACAATCTCACCGGCTTCCTTTTGCATGCGTTGCAACATTCGCGGCGGCACCGACTTCATGCGATCCTCCATCCGCTCTCGCATCAACTCAAACAGCATGGCAAATTTCCCGGCGTGCTCCGGGAACAACGCCTTGGCGTCCTCTTCGCTCGGCATACTCGACAATGCAACCGCCGCGCGGGCGTCGGCGTCATCCACGGTACTCCCCTTCTCCCAATAAAGCACCGTCGCCTCCAGCGATTCAGCAGTCGGTTCCTGCTTGGGAAGCTCGAGTGCTGCGTCCTCGGCGGCGGCTGTCAATGGCGACAGTCCAATCAGAAGCGTGGCCAGAAGGAGAACCGCGATATTTGAAAAACTCTTGTTGTTGGTTTTCATGGGAACCTTTCTCTGAATTTCTAAGACTGCCAGGCATGCTGCAGCCGCCGTCTTAATGAATGAAGATCATCATTATCGCCACCGACAACAACAACGCAACCGACGCTTGCGGCAACCGAGACATCGGAGTGGGTTCTTTTTGAAAATTGACATTTGGGAAAGAGTCGCTATCGTATACGGCTGAATACACCAAATTGCATTGTCGTGAACTTGGGGTGCCATGCTCACCCTTAGATGAGCATGTTGGTTCACCGCTAACAGAGGCATGCCCACGTTAACGTGGGCATGGCACCCATCCAATAACCAATAACAATCGCGAACGAGGTATCCATCGGAGCTGGAAGGGAGAGTGCCCTTCGGTATTCGAGAGAGAGCCCGCGCAGACTTGGTCCTGCGTGTGAACCGTCGAAAGACTTTTCGCACGCTGTGATGATGACCAGGTCCGCGCGGGCTTTTTTAATGTCGCCGACCAATTAGGGAACCACGAACCATAACCCGACACGTCAGTGAGGGACACGACCAAATAGCTTTGAGGCGACAGCCAACATAACCTCGACATACGCAGAAACAATTTCAAGAAATGGCCCCGATACATCAACCAGGAGAAGATGCGAAATCCACACGGAGTGGAAAACAACCTATCGTGTCCCTCGCTGACACTTCGGGTTAATTGGTGAAAAATCAGTTGATCAAACAAGCGTCAAACAAACATCGAACACTCGTTGAACATCTGCCGAACAGAACGCGAACAAATGCCGCACAAACTCGGAACATCTGCTGAAAAGAGACGGCCCGCGGTGAGAGATCACCTAGAAAACGGCCGCTTTTGCCGGGCGTTACCGACGCGGCTCAGAGATTTTCGCCGCCAGAATGTCGAGCTGATTCCGCAGGTCGCTGACCAGCATATGCGGACTGGCCGAATGCGAGTGACGCGGATGAACCTGATACGGATAGGCGGAATGAACGTGAGGCCCCGCCGACTGCGAATGGGGCGGCTGCGAACGGGCCGCCTGCTGCAAATTGACCAGGCGGTGATCGACCTCGCTGAGCTGCGCGGTCGCCTGCCGGCTGTCACGCCAAACCCGCTCCAAGAAGAGCAACAGCCCCACAAGCAAACCGCCCTGCCCTGTGATTGCGGTCACCAGCCCCCAACTCCAAAGATCGCCCCGATCGTAGAGCAGCGACCAGGCGACGAGTGCCCCGCCCGCGGCAAAGGCCATGAAGCTGAAAGCGAGCATCATCCAGGCAAAGGTTGGCGAGCGGCGTGGCCTCTGCAATTGCGGCGAAGGAGACCCGACCGGTTGCGGCAAAGAAGCAGCGGCAAAGTGAGGTGCCGGTACCGCGGCGGCTCCCGCTCCGACCGCCGGATCATGCGCGGGTGCCTGATACTGATTGAAATCCGGAACGGCCCACAACTGCTCGTCGGCGTTACTGGCGGCTGCCCGCGCTTCGAGCAGGTGCCGAGCATCATGCAGATCCTGGTCCAGCTCCCACTGCCAATTCTTGAATTCCTTATCGGCGGCGATGCGACCGCGCGAGCTGCCGGCAGTCGCTTGGGCCGCTTCGCCGAGACTGCGAGCCTCGGCCGCCAACTCCTGCAAGATCCGCTCTTCCTCGGTCAAAGTAGCATCGGCGGAGAACGACTCCAGGAGACGCCCGTCATTCGCTCCGCCGAGGTCGTCGCCCAATGTCGAACCGCAGCGGGCACAGGAATAGCGGACGGGGGCATCTGCGGCCTGCTCAACGAGCTCGAGCCCGCTCGGCTCTTGCTCCTCGCGCAGCCGGTCCTCTTCGCGCAGACGGTCGTCACTCGCCTCGACAGAGGCGACGCCCGGTACGTCCTGGCCGCATTGATGACACCACATAACGAAAAGTCGATTCGCCGCTCGCTGGCAATGCTAGTGACAGGTGCGCAGGCCGACCCCGCGCATCTCTGCTATATCACCTTCAGAGCATCGGCAGGCGAAGAGTTAAACTGTAGCGATTCCGCAAAGCCTGCGGCCGCTACTGCCCTGGACGTAAAGAGAGGGCGTCTGCGCAGAGAGCGGGACGAGACTCCGCCACGCGAACACGAACGGGACTGCCAGCAGTGGCAGCAACTACTCCGCCGAATCGTCGGAGTCGGCAGAACCTTCGGTCGCGTCGGAGTCGGTATCAGCGGCTTCGGCGGTGGCCGCTTCGTCATCGGCTTTAGTGGCGGCAGCGGCTTCTTCCGACGAGGAAGCCGCGGCTGGCTCATACCAATCGCCGCGAATGAAATCAACGATCAGCTCGATATCCTTCAACCGCAGCGTATTCTTTGCCGGGTCATGCGGATCGATCAGATAGGCCGGCATCGGCTTATCTTCGGCGTCGACGTATTCGTAGAACCGCTCATGCTGCGGATTGCTCACGAAGTCAATCATCCACTGCCTCGAACCATAGCCGGTCAGATCGGGAGCGCTGCCGAGCTCACCTTCGTCACCGTACTTGTGGCATTCGGCACAGTTATCCGCGATCGCCTCACGGCCAGCTTCAAGGATATCGTCAGCGACGGTCGGATTGTCGGGCCGCCCAGAGTCAGCCGCCAAAGCTGCCGCAATCGCGGTTACGGTATCTTCGTCGAGATCCA
>CAYLRE010000023.1:0-30515 GCA_964385715.1 uncultured Planctomycetaceae bacterium
GTTGATATCGGCCGCGTCACCCGCTTGGTAAGCGGCTTCGATCTCGTAGAGCCAGTTTTCGTAGTGAGAGCCGTACATTCGGGCACCGAACGTGTGGAGGCTGAACGCCGACACCTTGTTGTCGTAGCCCAAGTAGTAGAGGTCGAGCGTTGAATTACCGCAACCTTTGTACGTGGCGTACGTTCCGTAGAACGGTTGATCGTAGTCCGCTTCATCCAGGTCATTAGGGTCGACCTGAACGTAGTGCGTGAAGAAGGCGTCGATCGACCAATCGCCGACATTGTGCATCAGCTTGGCACCTTCAAACGTGCGTCGCGTATTGGACCAGTCGAGGGGCGACACGGTTCGTTGGGCACCGTAGAGCAGTTCCTGACGACCGAAACGGAGCGTCGTATCGCCACAGTTGAAGCGGGCGTCGACAAAGGCGTTGAGGAAATCGCCGTTGTTGACGTCGATTCCGCGGGGAGGAAAGTCTTCGCCGTAGCTGTCCGCGTAGATTCCTTCCACGTAGAAGCGGAAGATGTCGTTCATTTCGTAGTCCGCGTACAGACGAACGCGATTTAGCAGGAAGTCGTCCGTATTCGGCTGGAAACGGGTTCCCTTCATGCCCTCTTCATGGTGGTAGCGGAGACGCCACTGACCGCCGATGTCGAGATGCCCATTGCAGCCGACGCAGATGTTCTTGAAGTGATCACCCAGGTAGCACCCGTCGTAGCAGGGATCACACATGTAGCTGAAGTAGTTGTTGTAGAAGACGCCCTTGTAGGCCGTGGCCGCCTTTTTAGCCGCCCGCTTGCGATCGCAGCAAGTGCAGCAGCCGGCGTCACAGTCGCAGGAAGCGGCACTGCTGGCCATCGTGATTGGAGCGTAAACATCGGCATCTTGAACAATGCTGTCCTGGACGATGTTCTCTCGAACCACTTCCGACTGATCCGCCGGTGGTTGCGGCGGAACGGGCGGCAGGTCGGCGTCACCGACTACCTGGGCCCCAGCGGATAGGGCGACAAGGAACAGCGACAGGGAGATTCCCAGCGTGGATAGTGTTTTCATGGCGGAAGTTGGCTGCCCGACGGGTTAGAACGGTTAGAGGGATTGTCCGCCTACGCGGAATATCGGCCGTTTGGGCGGCCGGATTTAAGCAGGAAGAATCGCTAATACAGGCTATCGGCAGCCTCGTTCCACACGACCAGTCCAGGCGATGACGCTGTTAGAACCGGTGCAACCTTGTCATGCGGATGTGAACTTTGCGGTTTTTGCGGTCGATTGCCGCGCCAGGGCGCCTTTTTTGTGCCGCGCCGGTAGGGAAGCGGTCGGTCCCGTAACGGTTATCCCCGCTGATTGACCGAAGCCCGACGTTTGCCAGTTGAAGAGGTAGGCAACTCATATGGAGGGGTCGCTGTGCGGAACCGTCGCGCCCCGGCACGTTCGGGGCTGCTAATCGCAACGATGTTGGTATCGCGCGGGGGCAATATTCTTTCTATGATTTTTCTTCCCGCTTGATTGAAGCGTCGTGCGGAATCGGTACACTTTCGGATAGAAGTCCTAGATAACAGCTGGTGTTTTGCCGTGGTGAAGTTTCGCAAACATCGTCGGCTATGGTTCACGCTCGGTCTTGGCGGCGCCACGCTCTGGTGTCTCGTCGGTGCGACGGCCGGGATCGGCACGTACACCTTTTACTATGCCGAAGGGGCTTCTTATCTTTCCAATGACGCCGCGTCGTGTGCGAATTGTCACGTGATGCAGGGGCACTACGATGCCTGGCTGAAGTCGTCGCATCGTGCCGTTGCTGCCTGCAACGACTGCCACGCTCCGCACGACTCGACCGTGAACAAGTACTACTGCAAGGCCCGTAATGGGTTCTTTCATAGTTTGGCGTTTACGACCGGTGATTTTCCCGATCAGATTCTGATCAACGACTACAACCGCGGCGTGACGGAGCAGTCGTGTCGCCATTGCCATTCGCAGATTGTCGATTCGATCGATCATCCGCCGCTGGGGGCGAACGACGAGCAGATGTCCTGTATTCGCTGTCACAACGAAGTGGGGCATTCCCGGTAGACCGCCTGGGTGCCCCGCGTTTCACTTTCCATTCGCACGAGCCCTATCATGTCCGAAACCTCCGCTACGAACGAACCTGCAAGAAGCCGCATGCCCGTGATGCTGATCTTGATCGCCGGAGTGGTCTGTTTCTTTTTAGCCGGGCTGTTGATGAATATCTTCGAGCGTAAGCAAGAGGCCAAGCAGCCGTTCTTCAATGTGGTGGAACTCAACGACGACATCGAGGACCCGGCCGAATGGGGAAAGAACTTTCCGCTTCAATACGACGACTACAAGAAGACGGTCGACATGGAGCGAACACGTTATGGCGGTAGCGAGGCCGTGCCCCGCGAGCCAACCGCCGACGATCCTCGCGACGTGACATCCGCCAGCAAGCTCGACAAAATCCCCCAGCTCAAGCGAATGTGGGCCGGCTATGCCTTTGCCAAGGATTTCCGCCAAGCCCGCGGACATGCCTATATGTTGGAGGATCAACTCTTCACCGGTCGCCAGTCGGTACCGCAGCCGGGAACCTGTCTGCACTGTCACGCGTCCGTTTACACCGCGCAGAAGAAGCTGGGCAACGGCGATATCGTCAAAGGCTTTGAGGAGCTCAACAAGTTGCCGTACAAGGAAGCGGCCGCCCACGTAACGCACCCGGTGGCCTGTATCGACTGCCACGACGCCACGACGATGGCGCTGCGGATTACTCGCCCTGGCTTTGCCGAGGGAATCGCCGCGGCCAAGGCCGCCGAGGGGATCGAGAATTACGATGTCAACACGATGGCTACCCGGCAGGAGATGCGGACCTTCGTTTGTGCCCAGTGCCACGTGGAGTATTACTTCTCCGGCGAGAATAAGCGGCTGACGTTCCCCTGGCACAACGGGCTGCTCGTCGACGACGCTTACCAGTACTACGAAGATATCGACTTCAAGGATTGGACGCACGCCGATACAGGGGCTCCCATGCTCAAGGCCCAGCATCCCGAGTTTGAGATGTGGTCGCAGGGTGTGCATGCCCGTGCCGGCGTTTCCTGTTCCGATTGCCACATGCCTTACAAGCGAGTGGGGGCGACGAAGATCAGCGATCACCACGTGCGTAGTCCGCTCTTGAACATCAATAACGCCTGCCAGACCTGCCACAAACATCCGGAAGAGCAGATCCGGGCGCATGTGGAGTCGATTCAGGAGCGGAATACGAATCTCACCGAGACCGCCCTGGATGCCTTGGTGGATCTGATCGACGATATCAAGGCGGCGAAGGAGGGCGGAGCAACCGAGGAGCGGCTGAAGGACGTGCTCGAACTGCAGCGCAAGGCTAGTTTCTACGTCGACTGGGTTGAGGCCGAAAACTCGGCCGGCTTCCATGCTCCGCAGGAGTCAGCCCGCATTCTGGCCGATTCGATCGACGCCTCCAGGCGGGGTCAGATCCTGTTGCGAGATGTGCTCTCAGGCAAGACGTCGGGTGAGGAGTCAGCGAGCGCCGCCTCGGAAAACACGGAGCCGGCCGATCCTGAGTAGTCCGCGTTTTCTTGCCGCATGTGTGCCAGCAGAGCACAGATTCGCAGGCGACGTAATCGGTGTCATGGGCATATACTAACCACACGCGCGGCCGCTATGTGCGACCTACACTTACGTGGTGAGCTGCGCGCGCCGCTAGGCTGTGCCCGCTCTGTGGTTATGCCCGCTGCTGCCTGAGTTTCTTGTTGCGGAGTCTTCGAGATGATCGCTGTATTTACCGTCTTATTCGTGCTGGCTGTTTCGCTAACGGTCATTCGCATCGCCGCCGCGGCGCTCGCGCTGACCGGTATCTCTCGCGATCTGGCCCACTTTCAAGCACTCTCGGCGTTTACCGGTTCGGGCTTCACCACCAAGGAATCAGAAGACATCGTCAATCATCCGGTGCGGCGACGGATTGTGATGCACTTGATGCTGCTCGGTAACGCCGGAATCGTGGTGGCGATTGCTTCGGTCTTGCGACTGGTTTTGGAAGAGAGCGGGGGTACCGACTGGTACGACAAGTTCTGGATTCGCCTGTTGACCTTGTTTGTCGGTGTTGGCGTTCTGTGGGCGACGGCGAGAAGCGGACCCGTCGAAAAACTAATGTGGAAGGCCAACGCCTGGGCGCTCAACCGCTGGTCGCGAATCGAGGTTCAAGATTACAGCCGCCTGTTTCACCTGGCCGAAGACTATGGCGTCTCGGAATTAAGAGTTCATGAAGGGGACTGGTTAGCCGGTCATCCGCTCGATCAGTTGCAGCTGACCAACGAGGGCGTACTGGTCTTGGGGATCGAAAGGGCAGGGGGGCACTACGTCGGCACCCCGCGTGGCGAAACCTCGGTCGAACCGGGCGATTCCTTGATCATGTATGGTCGTCAGGAGACGCTCGCCGAATTGCATTCCCGTAGCGAAGGCATGGTCGGCAACCTACGACATGTGATCGCCGTGACACGTCAGGCCGATGTTCGCGAGCAGGAAGCGAACGGACAGACAGCCGAGAAGCATGGGGCTGGCATGTAGGTAAGTGGGCAGCGCACAATGATTCAGCCTGTTAAAGAATTCTGTGCGTAAGGTTTCGCGTTCTATGAAACGAACTCACATCGTCGGTGCCAAGAACAGCGGCAAGACCACGTTGATTGTCGACTTGGTGACGCATCTCACCTCGCTCGGCTACCGCGTCGGCACGGTCAAACACACCCATCATCGCCACGAACTCGACACGCCTGGCAAGGATTCGCATCAACACCGCGAGGCGGGCGCCGCCGTGGTGGGCATTCTCTCGCCTGGCATGACCGCCGTGTTTTGTCCGGCCGCGGCCGATGAAGATGTTTCCGATCGCTACGACCGTTTCACGGGGGCTTTTGCCGATTGCGATATCGTGCTCGTCGAAGGCCACTTGCAGGTCGAGGGTTTCAAGATCGAAGTTTGGCGCAGAGCGGCCACACGAGAACCTTTGGCCGCAGAGAACGACTCGATCGCGGCCCTGGTGACCGATGATCTGGCAGACTTTCCAGCAGCGGATTCCGTTTCCGCGCCCGTCCTTAAGGTACCGGTCTTCAAGCGAAGTGATTTGCCGACCTTAGCCGATTGGATCACCAAGGTCGCTAGCGGCGAAGAAGACGCGAGTTCCGCCTGCGACTAGCTACTGATTCAATTAGCTACTGAAGCGACTAGCCGCCGCGACTTGCCACGCGAACGCTACTCGGCTTTTGCGTCGGGGCTATCGGCCGGAAACCGGCAGAGCGGTTTCCGCGATTTGGGGACCGCCAGCAGATTGTCGATCGTCGTTTCGGCAAACGCCGTTTCAACTGCCGCCGCTGCGTTGTCCAACTTGCGATGAAGCGGGCAAAGATTCTTGCCGTGGTTGGCAATCTTCAGCGGGCACTCGTGAATCCGTTGCACTGGATCGACCGCGTTGATGATCTCGAGCACGGTCAGCTTCGAGCTTTCCTTCGAGAGCGTGAAGCCGCCGTGGATGCCCCGCTGCGAATTGACCAGCTTCGAGCGGCTCAGGCTTTGCATTACCTTCGACAGGTAGCCGGCCGGTACCTCGGTCACTTCCGCGATTTGCTGCGTCGTGCACGACTTGCCGTCGTTGTCGGCAAGAAAAACGATCGCTCGCAGTGCGTATTCGGCCGTTTGGGAGATCATCGGCGAAGCAGGCTCTTGCAAGCCGCGAGGGGAAAACGATTGATTGGACCTCTATGTCCAAATTAGACCCATCGCTCGCCGAGTGTCAACCGCGCCGCCTCGTGGACAACATCGCACAGGTGGCGGTCGATGGGAGTGTGACTTTTTTTGCCATAGGCAGGAAAACGAGGGTAAGGCCAAAAAACTCCAACGTGTTGCCGCGGCTGCGTTTGCGGCACTGTGCGATTAGGGCACGTTTTGATGCAATCGCCGCGGCCGTCTGTGCTTAGAGAAAATTTGGCCTGTTTGCCGGTGACGCCAAAAAAGTCTGTGTAGTTGCGTGGCGTTATTTGGGAAGGCGGTAGTCATAAATAAAACGCACCCTATCACAGCTGCCGGGTTCAAATCAAAAAAGAAAGTGTGCCGGAACCTTCGACGTACGTGATGGCGGCGGTCGCACTGTTTGGTCTAATGTTGATCTGCCGGCGGCGCGAATAGTCCTTGGATGTGAGTACTTCGCAGGTCGATCCGAAATAATTCCGCTTGTATGGCGAATGGTCGATAGTAAGAATGATAGGGTGAAGATTGACATGCTGAGGGGCAAATGGTGAGCGACGAAGTTACCTACGAAATTCGGCACCAGCGGAACGCCAGGTTCTTGTTCTTCGTGCCGATCTGGATGGCCTTCTGGCTCTTCTTCGAGGTACTCATTGGGTTCCTCATCCTGCGGGGGCTCTGGAATCTTCCGGCCGAGATTCAACGCGATGGTGGGTACGCCATTGGCGGCCTTGTGATTGGCGCGATCCTGCTGGCTTGGCTCACGATGTGGAGTTACCTTGGATTCATTATGGCGCGGGCCTGGCTGTGGAACCGATTCGGTCGTGAGTCGATTTCGATTGTCGGCGGTGAACTTGCGATTCTGCGGGAGTGCCTCGCTTGGCGTCGCAGCAAGCGATACAAGCTGAGCGAGGTCCAATCGTTGCGGTGCATTTCCAAGCCTGGCCGCAGCTTTGAAATGATGCGTGTCGGGCAGATGTGCAATATGAATGTTCCCTTGCTCTCGTTTGACTATCGGCCGTCGAAGAAGGTCCAATTCGGATTCGGTATCGAAGCGACCTCCGCCGAGGAGATTGTTGCCGACCTGGGAACGCGTTACCCGGAGATGGTGGCGGCGAGTTAAGCGGGAAGGGGGCGACTTTGGGCAAGGAAACACTAAGTTCTGATGCAATGTGAAAGACATAGGGGCGATGATGAGAAGTCAGAGATGGATTGCGATTGGCTTTTGGGGCCTTCTTGCGGTCTCGTGTTCGTCGATGGTGAGTGTAATTCCTCCTGACGCCAAGACGGTCACCAGGATGGCGGTAACGCATGGTCGTATTCATCGTTACCTGAAAGAGCATCGCGTTGTGCCAGCCGATTTGTCCGTGCTTCCGGAACGGGGAGGATTCGACAATAGAACGACCGACGGTTGGGGTCGTCCTTTGATCTACTCCGCGGATGACCAAGGCATCATTTCGTTGACCAGTCTAGGGCGCGACGGCCAGGTCGGCGGAGACGACGATGATGAGGATATTGTTCGTCAATATCGAACAAGGAACGAGGATGGCACGCTTAACATTGACGACGAGTTCTGGATAATTGATTCGCTCGTTTTTCCTGATGCGGAATAAGACCGTTGGTGCGTGCACGTCATGCACCCTACAGCGAGCAATACCTGGCATCCACGTATCACCTGTCAATCAGCAGGATGAACGAGATCCATCCTTGTCGATCCTGTTATCCTGTCAAAAGAAGGAACGACCAAGCGACCGTCGGACAGGAGTTATTGCCGCTACGCCTTGCGCCCCACGTACAGCAGTTTGCCGAACGAGGCTTTGCAGAGTTCGCGATCGAAGTGGCGATCGAGTTCGGCCTGGATTACCTTCGGCTGGCCGAGCCACTGGAAATAGGTCGTCGCTTCCCGCTCGGTCATCACCGCTAGGGCATCGAGTTTGGCGTAGCAGCGGCGGAACAGTTTGACTTCGCAGGCGCTGTGAACGGCGCGCAAGAACGGCGTCCACCAAGGCTCGACAATCGCGAAACGGCCGCCCGGTTTGAGTACTCGTTGGACCTCGCTGAGAACGGCGGTCAGATCTTCTGGCACGGTCGGCAGGTGGTGCAATCCACCCTGCACGATCATCAGGTCCTTGCTTTCCGACTCGAATTTCAGGTCGCGGCAGTCGGCCACGTACAGCTTGGCGTCGCCTTCGTACTGCTTCAACAAACTGGGCGAGAGGTCGACCCCTTCCAGGTTGTTGAAGCCAAGCCGCTGGAGAGCGACCAGGCCGTTACCACGTCCACAGAATAGATCGACGATGTCGAGATCGCGCGCCATGCGATCGACGCCGAGTCGGTGAAACCGCTTGGTGAATTTGTCGATCTCTTCTTCCGGCGTCTCGAACCGCGCGTAAGCGGCTTCCCAGACGGCGTCGCAACATTCCAGCCCTTCGTGCCAGTAGGTAATCCCTGAGGCTTCCGGCGCTCGTTCGCGTGTGGCTGGTTCCGCTTGCAGTACAGACATGCTCAATCTCGAAGGGATAGGTCTAAGGATACTAGGAATAGGCGAATGTCTACGCCGCGGCCGACAGCATGCCCGGTTCTTCTTCTCGGGCCGTCATCGGCAGGATCTGTCGTTCGTTCTCTTCTGCCGAAGCTCGCTGAGCGATCCAGACATCGGCCACCTTCACCAGCACGCAGAAGATGCCTGCTTGGACGGCCGAGAAGAGCGTGAAGGAACCGGCCAACAGTCGCGACCAGTGCATGTTGACTTTGCCCGTCGTGGCGAATTCGGCAATGCCAGGCCACCAGAAGATGAGCGTGGCGAGCGACAACGTTCCCGCCAGGCCCAACAGGACGGGACCACGAGCCACGGTACCGACCAGGCCAGCCCAAAAGGTGTTGGCGTCAGCCCGTCGGCGACTCAGCCGTGCCATGCGGTTGGTAAGTCCCGTTGCGAACAGCAACAACAGACTTAGCGAACCGAGGATCGAGCAGGCGCTGAAGCGGTAGATCATCCACTCTTCCAGGCGGTTGTTCTTGAAATAGTATTCGACCGGGTGGGCCGCCATGAACAGAAGCAACATCATGCAGACGCTGAATCCCATCAGGAATAGTTTTTCTGGTCGGAAGCAGAGCACGCCCGACATGATTGTCTTGAAGAAGCGAATACCGTCGTGAAAAACGCTCAGCTTGCTTTCGCCGATTCGTTCGGCGTAGGTCATCGGCGTTTCCATCACACGCAAATTGTTGAGCATCGCACGGGCGCTCATCGAGGGCGTGAAGTGGAGACCATCCGGCAGTGGATAGAGATCTTCGAGTGAGCTGCGGCGAACCACTCGCATGCCGCTGGCGGTGTCGGTGATGTGTTGTCCGCAAAGGAAACCGAGCATCAGGGCGTAGATGCGATTGCCGAGTTGGCGGATCGGAGGCATTTCCGACTCCGGTCCGAGTCGCGATCCGAGTGCGACATCCGCCGACTGCTCGATGCACAACCGGCACATGTCCGCGAAGAATTTTGGATTACACGTTCCGTCGGCATCGAGAAAGCCGACAAGCGTTCCGCTGCCTTGTCGCCAGCCTTCTTTGATGGCCGCACCGTAGCCGCGGTTCTTCTCGAACACGATGACTTTGACGCCGTCGAATTCGCTGGCGATCTCGGGCGTGCGATCGGTCGAGCCGTCGCTAACGACGACGATTTCGACGTGGTCGAGGCCAGCCTGTTGTTTGATGTATTCTGATTCTTCGAGGCAGCGCGAGATTGTGCCCCCGATGGCCTCTTCCTCGTTCAGTGCCGGGATGACGATGGTCAGACTTTGGTGACGAGGAGACTGCTTGAACATGAGTTTTGTTTCCGTTTGGCGTCTTGTGTTCCAGAAAAATGGGCGTTCCAGAAAAATGGCGTTCCACAGAAGTGGTCGCGTTCTATTGATCGAGACGCGATCGCAATTGGGGCGCGGATACATTCATCGCGCCGGTGATCAATTACGGTCGCCGTTCGATTGGCGACGGATTCTATCGATTCACCCAAATCGGTGCGATACAGAAATGGCCATTTCTCACGGCCCAAACGAGAGAGTGCTAGCACTGATCGCGGCGTGCTAGCAGGGGGGGGCTGCGCTTGATTGCTGCCGTGACGGTGATGCTTAGCTCGCCTGCGGCGTGACGGGCAGCTTGGCCTGGATGGTCGTCCCTTTGCCTGGCTTGCTGTTGATGGTCGCTTTGCCGCCGAAGAGTCGCGCTCGTTCGTGAATCCCGCGCAGTCCGAACCGAGCTGGGTCGATCTGTTTCGGATCGAAGCCTTCGCCGTTGTCGCGGATCGTGATTTCGAGCATGTCGCCGGTCTGTTTCAATTGCACGCCGACATGCGCGGTGTTGGCGTGTTTCTTCACGTTGGTGAGCGATTCTTGAACGATGCGGAAGATGGCCCCTTCCAGCATTGCATCGAGACGATCGAACTGAACGTCATGTTCGAAGGCGATGGTAAGTGCGGCCGCTTCCTCTTGATCGGCGATGAGGTGTAGCAGCGATTCGACGACGCCCGCCTCGTCGAGCACCATTGGCCGCAGGTCGCGAATCAATCGGCGGCCTTCAGCGATCGCCTGTTGTAGATGAGCTTCGATGCTGCCGAGGTTCGAGGCCTCGATGTCGCTCTCGCTTTCCTGGGGCGACATGGCCTGGAGTTGCATTTGTGCGCCGACGATGTACTGCACGAGTCCATCATGAATGTCGTGAGATACCATCCGGCGTTCGTTCTCTTGTAGGGCGAGCAGTTGGCGTAACAGCTGTTGTTCCGCCTTGATGCGATCTTCTGCCATTTTGCGACGGGTCACGTTCGTGGAAATGCTCGTGGCGCCGACGATCTTACCATCTTCCCAGTAGGGGCCGATTCGCGTCTGCAACCACTCGGTCTTCCCGTCGGCCCCGGTGATCGAGTGTTCTAGACTCAGGTACTCGCCCGTCTCGATAACGGCCGCAACCGCTTGGATGACCGCCGGGCGATATTCCTCGCTGACATAGTCGTACACACACGTCTTCGCGACGTCGGCCGGGTCGTATCCGGCCTCGGGACGATTGCTGTATTGAATAATGCCATCGGCATCGGCGGTCATGATCAGGTCGGGAGCCATTGCGATCAGGCTACGCCAGCGTTCTTCACTGCGGGCGAGTTCGGCGGTGCGCCGCTCGACGCGATCTTCCATTTCGTCGTACGCCTGTCGGAGCGCCTGTTCGTCTGCCCGACGACTGGAAACGTCGGTGATGCTGCCGCGCACCAGACGACGACCGGCGACCGGCAGACGGACCAGTCGAATCTCGCAGGGGACTTCGGCGCCGCTTGCATGTAGGTGTGTCCATTCCACGACCGGCGTCGCCCCGGCGAGCGCCTGTTCGATTTTCTCGCGCACGACAGGTGCCGATGGTTCGCCGCTGGGTTGTTTGGGTGGACTAAGATCGATTGGATTCGCCTCGGACAGTGCTTCTGCAGTTAGTCCGAACAGCGCCAGCGCGTTGTCGTTCCACTCCACGAACTTTCCGGTATCGACATCCAACACGACGATCGCTTCCGGCGCATGTTCCAGCAGCAGTCGCAGGTGCTTCTCGCTGGCGTCCTTGGCGGCTTCGGCTTCCTTGCGTTCGGTGATGTCCCGAACGACGGTGCTGACTCCGAGGACTTCATTCGTCGAACTGCACAGTGGTAGATAGTCCGCCAAGTAGGTCTCGATACGATCAGGCACGGTGCGCGATACCGCCTCGACCTCAACGTCTCGCGTCGGTTCACCGGTCTCGATCACGCGGCGATAGATCGGCTCAAGCGTCTCGCAAATCTGCGGAAGGATCTCGCGAAGGTGTTTGCCGATGTGCGCCTCGACAGAGCAACCGTTGATCTCGGCGAGTCGCTGGTTGATCCGTACGAAACGAAGATCGGTGTCGATCAGACAAAGCCCGACCGGCGTCGTCGCATAGAGTTGCTCGAGACCTTGATGCCGCTCCTCAAGCTCGGATAGTTGCACTCGGGCCTCGGCCAGCTCGCGTTCGACCTGGGCCAGACGTTCTCGTAGCGGCTCAAGATTGCTCGTTGCCGATGATTTTGCTTCGTCAGACATAAGCGGCTCGAGTGTGCCGTGCCCAAAGAGTCAGACCAAATGGCCTCCTGCGTGTTGCGTGCAGGCAAGAATTCAATCTACACGTTCCATATTGGATATCCACCACCGTGTTTGAGAAGTTATGAACCGCCGAAGGATCTGGCATCGGTCCAGTCGGGTCCGTTATCGGTCCACTTTGAGGGGTTTTTCTCTGATATTTGGCCAGAATCGACTCGTTGTCGGGAGCTGCCCAAAAAATGTGGGAAACGAGCCTTCAAAGAATGCCTAGGTCATAGGCAGGCTTGCCCATTAGGAGGGCATTCGCCACTCAATTGGTGCAATCCACAAAAAACTTTACCAGCGGCCGATGGCATTGTTTTCCGGGGTAAAAAGCGATTTCTTGGGGTGATTTAGATCAAAGACGGTCGTCTGACGGTTTTCTGTGGCACAGATTTTGCTTCTGTGGCTGGTTGCCAAGAAATTGATCTTGACACACACTATACCCCTTCCATCCATCCCACCAGGCAGACAGTAGGAGTTTCACGTGAGTACTGTTACCCCTCCCAACAAGTCATCCCTCCCCCCCTCCAGTTCGGCTGCCAGCGGACATCGTGCTGCTGGCTCCTCGCCCCGTTTGGCTGCCATCAACGCAGTGACCAACTACTCCGGCCAAGCCGCCGTTGAGTACACCGATCTGCCGACCCAGGAACTTTTCGGCGCCAACGTTTTCAGCAAGAAGGTCATGAAAGAGCGGCTTCCCAAGCCGATCTTCAAGTCGCTGCTAGCGACCATTGAGTCGGGCGAGAAGCTCGATTCCTCCGTTGCCGACATCGTCGCTTCGGCTATGAAGGATTGGGCGATCGAGAAGGGTGCCACGCACTATGCTCACGTCTTTTATCCGCTCACCGGTGCCACCGCCGAGAAGCACGACAGCTTCTTGTCGCCTGGTAGCGATGGTGTTGCTCTTGCCGAATTCAGCGGTAGCCAGCTCATTCAAGGCGAACCGGACGGGTCGAGTTTCCCCACCGGTGGTATTCGTCAGACGTTTGAAGCCCGCGGTTACACCATCTGGGACGTGACCAGCCCGGCTTATCTGTTGGAAAATCCTAACGGAACCACGCTCTGCATTCCGACCGCGTTTGTTTCTTGGACGGGCGAAGCCCTCGACAAGAAGACGCCGGTGTTGCGTTCGATGCAGGCATTGAACAAGCAAGCCCAACGCGTGCTGAAGTTGTTCGGACACAATGACGAAGCGTTTGTCGCTTCGACCGCGGGGCCGGAACAAGAGTACTTCCTGATCGATCGTCACTTCTTCTTCGCCCGTCCCGACTTGGTGAACGCCGGTCGTACGTTGTTCGGAGCGACCCCTCCCAAGGGCCAAGAGTTCGACGATCACTACTTCGGTGCCATTCCAGAACGCGTTCTGGCCTGCATGCTGGAAACCGAGCGTGAATTGTTCAAGCTTGGAATTCCGGTCAAGACGCGACACAACGAAGTCGCCCCCGGCCAGTACGAAATCGCGCCGGTCTTCGAGTCGGCCAACTTGGCGACCGACCATCAGCAGTTGATGATGATCACGCTGCGTCGCGTCGCTGAGAAGCACGGCATGGCCTGCCTGACCCACGAGAAGCCGTTCGCCGGCGTCAACGGTTCGGGTAAGCACGTGAACTGGTCGCTCGGTAGCAGCTCGCAGGGTAACCTGCTCGATCCGGGTGCCACGCCGCACGAGAACGCTCAGTTCTTGGTCTTCTGTGCCGCCGTGATTCGTGCCGTACACAAGTATCAAGGTGTGCTTCGCTCGGTCGTCGCTTCGGCCGGTAACGATCACCGCTTGGGTGCGAACGAAGCTCCCCCGGCGATCATCTCCGTCTTTTTGGGTGATCAGCTGACCGACGTCTTCGAGCAGATCAAGCAGGGCGGTGCCAACAGCTCGATCGAACGTAGCACGCTGACCGTGGGTGTCGACGTTCTGCCGCCGCTGCCGAAGGACGCTGGCGATCGTAACCGCACGAGCCCGTTTGCCTTTACCGGAAATCGTTTCGAGTTCCGTGCCGTGGGATCGAATCAATCGATCGCCGGTCCGCTCGTGGCGATGAACACGATAGTGGCCGAGTCGATCGACTTCTGTGCCACGAAGTTGGAAGAAGCCATCGGTGGCGACAGCTCCAAGCTCAACGGCGCGATCCAGACGCTTTTGACCGAGGTCATGAACGAAAGTTCGTCGATCATCTTCAACGGCGACGGTTACTCCGACGAGTGGCACAAGGAAGCCGAAGAGCGTGGACTCTTGAACCTCAAGACGACCGCCGACGCACTTCCCGTGCTCAAGGAACAGGCCGTGGTCGAATTGTTCGAGAAGTACGAAGTTCTCTCGGCTCGCGAAATGGAAAGCCGCTCGGAGACTTACCTCGAGCAGTACTGCATGACGGTTGCCGTGGAAGCGAATCTGACGGTCGAAATGGCCCGCACGATGATCTTCCCCGCCGCGATTCGTTATCAGAGCGAACTGGCCGGTGCGGCCGCCAACCTGCGTTTGGTTGGTTGCGAGTTCGATACCTATACGCTCGACACCGTCTCCACGCTCGTCAAGTCGCTGCAAGACGCCATCGTCGTCTTGGATGAGGCCAAGAACGAGGAAGAGTCGGACGACCTGGTCAAACAAGCCCGTCACTGCTGCGACGTGGTGCTGCCGGCCATGCTCAACGTGCGTAAGTTCGCCGATGAGCTCGAAGGCTACGTGGCCGACGACCTGTGGACGCTTCCGACGTACCAGGAAATGCTCTACATCAAGTAGTGCCAAAACAAAGGGGTGACAACTTCCCAGAGGTTGTTGCTTTTTTAACGACGTGCAGCTGGTAAGGGATGGCCGGTTGCACGTCGTTTTTTATTGCGCCGATGTAGAGAGTGTTCTTTGAGTTCGGGTCGCGACTTCGGTGGACGAAAGTCGTGCGGCACTCCGTGACGCAAACGTGAAGCGCCAAATAGGTCTTTAAGCCGAGAATATTTTGACAGGATCATAGGGTGAACCAGGATGCTGTCTGGCCGATGCCTCCCTCCCGATCGTTATTCGACGGCTCGCACGCGACTTCGCTCTTTCGGGACTCTCTGGAGAGGGGGATCTGCTTGACACCCCCTGCCGTTCGTATATGGTGAACCGAAGTTGTGGGTGTCTTCGGTCTCATCAGCGTGGGGCCCAAATGCCTGCTTCTCTCCAAATCCTCTCCCCCAGACCCCGAATCGGAGTGTGGAATTATGAAAAATCGACCCCGCAAAAATGTTCAGCGTGTGATCCTCGGCAGTCTGGTCGCGGCCGTGGCCCTCGTTGGTTTGGCCATGCCGGCGGTCACCGTCGCCGACGAAACTTGCCAGTCGCCATACATGCCGAAGATCACCGGCCAAGAGGACTTTATCTACGTGTGGACGCTGGGCGTCGAAGGTTGGGGTGACGGCTCCGACAAGCTGGTCACCATCGACGTGCGACCGGACTCGAAGACTTATGGTACCGTGATTCATTCCGTCTCGGTCGGAGGTCGCCACGAAGCTCACCATGGCGGGTTCAGCGATGATCGTCGTCACCTGTGGGTGAGCGGTCTCGACTCCGGCAAGATCTTCATCTTCGATGTTCGTACCGATCCGGCCGCGCCGAAATTGACCAAGACGATCGACGATTTTTCTAAGTCATCCGGTGGCGTTGTCGGACCACACACGATCTACGCCTTGCCGGGCCGTTTGATGATCTCGGGTCTGTCCAACGATAAGGATCACGGCGGACCGACCGCATTGGTAGAGTACACCAACGAAGGCGACTTCGTGGCCACGCACTGGCTGCCGACCGACACCGATCCGCGTGGCGCGGACATCGAGAAGGTGGCCGACGGCTACGGCTACGACATTCGTGTCTTGCCCAGGCGTAACGCGATGCTGACCTCCTCCTTCACCGGCTGGTCGAACTACATGATGGACTTTGGGCAAATGCTCAAAGATCCCGAGGCGATGAAGCGTTTCGGACAGACCGTCACGCTATGGGACTTGCACAGCCGCAAGCCTAAGAAGGTGTTTCATGTGCCGGGCGCTCCACTGGAGATTCGCTGGGCCTTGGGACCAACGCACAATTACGCCTTCACCACCACAGCCCTTACTTCGCAGATCTGGCTGATCTATGAGGACAGCGACGGAGAGTGGAAGTCGAAGGCGGTGGCCGACATTGGTGATCCGTCGAAGATTCCGCTCCCGGTCGATATCAGTCTCAGCTCGGATGACTCGACCCTGTTTGTCGACAGCTTCATGGACGGTAAGGTTCGCGTGTTCGACGTTTCCGATCCGCACAATCCTCGTCAGACGTACGAGAAGGAGATCGGTAGCCAGGTCAACATGGTCTCGCAAAGTTGGGACGGCAAGCGGCTTTACTTCAGTAGCTCGCTGCTGGCCAACTGGGACAAGAAGGGCGACGCGGACGAGCAGTTCGTCAAAGGTTACGACTGGGATGGCAAAGAGATGACCGAGAAGTTCAGCATCGACTTTGCTAAAGAAAAGATCGGACGGGCGCACATCATGCGTTTCGGTGCTGAAGATCTATAGTTCCGCGGTCGTGAGAAAGTAGTTGATTGATGATGAGGCGAAGTTCTTCGCGACGTGGCCGAGCTGCGCCGGTCGTTTGTGTGACGTTGTTCTTGTTCGTGGCCGCGCTAATCGCGTATCGCGTGTTTTCAATTGTGCTGATCGAAGGCCGCGGTGGCGACGTTGCGGTTGCCGCAATTCAGCCTGGGCAGGACGGCGGAGGTGCCGGCCAGCCTGCCTCAGCGTCGTCGACAGAGCACGAAGAAGGAGTCGTCGATCCCGTCGAGTCGACGACTGCCCGCGTCGAGTCGGATGCTATTGCCCGCCCTGAATTGGCGATTGGCCGAACTACCGAGTACGACTACGACCCGCCTGAGCCTGGCAGCTACACGTTGCCGGTGATCAAGCCGGCAGGCGACGGACCGGTGCTGCGGCTCGACGGCAAGCGCGGTCAGCTGCGTGAGATGATCGACGGTCGAATCACCGTGCTGAGCTTCATCTACACTCGCTGCGCCGACCCCACGGCCTGTCCCTACGCGATGAGCACGCTGCACAAGATTCGCACGATCAGCGAACAGGACGCGGAAATCGCCGAGAATCTGCGACTCGTCACGTTCAGCTTCGATCCCGATCACGATACGCCGCGTACGCTGGCCGACTACACCAAGGCGCTGCGGCGCGGCGACGGTGCGGAGTGGCAGTTTGTGACCACCGAGAGCGGCAAGGAACTTTCACCCATCTTGGAGCGTTACGGTCAGCAGGTCGATCGCCGCAAGGATCCGAATCATCCGCTCGGCCCGTTCTCGCATTTGTTGCGGGTCTACCTGATCGACCGCGACGGCATGATTCGCAACATCTACAGCTCAGGCATGCTCGACCCGCGGCTGGTGCTGACCGACGTTCGCACGTTGTTGCTTGAGGAGCAGACTCGGTCGAAAGAGGCGACGCCGGATGGGGGCACGTAATGTGGCGGCGGCTGTCTTCTGAATGTCGATCGCTCGTGCTGACGCTGCTTGTTTTCGGTTGCGGGGTGGTTGCCGGCGGCCTGGCAGGTTGTTCGCAGCCCGAGTCGTCCGTTGTTCAGAAAGAGATGCCAGACAACGCGGCGCCTTCCGATGCGGACGCCAGTGTCCCGATGGTGACAGTTGAGCTGAGCTATTACGAGCGTACCAAAATGCCGGCGACGCAGGTGTTTTGGAACGCGAAGGCTATCGCCCGGGTGAGTGCACCTCCTTTGGGCCTCCCTGCCATCGTGGTGCCGGAGGACAATCCTCTTACCGTGTCGAAGATTGAACTCGGTCGCAAATTGTTCTTCGACCGTCGGCTGTCGGCCAACAACACGATGAGCTGCGCGATCTGCCACATCCCCGAGCAGGGGTTTACGAACAACGAGTTGGCCACGCCGATCGGGGTCGAGGGTCGCAGCCTAAAGCGAAACGCGCCGACAGTACTCAACGTGGTCTATCAGGATTTGCTGTTTCACGATGGACGGGCCGTGTCGCTGGAGGATCAAGCAACGAAGCCACTGCTGGCTCGCGAAGAGATGGCCAACCCATCGGCCGAGGCTCTGATCGAAAAGATCTCCGGCATGGCCGATTACGACGGCATGTTTGAAGCGGCCTTCGACGGTGGCCCGACCGTGGAGCGTATTGCCCAGGCGATTGCTAGTTGGGAGCGGACACTCGTGGTGGGTGACTCGGCCTTCGATCGCTGGCACTACGGCGAAGACGCGAAAGCGCTAACGCCGGAGCAGCAGCAGGGCTATCAGCTCTTCACTGGTAAGGCCGGCTGCGCGACGTGTCACACGATTGGCGAGAAGTCGGCCCTCTTCACCGATCAACAGTATCACAACACGGGCATTGGCTACTTGCGTGACGAGGTGGAACGCAACGCGACCGAGCCGGTCGAGGTGGAGATTGCGCCGGGGGTTTCGGTTCCGGTCGAACGAGCGACGATCGCGTCGGTCGGGGATCCGCCGGCGGCCGACCTGGGCCGCTTCGAGACGACGAAGCAGGAGACCGATCGTTGGCGATTCAAGACGCCGTCGCTGCGGAACGTGGCCGTGACCGCGCCCTACATGCACGACGGTTCGATGCAAAGCCTTGAAGACGTCGTGCAGCACTACAACCAGGGTGGGGCCAAGCATGGCGGGCTCGACCCGCGAATTCGGCCGCTAGATCTAACAGACGCCGAAGTCGCAGCGCTGGTGGCGTTCTTGGAAAGCCTGACGTCGAACAATTTGGAAGAGCTCAAGGCCGACGCCCGCAGCGTGCCCGTTGGTAATTAGCAGCGTACCAGTGGGCCACGAATCGCAGGCGACAAGAATTCGGCTAGGCGTTTTTCTTTTTTCGCTTTCTCTTCTTGGCCTTCTTATGCTTCTTCGCCCTGCGTGCTTGACGCACAGCATGAACGTAGTCGGCGGTCGGCCGAGCCAGGCGACAGCTGCGAACGTCGAGTACCTCATGCTCGTCGCCGATCGGCTTGACCAGCAAAAAGGGGAGGCAGATCGACTCGATTCTCATTGGTCGCCCGCCGCGCATCATCCAGGTTATCCGCACCGGCTGATCGCGAGATTCGAGTTGGGCGTCGCCGCACCAGAGATATGAGGGGTACTCAAACATTTGCTCGAGCAACACGACGTAGTCCCCGGCGCGCAGATCTTCCGCGGCAACGGATCGTACCAGCTGCGAGTCGCGGGCGCGCGGTCTTGTTTTTTCGTTAATACTCATCGCGCTCTTCTTTAGCGCCATTCCTGCTAGGGTATTTTTTTAGGGCGGCAGACGCCGCTTCTTTAACAGTACCTGACCCGGGCGGTCGGCAATTGGTTCGCGCTCCTTGGTGTCGTCTATCGTCGTTGGGGGCGATACCCGGAGTTGCCTGTGGCACCTGTTTCGCGAAGGGCGAGGCTCGCGTGCGAGCCACGCGGTTGTACTGCGAGTGGAGGCTCCACCTCGCTTCACCCTGCACTGGTAGCAAGCTACCAGTGGCACCCAGGTCAAAAAAAAGGCCACCGGGGGTTAGCCGGTGGCCTGGTGAGAAAGGGGCGTGGAGTGATGATGGTGTCTTACGGGCGGCTGCGAACCGAGTATTGAACCTGCTTGGGCGATTGTTGGTAGTGGACGGCCTTCGGCGTTTGCGAGGGGCCACCCCAGATGCTGACCGTGCGTTGAACGATCTGGCCAGTGCGGTGGTCGCGAATTTGCAAGGTCATGTATTCGCCTTGGTAGGTGGCGTCACGCAGGGCGTCGTACCAGCTGCCTTTGTAGGTCAAGGGGCGGCCGTTGATGGCCATGATGACGTCGTGTCGTTCGAGTCCGAAGCGTTGGGCGCGGCTATTGCAGAAAACGCGGGTGACTTGTTCGCCCCAGCCGGTGTTATGGCTGACGAAACCGAACTTGGGCAAGCTGCTGGTGTGATGATGATGGCCGCCTTGATGGCCGGGCGAAACGGCAGAGGCGGTGTTGGCGGCGGCGATGGCGGTAGTGGCGATGGCGACGACGAGCAGGCTTCGGACTTGCGTGGACATGATTGTTTCCTTCGTGTTGGGCGTGTGGGTGTTTTGTGCCGGGCAGGCTCGTGTTTGGCCTCGTCCCTCTACTAAGTACATGTCCTCCCTGGCTGCGAACCCCACACGCGCAGGAAGAATTTCCGGGATTTTTTCGGCGAGGGGCCGAATGAGGCGAAAAATGGCCTAAAACCCAGGAGAAACTGGGTGAGAGAGCTCCCGAGGAGCCGTCAGAAAGACGCCGGAAGTGAGGATTCCGTGGTAGAACGAGGCACAGAGACCTCTAAAACACCGCTCGCAGGCGAATGCCGAAGAAGGCCAGCACGTCGACGGTTGGATTGAGGGCCGGATTGGCGATCAGTTGCACGTCCGGCGTGATGGCCAATCCTTGCGTCATTTGGAAGCGGTAGAAGAACTCGCTCGTGAACTGATCTCGGAAGTTGCTGTTGGCGGGACTGCCCCAGCTGAGACCAACTCCCAGCACGTCCTTGTTGTCCCGTACTAAGCCCAGCCCGGTGCTGAATGTGGTTTGCATCAAACCGGCGTCGCCATCGGCATAGCCGGCGCGGAAGAAGGGTAGCCAGCGATCGCAGATGAACTTCTGCGCGGTAAACGAAACTCCCCAGCTTTCTGGGGTGTTTGCGTTCTGCCGGGCGTCGGTATGCCAGAGCGTCGCATGAATGTTGTCGACAAAGATGCGATCTTGGGCCGTGGTCGCACCGAACTCCAGATAGCTGAAGTATTCCGAGTCGCCAAAGAAGGTGTCGAAGCCCGATCGCGTCGGCTGTCCGTTGCCATCGGCCATGCCTGCCTGCATGTAGAGGTGATCGGTCAGCATGCCACCGGTGGCAATCCCGAGCCCCTGATTGGGCACGGCAATCGTCGGGTTTGTAGAGAACGCCAGGTTGATGAAGTGTGTCAGCGGGTTGATCATTGCGTAGACGTCGATGAAATCGGTGACGTCGATGCGGCCGACGGCGACAGCCCAGCGGTCGTCGAGGAAGTATTGCTTCCAGAACAAGTTGGTGACCGAGAAGCTGAACTCGCTAAAGAACGTTCCGGTTGGCAGGATCGAGCCTGCCTCGAAGCCGAGATCGAAGGGCGTGATGCGGCTGCCGATGCGGTGGCGATCTTCCGCCTTGAAGACGAGCAGGCCCTTGTTGCCGCAGTGGCAGCGGAACGGTTCCCACTGACCGTAAACACGGACCAGGCCGCTGGCAGCGTCGGTCTCGCCAAGGCTGTCGGTAACCGACTGGTAGAGAATCGATTCGTCGATGTTGAATTGCAGGCCGTAGCGATCGTTGACCCGCGTCTTGAAATTGTTCCAGGGTTCGAAGAAGTTCTGCAGTCGGGGCATTCGATATTCGGGACCAACGCTAGCATCCTCTGCTAGCTGGCCGCCGACACTGGTCGGACCGCCGAACTGTGGAATGTTCTCGTAGACGCTGCGAGCGGCTTCCGCTTCGGCTGCCGGAGTCGCTCCGTCATCCTGGGCCCAGCTGTTTGGGGCTATGAACGACACAATTGCCATCGCAACTGCCAGGCGGGCGAAAGCGTTGACGTACGCGCGCACGGGTATCGTGATGATAGCGGAGCGGTTCATACTCCTTTTCGTCGGCTACCCGGTGGCGACAGCATTAGCGGGGCAGGCCTCGGTTGCCCCGGTTGTCTACAAAGATGAAGCAGGGGTGCTATGGCCGCTAGCGTGACTTCGAGACGCTTCCGTCGAGTTTGTGAATCTCCACCGCCGTCGGTTCGATAACATACGCGGCCGCCACCCGAGTTTGGCCGCTTGAGCGTGGGACCGTGGCCTTGGTCTGCTGGGCTACGATCCGGCCCGTGACGAGGACGGGTGTACGGTCGTCCGGCAGCTCGATCCCGCTTGCCCATTCGACGAGTACCGTCTGATTGGCTGGAGGAGGAATCGCGTGCGTGCAGGCGTCGTACGTCGGAACTAGAAAGAACTTGGTGACCTGACCGTTGCGCTGCCCAAGCGACGCGACAAATCCGGCCAGCTGAATCGTCTTGCCGTGTAGGCTCGATCGGGTTGCCTTGTTCTGGATGTCGCGGAGGCGGCGAATTTGATCCCGCATAGACAGGAGCAGATCGACGTCGACTCCCTCCTTCCCCAGTCGAGCCGTGATCGTGGCGATCTCCTTGGCGTCGTCGCCGTCGGCCGGCAGTTTATCGGCGGCAATAAGATTGCGAACGCGCGCCACGTGGGCCAGGTCCTGGAGCTGCGTAGTTGTGAGCAGGGAGTACGGATCGTCGGCTCGCGTCACAGGGAGTAGATCCGACCAGGCGATCGACGGTGTTTCTTTCGGCATCGGTTCTTTGGCTTCGGCAGATGCGCCTCCTGGCAGAGCCAGTCGCAGCATCATCAAGAATAGAAACGATCCGAAGGTGAGATTCCGAATCATGGTGATCTCCAAGTTCAGAGTAGATCGAAGGAGCAAAAGACTCATTCAACTGCCGACCGTTACTTGAGTTCGTTCTTGTAAATCTTGCCGTCCTTCATGATGAACTTGAGATTCTCTTTTGGCTTGGTGACGACCATGATGTCCTTCAGCGGGTTCTTGCTGTAAATCAGCATGTCGGCCCAGGCACCTTCCGTGACTTCGCCCAAAGGAGCCTCGCGATAGGGGTCGCGAGAGTTGGAGAATCGCAATAACTCGGCGTTGGTCGAGGTGGCCTGCTTGAGAATCTCCACCGGAGTGAAGAACTTCTTGCGTTGCTCAAACTCGTAGAGAATCGTGTCGACCATTTGAGCGGCGGCGTCGGTGCCAAAGCCCATCTTCACGCCATGCTTCTTGGCCAGTCGCATCACGTTTTCGTAACCGGCCAGAATCGTGCGTCCTTTGCGGCGGTTCTCATCGGTGAACCAAGGGACGTCCATCAGTCCGTAGGGAGAGGAGAGGCTGCCCAGCCAGACGTCATTCTCGGCCATCATCTTGATGACCTCTTCGCTGAGCAGGTGGCCGTGGACGATGTCTTTGACGCCGGCACGAATGCAGCGTTTCACCGATTCGTCGTTGTAGGCGTGAGCGCAAACATACGTGTCGTAATCGGCGGCCGCTTCTACGGCGGCTCGCATTTCGGCTTCGCTATAGCCAACACTCTCCAGCGGGTCCTTCAGCGAGGCCACACCACCGCCGGCCATGATCTTGATCTGGACCGCTCCGTTGGCGATTGCGAAGCGGGTCGCCTTGCGAACCTCGGGTGGACCATCGGCCAACGTCGTCAGTCCCATGGCCGACATCCAATTCGGGCCGCTGCCGGGATAGTCCTTCGCCTGATGCGGCGTGTGGCCACCCCAGTCGCCATGACCGGAAGTGCAACTCACAATCGCACCACAAGAATAGATGCGGGGTCCGTCGACGTGACCGGCGTCGATTGCCCGACCGAGTTCGACGGAAGGACCGCCGGTGTCGCGAATGGTGGTGATCCCCATCATCAGCATAATTTTGCCTTGGGGAATGGCGTTGTAGGCGGGGGTGTAAGGGAGCTGATTGTTCATGATGTCCTGCGGACTGGAGCCCTTGGACAGCATGATGTGTTGATGAGAATCGATCAGGCCGGGGATGAGATAGCCACCGCCACCGTCGATCACCTGGACGTCGACGCTAACCTGTTCGACCTTTCCTTCTTCCCCTTTGATGGCGAGTTGCAGATTTCGACCTTCCAGACCGGGGGCGTCGGGGACTTTGCGAACGGTCTTCTTTACCGCGTCCACTTTGTATTTGCCGCCGGTGGGGATGTTCTTGGCGACCTTCTTAATCTTGTTACCGACGATCAGAACGTCCGTATTTTCTTTGAGGCTGTCGCTGGTACCGTCCCAGACGTGAACGTTCTTGATGACGGTCACCGCGGGAATCTCGGTTGTTGTTTCGGCCGCGACCGGCATGTTTCCCATTAGCGCTAGGACCAAGAGTGCCGTTATTGCGGTTGCTCGATTCAGGTTGCGTCGCATCACAAATCTCCTTGGTTATGTGCAGCTAAGAAAGTCGACTATCTAATCTCGATAACGAGGATTGCGTCTCACGATCACGAAGGACGGCCGCGGAACCACGACCGAGTTGTTCGCAAATAGCGACGGCATCGCCAAATTCGACATCGGTTTCTTGAACCTGTGCGGCATTGACGATGGCCACGCTTCCCGACCAGGGATCGGGCGAGCCAGGCAAATAGACCGTGACGAGGTCGCCTTCGGTCCGCTCGATTTCCATGGCGATACGGACGCGGTCGTCGAACGATACAATGACTGGTTTCATTTGAGGGCGATTGTCGTGCCCGCCGACGCTGCTCGCCATCTGATCCTTGATGATGGCGTAACGTGGAAACAGCATCAGCAGAAGTTTCTCAAAACCGGCCGAGAGTCGTTTTCCAAACGTGCGGCGAGCCAGCACACCTGCGCCAAAACAAAGCAATAACAGCACGACGATCGCCAACAGAACCAACAAGGCGATGCCGCCAGGAGTTCGGATGGGAATGATCTCGCCCAGGAACTCGGCGATGGTGATCACGATCGGCACGACTTGCCCGATGAGGGCGCCAATGATGATCAGCGGGAGCAGGAACAGCAGCCCGCCGACCGCCGTGGTCACCCAGAATCCACGTTTCCCGGTAGTTTGAGCCATGTGTCGTCTTGTGAGGTGATTGTGAGTGCGCCCGTCGACTACAGCCAGACGTTGAAGGCGGCGTACAGTAAAGCGGCCAACGCAACTGTGGCACCCGCCAAGTATGTCCGTTTCGTCGTCCAGTTGGGGTTCGTCACGTGGTGCCGTCGAGCGACTCGCTCTACTGCCCGCACCGCACGGGCGTGACTGACGCCTGTCTCTTCCTGGTAAGCAACCACGGCTGCCTGTTTTCCATCACAGCGGAGCAACAGCAACACCAGGTCATCAATGTTCTTGACCATCGCAAAGCTCGCAGTGTTTGAAGAATGTCAGCCGACTCTCGGTGAACGGACCGTACGACATGTCTGGTCACTCGCCGGCGACAACGGTCGAGTTACTGCCTGCTCTCGAAGTTCCGAACGGAACAATAGATCTGCGATTCGACTAGCTCTGTATCGCGTACCAATCCAGGGGGCCCAAATCGAAAGAAGTGAATGTGAGCCCAGTGCGCTTGTCAGTATAGTCACGGGAGCCAGCCCGGTGGGTGGCTGCCAAGCGACCGGAAATATTTTTGCACCTTCTTCACGAGAGATGGCGACTCTAGGAGGAGTTTGACGGGTTGCGCTATACATGGGGCATAAGCGGCATTTGAACGGATCGCTAGTCACTCGCCGCCTCGCTAAAAACGTGTACGTCCCGCTGCGGGAACGGGATACTGATGCCTTCGGCGTCGAAACGTTCTTTCACTTGGCGAGTGAGGTCCCAATGGACCGTCCAATAGTCGCTGGTCTTTGTCCAAGGGCGACAGAACAGGTTCACGGAGGAATCGCCCAGCGTGTCGACGCGGACATCGACCGCCGGTTCATCGAGTACCAATTCGTGGGCTCGAGCGACTTCCAGCAGCACGTCGGTCGCCTTTTGGATGTTGTCGCCGTAGCCGATTCCGAAGACCAGATCGACGCGGCGAATGTTCTTGCTGGTGTAGTTGGTGATCGTCTCCCCCCAAACTTTTTTGTTGGGAATGACGAGCCCCTTGTTGTCGAGCGTGACGAGCGACGTCGAGACGAGGCTCATCTCTTTGACGGTTCCTTCCGCCCCGGCGATGCTGACGTAGTCGTTCACGTCGAAGGGACGATAGACCATGATCATCAGCCCGCTGGCGAAGCTGCCGAGCGTTTCTTGGAGTGCGAAGCCGACGATGAAACCGCCGGCACCGAGGGCGGCCATCATGGGGCCGATTTCCACGCCAAAGGCGGCCAGTGCCATCAGCACGCCGACGACCATCACCACGCCTCCGGTGGTGCGGCGAACGAAATTCTCAAGCAGGCTCGAAGCGCGGGGGTGGCGAGCCAGGGCGTTGGCCGCGATGCGACCGGCAACTTTGGAGATCATCCAGAAGACGAAGACAATGACCAGCGCCAGGATGACGCGCTTGAGCCAGTAAATGCCTCCATCGTCGCGGCCAAGCCAGTTTCTCGCCATGGCGATGATCATCGCCCAACGTGACGTGGTGTCGGTAACCTCGCCAATATCGGAGATCGCGGTGATGAACTGCGTCGCTTCGGTGACATCGCCTCCTTTGGCGGCAAACGCATCGAGAACAACCTGCGTCCTCTCGATGAGGGCGGTTTCCTCGGTCCGCAGTTCGACGAGCTGCGTGGTCAAGGCGTCATTCGTTTCTCCTTCTGCGAGGTCCTTGATCTTCAGCTCCGTCTTGCCGACTTCGTTGATCTTTGCTTGAAGTAATTCAAGCCAGCCGTCGACTTCCATCTCCAGCTGATCCTTGGACAAGGGTCGTAGCAGAACATGAAGTCGATCGACTGCGATGGTGGCGTCGTCCGTCGTACTCGCAGACGCCACGGGGCCGTCAGCGCGGGCGGCTACTGGTGCCAGCGAGGCCATAAGCAGAATCGCCAAGGTAATGGTCGCCAGAGGCGTGGCGTTCTGAACGTACCCTGGACGCCCGGCAAGAACCCCGGCAAAAGATGGATAGGTCATACCATGTCCTTGGTAAGGTGGTTGCTTCGCGGCGTTTAGGCTCTGGGGTCTTGCGAAACGGAGCCGTGCCTTACGACGGCGACGGTACCGCCGGTCCAGATCCCGTTGACGAGACCGCCTTGGCGATTCGTTTGGCCGTGGAGGCGACCGCGATCATCGATACGCCGCTGGTGATCATGTCGACGCCGACGAAGATGCCAACCGCCCACAGACCGGAGAGTGGCCACTGCTTCCAGATCATCAGCCCCAACAGCAGGGCGATGAAGCCGCTGGCGAGCATCATTAGCCAACCGGACGCAGGCCGGTAGCTGAACGAAGCGAAGATTTTCCACGCGCCCTCGACGACGAAGAAGATCGCCATCAACAGGGCAATGGAAAGCATGCCGTGGATCGGCTCGATCAAGAGGCAGGCACCACAGAGCACGGCGAAACCGCCGAGCAGCAATGGCGGCAGCTTTTGCGACCAGCCTTCGGCTTTGAAGCCGGCGACTACCTGGGCGACGCCGACGCAGAGCAGCGCCACGCCGATGACGATCACGACCGCTTTACCGGCGACCGCAGGCGTGGTGATGGCGACGATCCCGAACAGGATCAACAGGACACCCATGATAGTGAGCGATTTCGTGTCGGGCATTGCTTGATCGGCCATGATAGTCTCCTCAATAAGGAACGGGGCTCCTTTTGAGAGGATGGGGCTTCCTTTCAAAAGGATGGATTACACGAGGATGTCGCCCACACTCGTTCATGTGTACGAGGAGTGGGACCGCGCGGCGCAATCCGAGCGGGGACGACATCCAATCGACCGGCACCTCAAGCTCTGTTCCGAATCTGGATCGGCTAGTAGGGTTGGATTGTTGCGTATCCTCCCCAGTACGCGCGTCGGCGGGCGGCACGCCATCGCCAGCCAAACAGACCGGGTCGCACGACCGCGGCCGGGGCGTAGTAGCTGGTGTACGGAACCGCCGGAGCATAGTAAGTGGTATGCGGGGCGTAGTACGTGACGTGGGGCGTTGCGTAGTAAACGGCCGATGCCGGCGGCGAGTAGTACGCGGTGTGCGGAACGGAATAGACCATGGTCGAAGAGCCACAACATTGGGCTTCGGCCGCGGGTGTCGCTACCAAAACGAACAGGGCCAGGACAGCAAGCGCAATCAGAGTCTTCATAGCTTTATCCCTTCTGTAACGAGTTGTTGACGCGGTGATCGAACAAGCACAGACGCCACGGCACCAATGGCTGCGGCGTCCGCGCCTGTTGATTCTCGATTAGGATCCTTCTTTCGGTTCCTCCAGACGAACCAGCAACCACTGCTGGGTCTCGCCGTTTTCAAAGTGGACTAGGGCCGCGGCAGTGTCCTCCGTGAGGTTCGCGATGCCGGTTTCCATGATCGGCCAACTGGTGCCTGCGAGCGCCCAGGCGGAGCGTTGGCTCTTCTGATCGATCATGCCTTCGACTTCTTTGGACTCACCGTCGGCCGTGTTCTGGAAGGTTCCGGCGATGATTCCTTGCTTGTTGACGGCGAGTTGTACGAACAAGGTTGGCGGAGCGCCGGAAGCTTCGCCGTCTTGTGTGATGGCGAACACGCCAAGCGTCATCCAGTCGGCGGAGTCGTCGACCTCCGGTGCGCTGGCAGCGAGATCCTGCGCTTGTTCGGCGTACTCCTCGGTCGTGGCGACCGCTTCGTCGCCATAGTAAACCTCGTCTCCTTCGTAGTAGACGTTGTCACCGTAGTTGTAGCTGACCGAACTTCCCCATCCCCAGGGAAAGAATCCAGCGATGGCACCCCAGGTGGCCCAGCGGTAAGGGCGGTTCCAACGCCATCGCGCCGCGTGCGGGTGATCGCGCCAGAAGTCGTAGCGAGGATGATGATCGCGGAACTGGTTGCGAACTTCATCGCGACGGCTACTCCGCTGCTCGGTTCGCTGACCACGATTCTCAATCCGGTCGGGCCGACTGGCGGCACGGTTCTCTTGGCGATTGCCACGATTCTCCGTGCGATTACCTTGCCGATCGCCACGGTTCTCACCACGATTCTCGGCTCGATCACGTCCTTGGCCGGCGCGATCGCCGGCGTTCTTATTCTGTAGGAACGCACCCGCGGCACCGCCAGCGACAGCGCCCGCGGCCACATCACGACCAGGTCGCGAGCTGGGCTTGTCCTTGCCTGGATCGAGGAAGTTGTTCAGATCCTTTTGCGAAGGTCGCTTGCCGGTGCTAGGACGTTGGTTCGGGCGCGAAGGTGAGCTCGGTCGCGTGCTGGGTCGCGAAGGAGAACTCGGTCGCGTGCTGGGTCGCGAAGGAGAACTCGGTCGCGTGCTGGGTCGAGACGGAGAGCTCGGCCGGCTACTCGGTCGCGAAGGCGAACTGGGACGAGAACTAGGGCGGCTGCTCGGCCTGGAACTTGGTCGCGAGGAGCGGCTCGGGGAAGGGGAGCGGCTAGGAGCCGAGCGATAGCCACCGCCGCCGCCACGCGATCCTCCGCCGCCACGACCACCTCCTCCGCGGCCACCGCGGGCTTCGAGATCGTGGGCCACTAACAGGCATACGCACAGCAGCGCGGCTGAGCTAAAGATGATTTTCTTCACGACAGGTATCCTTATGTAGGTCGTTTTGTTTCTTGGCAAATGCGTTTCCGCGCGTTGTCGTAGATGGCGCGATGGTTACTCGGCGCGAACGACAACGACTTCGTCGATATTGGGCAGCAATTCGCCATCGGCGACACGGTTGATCGATTTCCACTGGAAGGAATCGTTGTCGAGCATCGTGATCACGTTAACGCTCGATGTCTTTCCGCCGTCGGGCAGGGTGCCGGCGGTGACAATCGACCAGCGGTTGCCATTCTTCGTCCAACGACCTTCCGCGAAGCCACCGTCGGAATCGAAAAGCCAAGAGCGGATCTGTTTTTCGGCCGGATCCCAACCGATGATCTGCATGCCGGCTAGATCGACTTGGCCGTCGAGCGAGACGGTGAATGACCGCGTCATGAAGTTCTTATTGCGGGTCCAAGCGCAGGTCGTCTCCACGCTGCCGGTATTGTCGGCGTCGATCCATTTTCCGATCAGCCACTCGAGTTCCTTGAGATTGTCGTGGTGGGAGAGAATGACCGGGACTTCTTTTTCGGTGACGCGATCGAGCAGCCATTTGCCGTCGCGTTTGACGTGGATGGCGGTGTAGGTCGACTCTTCCGCTTTGCCGTCGGCGGACATCAGCTTGGCACTGCCGGTTTCAACAGCCACGTTGGGCGATACGAAGTCGATCGATTCGACATCGACGGCCAGTTTGTGGTCCTTGAGTTGTCCGAGAATTGCGGTGAACTCGGCGGTGATCGCTTCGCGACCTTCGACCTGATTGCCGCTAAGCGGATTGACATAGACGGCGTCGGGCGACCAGTGTGCGGCGAGCGACTTAGCGTCACGTTTGTTGAAGGCGGCCGTGTACGAGGCGACCGACTTCTCGATGGCGGCCTTGTCGGCATCCTGATCGACAGCCTGAGCGTGGTCGCTGCTGGCAGCTACCATGAGGCAGAGGGTCATCATTCCGATGAAATACTTCATAGTCATGGGGTCCTTTGCATGAGAGGTGTAATCGGCTAATTGCGAATGGTGAGGAATTGTCAAATTCTGTTGGTCGAGAGACTCGACGGTCCGATGCGGTTCGTTTTTCGAATCGGATTCCGGCATCGATCGACGCGTTTCTTTCTCAAAGTGACGGAGCTTTACGACGAACTTTCTCCTTCTTTCGGTTCCTCAAGTCGCTTCATCTCCCACTGCTGCGTTTGTCCATCGGAAAAATGCAACAGCGCACTGGCATCGTCGCGCGTGAGGTTAGCGATGCCGGTTTCCATAATCGGCGACGTCTTACCCTTGACGACCCAGGCGGCGCGCTGGGTCTCCTTGTCGACCATGCCTTCGATTTCGTTGGTCTTGTCGTTGGCGGAATCGTGCACGGTGCCAGCGATGATGCCGTCCTTGCTCACGGCCAACTGTAAGAAGATGGTCGGCTCGGCATCCTGCCCGTCCTGGACAATCTCAAACTCACCAAGAGGCATCCACTCG
>CAYLRE010000024.1:0-30264 GCA_964385715.1 uncultured Planctomycetaceae bacterium
GATCTACAACGGCCCATGGAAGAGCGTCACCGACGACGACGGACACGTACTACGTCGCGGCGTGCGCACGGCGGTCTGCGAAAAGACGTTCGAAATCTACACGAGTCGGCCCTACGGCGAGCAAGTCACGCCGGTACCGCCGCATCAAGAAGTGCCCGCCGCCGCCGCGCCTGAATTCGATTGCCGAAAGAACGCCGTGCGTTCGCCAAGCGAGACCAAAGGCAAGACGTTTGAACTAACGCAGCTACCAACGGGCGACTGCTGCGGAAGCGACGGCTGCTGTTAAATGCAGGGGCGTGATCGCCACAGCTAGCTCAACTGTTCTTCGGCAATTTCGATCGCCTTAAGCAGTCCACGCGCCTTGTTGAGCGTTTCGTGATACTCACTCTCCGGCACGCTATCGGCCACGATCCCCGCGCCCGCTTGAACGTACGCCGTGTCGCCCTTAACGACGATCGTTCGCAACGCGATGCAGGTATCCATGTCGCCGCCAAAGTCGATGTAACCGACGGCGCCCGCGTAGGGCCCGCGCTTGTGCGGCTCCATCTCGTCGATGATTTCCATGGCGCGAACTTTGGGAGCCCCCGACACGGTTCCCGCGGGCACGCATGCTCTTAAGGCGTCGAACGCGGTCATCCCCTCGCGGAGTTGTCCCGTCACGTTCGAGGTAATGTGCATCACGTGGCTGTATCGCTCCACGACCATCACGTCGCTCAGGTTAACGCTACGATACTCGGCCACGCGGCCGACATCGTTCCGCCCCAGGTCAACCAGCATCACGTGTTCAGCACGTTCCTTCGGATCGGCCAATAGTTCTTCGGCGAGTCGATTGTCCTCGGCCTCGTTGGTACCTCGCTTACGCGTTCCAGCCAGGGGCCGAACGGTCACTTCCCCGTCGACCACGCGGACCATGATCTCAGGCGAGCTGCCGACCAGTGTCACCGACGGCGTGCGGACATAGAACATGAACGGGCTGGGATTCACCACCCGCAGTGCTCGATAAATTTCGAACGGATGAACGGATATATCTCGCTGCAGTCGCTGGCTGATCACGACCTGAAAAATATCACCGGCACGAATGTAATCGACGCATCGTTCGACGGCACCTTCAAATGTCGGTTGGTCAAAGTTGGAGACCGACTCGCCGGTAACGTCGCCACCAACGTGAATGTCGGCCGGCTTCAGTACGTCAGGCGTCGACTGCAATTGTTCGGCAAGCTCATCAACGCGCCGTCTAGCATCGTCATAAGCTGCTTGCGGATTCGATCCCTTCAGGTGAGCCATCGCCACGACGACAATCGTCTTGGTCACTTGATCGAAGACCAACATGCGATCGTAGAAAGCGAACGAAAGATCGGGCAGATGGCGATCGTCCTCGGGAACATCGGGCAGATGCTCGGTGTAACGAATGACGTCATAGCCGGCGTAGCCGACCGCGCCACCTGTAAAGGGTGGCAAGTCATCCAGCTTTGCCACTCGTGGCTCCTGAACCATCCGCTCAAGTTCCGAAAGCGGATCTTCGCACTCGTAGCGTTCGACGCCCTCGCGACTGGTGCGAACGACTTCGTCCCCCGTCGCCTCAAGCAGCAAGTAGGGATCGACTGCCAAAAAGCTATAACGACCAATCTTCTCACCACCGACGACACTCTCGAACAGGCAGGCACATTGACCGCTGTCGATCTTGTGAAAGGCACTCACCGGCGTCAACGAATCGCTCACAAGTCGTCGATAGACCGGCACAAAGTCGGCGTCTCTGGCGAGACGATCGAATGTTTCAAAGTCAGGGTAGTGCTTCATGTTGTCCGCAGTGAGAGAACGTACGACGACCAACGTCGGCCGGCCCGTCGGTTCGCCGCCCCCGTTTGTCCGCCGGAAAAGACTGCTAAATCGCAACAAAACACTCTATCAGGCCACCGATCGAGTCACAACCGGCACCTGACCGATTACCGTCTCGACACCCTCGACTCGATGACATGCGATGTCGTCCTCCAAGCACTCACCTAGCCACGCCGCGCAAGGCGTCTGCAGTGTTCACTCCAGCTTTAGCACAACAAGGTGCACCCGGCCTTTCGTTGGTCGCCTCAGGCGACGATTGCTGTTATTATCGACAGCAGCGGAGGCAACGCATCCTCTGGACCGCGTGCCATAAGGACATGCCAGAAGAAAAGGTGCGAACCGTTGAGATTCGCGAGTGGTATCCCACTCGGACGCAGCCCCCTAGTGACAACCACGAATCACCTTGGCCACGTTCGATATGTCGGCTAGACGTATCCGACGCGTGCGGCGTCCGTATTGACACCTTACCTTGGATCGCTAGAATTTTTCGGACATAACACATTGATACATTTAGCTTTGCCTCCTCGACTTTGAGCCACACAGCGGTGCCGCCATGAAGTGCCAAGAATGCAATAAACCGGCGACGTTTCACATTACGGAACTGGTAAGCGGCGAAGCCCAAGAGTTGCATTTCTGCGAAGATCACGCACGCGAGTACTTAACGCATGGCGAGGAAGAGCAAGTCAGCCAACCCAGCCTGGCCGGGGCACTCGCACATCAACTAGCGGTCGGACAAACGGCCGAGGAGCTGGCCCGCTTGGACCAGAAGGCATGTCCGGTTTGCGGGATCACGTTTTACGAGTTCCGCAGTCAGGGTCGCTTCGGTTGTCCCCACGACTATGAGTGCTTCATCGACGAACTGAAACCGTTGTTGATGAGCATCCACGGCGAGAACGAACACGTTGGCAAGTGCCCTGCCCACTCCGCAACCGACAGTCTTCGCCAAACGGAGCTGATCCGCTTGCGTCGCGAGATGAAAGAAGCAGTCTCCGAAGAAGACTATGAACGTGCTTCCAAGCTGCGAGACGACATTCGACAAATCGAAGGCGGCGACTCTTAGTAACGGTGATCTTATTGGGTGATCTTATTAACGGTGACTCCGCATCGACGACCGCACGACACGAGAGGCTTTTCGGGTGGACCTTAACGAACTAACAGAACGAAGCGGTGAATGGCTCCGCGGATCCGGTCCAGAATCGGATATCGTGATTAGCAGCCGCATTCGCCTCGCCCGAAACTTAGCTGACTTCCCGTTCATCAGTCGTGCCACGGAGCTGGATCGTGCGGAGATTGAAAAGGTCCTTCACGACCGCGTTACCGAGATCCAGGAACAAGGCTCCTTGACCTACCTCGATGTCAATCAACTCGGCGGGCTCGATCGACAATTCCTCGTCGAGCGGCAACTGATTAGCCGCGAACATGCCGAGAGCGAAGGAGCTCGTGGTGTGGCGATCGATCCAGGCGAGCGGGTAAGCCTGATGATCAATGAAGAAGATCATCTTCGAATTCAGGTCATGCATAGCGGTTTCGACCTGGAAAACGCCTGGAACCGCATCGACGAAATCGACGACTTGATGGAGGAGAAGATCACCTTCGCCTTTAGCAGTTCGCTCGGTTACCTGACCGCTTGCCCGACCAATGTCGGCACCGGCATGCGGGTCAGCGTGATGCTTCATCTTCCGGCATTGGTCATCACCCGCCAGATCGAAAAGGTCTTTCGCAGTTTGCAAAAAATCAGCCTCGCGGTTCGCGGACTCTACGGCGAAGGCTCCCAAGCGATGGGCGATTTCTATCAGATCAGCAATCAGATCACGCTCGGACGAAGCGAAGTCGATCTCATCAAACAGGTCGGCGACGTGGTGCCGGTTCTGATCGACTACGAGCGTCGTGCTCGCGACTTCCTCATGCAGGAAAGCCAGGAGAGCTTGCACGATCGGGTTAGCCGAGCGTTCGGAATCCTTTCGACCGCGCAAACGATTAGTTCGGAAGAGACCATGCACTTGCTCTCCAGCGTTCGCATGGGAGTGAACTTGGGACTCATTCCCGACGTAGAGATGCCGGTCGTCAACGAACTCTTCATTCGCACCCAGCCCGCTCATCTGCAAAAGATTAGCGGATCGGAACTCGACACGGCCGATCGCAACATCGAACGGGCACGCTTCCTCCGTCGCCACCTGAACCACGAAGAAGGTGGACCGGAAGCCAACTAACACTTGGCTACGTCCGCGTGGCAGACTGCTTTAGCGCGACGATCTACACCGCGAGTTTTTCTCGCAGTGCCTCGGCCACGACCTCGGGCACAAACCGGAGCAGTTCTTTGTCGCCCGCGAGCGAGGCAATCTGCTTGATCAACGAACTTGAGACGTGCGAGTATTCGTCGTCTGCCATGAGGAAGACCGTTTCGATACTGTCGTCCAGCTTCCGGTTTGCGATCGACATCGTGAACTCGGCTTCCATGTCCGAGAGCGAACGGACACCGCGAATCATGACGCGAGCTTGGCAATCTCGCACGAAGTTCACCGCCAGCCCTGAGAACGAGCGTATCTCTACATTGGGAAGCGAGCTCGTCGTTTGCTTGAGCAGCTCAATGCGTTCCTCGACCGAGAAAAGCGACTGCTTCTCAACGTTGACACCGATGCCGACGATGAGATGATCCACCAAACGGCTGCAACGCTCAATAATGTTCACATGCCCCAACGTCACCGGATCGAAGGAACCGGTGTAAACGGCGCGTCGCGAATCAGATTCAGTCGGCATCGGACCTTCTCACTGCCAGGTGACGGTCAACAGGCGGCTGGCGAAAACGATAGGGCAACAACAGTGGAACTCAGGATGACTACGTCGCACTCTGCTTAAGAATATCGACCAGCCGCTCCATCTCCTCCTCTGTATTATAAGCATGCGGACTGATCCGCAGGCGGCCGCCACGTTCACTGAGCACGACTCCCTGTTCAGTCAGGCGAGCCCGTGCTCCATCGACCTGCACTCCCGGCATCAGGAAAGGGACGATACCAGAGGCCCGCTCCGGATCACGGCAGCAGGCCACTTCGGCTCCGGCCGCCTCAAGCTTCTCGCAGACGAAGTCACTGATCTCCAGCACCCGCTTACCAACGGCCTCGATTTCGCAAGAGAGCAGGAGATCCAGGCTGGCACCCAGGCCAAGAAAACCAACCATATTCTGTGTGCCACCTTCAAAGCGTTCGGCAGTCGGCTTGAGATCGAGATCAATTAGACCGAAATCACGTTCCTGCTTGACGCTGTTCCAGCCGACCCCGGTCGTCTGCAGCAAGTCGAGATGCTCGCGACGAACGTAGAGAATGCCAGCACCCTCGGGACCAAGCATCCACTTGTGACCATCGGCAGCCAGGAAGTCGACGCCCGTCTCTTCCACGTCGAGCGGGAAAACACCGAGTCCTTGAATCGCGTCCAAGAAGAACAAAGCACCGTTATCATGTGCCATCTGGGCGAGCGCGGCCACGTCGTTGCGCCAACCGCTGGAGTAGCTAATCCAACTCGCTGAAACAATGCGAGTACGATCATCGCAGGCAGCCGCCATGCGGTCGAGATCCAAGCGGCCATCTTCCACGGGAACCCGCCGCGTCTCGACGCCCTTGGCTTCAAGAATCATCCAAGGATATAGATTCGACGGGAACTCATTCGCCGGTACGACGATGTTGTCCCCCTCCTTCCAGGGAAATCCTTCCGAGACCACGCAGATGCCGGCGGTCGTATTCTTAACCAGCGAGATCTCGTCTGTTGATGCGCCGACCAGCGTGGCGGCCGACTTACGAGCATTCTCGACGCCCTGATGCCAACGAGCCCAGTTGCTCGCACCGTCGTTGGTGGCCTCCTCAGCCCAGTCGAGCACGCACGCTCGGGCCGGGGCGGAAATGGGGCCAACGCCCGCATGATCCAGATAAATCCACTCGCGAGACACCGGCATCTGCTCTCGCAGCCGTTGCCAACGATCCGTTTGTACGTTACTCTCTGGCGACATAAGACTCGATATTGTTGGAGGAAGTTGATTCGTTTTCGCGTTGACGCCCGCCCCCGGACAACCGGCTGCCCGAGGGACAGTGGATCGCCTGGAAGGGCTCCGACGCTCGAATTATACTAGATCGGATCTACGAATCGCGTCCCCCCTACGCCCTATCAAAATCTCCTATGCCCCACGCGATGTGCATCACTGGTATCGTCTCAGGACTGCTGATTGCAGCCATTTTTCTCCTCAACGCGATCAGCGGGCTGCCTTTTGGCCGCCTTGAGACCTTAACGCTGGATATCGGGTTCATCGTCGGTGGGCTGATGGTTTCCTTCCTTGGGTGGAGCGCCCTCAAGGAAACCAAGTAGGAACCGCGATTCTTTCTGGCGGTAGCGCGTGCCAATCTGCGACAAATCTTGGCCGCCAAACCACTTCCAGAGAAGTGCAAGAATCCTAAGCCGCTGGCGAACGAAGAATGGACGTCGCCGACTGTCGGTCGGAAGAATGTCCCAATTGCGAGGCGATGCTCGATAGCGTCTGCACCTGCATTCGGCCCTGTTGTCGCATCGTCGCCAGTCGCTCCATGAGACGCTCAAGCGCCCGAAGCTCGGTCGCGTTCTTGAGCAGTGCCGGACCATCCACCGCGATGTGTACCAGCTCTCCACGTTCTCCTGCTCGCTCGATCACGCGGTGCATGTTTCCGCCCAGCAGGGAGAATCGTGAGCTTGCTCTTGGCAAGGCAATCGTGGCGGGAAACTCCCAGACACCAAATCGAAGCGTGCGTAGCGAGCCGCCGCGACTGGATCCTCGTGATCCTTTGGCATTCACCGCCGCAGGCACGTCTCGACCGACAATATTGATGCCGTGCTTGGCCAGCAAATCGAAATCGGCCTCCAGCGGAACACCAGAGAGCAACAGGCTCGTAGGAGCCTGGCCGATCGTCTCTCCCGCCTCGGCTGCCGCGTTCAGCACGCGTACCATGGTGCCTCGCGAGCCGTTCGAGCCCAGCCAAGTCGCATCGCCGAGAAGTGCCAACTCGTGGTGCTCCCGATTCGCCCCCAATCGGTCGTACATCGTCTCCATATCCTGTGGCGAAACTCCCCAGGTAACAGGAAGCTTGCTGGAGCCGGCCATGGCGACGAGCCGGTCCACATCTATCGTGCTAGCAGCGGGGGCATCGGTCGAGCTGCCAGGAACACAAATCGAAAGCGCGACGACACGATTTTCGCTCGTCGACGGGGGAAGCAAACGCATGGACAAGAGTCCTCCCAGGGGAAGTCGGCTGTCACGTTCACAGCAAATCCGAACATGACAGGCAACGGGACGATCGCCTATGCACGTAATTTCGGCTACCGGGAATTCATGCCATGACGCATTTGCCAGACGTGCCGCCTGGGCAAGGCGATTCGACCTTGCGGCCTGGGTATTTCATGCGGTGCCCACCAGCGAGAGAGAACCCCAGAGAGGGAGCACCAAAATTCGCCAAAAAACGGCCTACAGATACTGCTGCCAGTCGTTTTCCTCGATCATTTTCACCAGTTGGCGGATCGACTCCTCATTCTTGCGGTCCGCCACCAACGTCGCATCGGGCGTATGAACCACGATGCAGTCCTCGATGCCCAGGGTCGCAATCAGGTGCTCGTCGTCGCCGCGAATGATACACCCCGAGGTATCGATGCCGAGGTGTTTGGCGTCGATGGTGTTGCCATTGTCGTCCGTGCCCAAGAGCCTGGCCAACGAAGGCCAGTTGCCGACGTCGTCCCAATCAAAGGGCGCCTCGATCACGACCACATCGGTCGCGTGCTCCATGACCGCGTAGTCGATCGACACGCCCTTGATCGCCGCAAATCGCTCTCGCAAGACTTCGTCGTAGCCATCTGTGCCAGCCGCGTCTTCGATCGCTTGAAGGTGAGCGAACATCTCCGACTGTCGCTCCTGCAACTCACGCAAGATCTTCGACGCCTTCCAGACAAAGATGCCCGCGTTCCAGTAGAAGTTTCCCGAGTCGAGATACTGCTGGGCAGTCGCCGCATCGGGTTTCTCGCGAAATTGCGCGACCTGAAAGGCGGCCGCCGCGTCACCGCTTGTGGTGAGTTCGTCACCCCGTTCGATGTAGCCAAAAATTTCTGCCGGGTAGGTGGGACGAATGCCGAAGGTCACGATTCGCTCTGGCGATTCTTCGACCAAGGCCGCCGCTTGCTGAATCGCCGCCTGAAATTTATCGGTCGCCTGAATCACATGGTCCGAAGGCATCACCGCCATGATTCCTTCCGGATCGTTACGACAGACTTGCAGAGCGGCTAGACCAATACACGGAGCGGTGTCACGTTTACACGGTTCACCCAAGATGCCGCTCTCCGGTAGTTCCGGCAACTGCTGGGCAATGCCATCGACGAGGCGATGATTCGTAACGATCAACATGTTGTCCGCCGGCACGAGGCCGTCGAGGCGGTCGATCGTGCCTTGAATCATGGAACGCTCGCCCGAGAGCGTCAACAATTGCTTGGGCATCAGAGTACGACTGGCCGGCCAGAAACGAGTACCGGCACCGCCGGCCATGATGATCGCGTGAAGCATAATTCGTTGGGTTATCTCTGTAGAGTGGCGGTTCAAATGAATGAGCGTTCGCGTTCGAAAACAAATCGCCACAATGCGGCGGCGAATCCCGCTCGTGATCGCGTCAGCTTAGCAGAAATAGGTATCTTCCGACACAACCGTGCCAGGCTCGATTCGCTCGGCCATCTGCCCAGCGTCGAGGGCATAAAGAGGGCTCACCTCGACAGCCACGTCGTCGGCCACCTCCGCACCAGCCTGGCAAAGCCAAGCTCGATGCATATTGCCCATTAGCCGCTGCACGTACTCAGCCGTTTCCTTGGGGGCTCCCGGCGGATTCTTGAGGGCTGCGAAGGTCACTGCGGGATCGACCTCGACCGATAGCGTCTGCTTCGCCATCGGCACGAGATCAAAAATGAACTGTTCGAACTTCATCGCGTTCGGCTCGGCCGGTTCGATGGCCTGACCAGCTTCGTCAATCGTGGAGACCTTCTTGATGGCCCGATGAAACGGCAAACCCGCGTCACTATCGGCCACGCGCGAGAGAAAGTCGACCGAGAGCATATGCACGGCGATGCTGCCGGCCCAAATCTTGAGCGAACCGTCGGCGTTCCGCTGCTCAGCCGCTTCGTCAGGTAGGTCACTGTACTCGATGATTCGCACCTGGTCGTCGACCATCACGACATTGCCAAGACGATCCTGCGGGGAGTCTTTGCCAACTACCTGTAAGGTGTACTCGCTGCCGGAGAGCATGTGATATCCAACGAACTCGGGATCGCAAATCGTGGCCAGCGGGTTGTCGATCTGGAAGTAGAACAGCTCTTCGATTCCGCGGCGGGCCATGTCGTCGAGTGCCGCCGTCTTGCGCAGGGCCTTGAGTATTCCACCGTGACCGTCCGGGCTCTGGAACAGCTCACCCTTGTCGCTCAACAGAATGCGACCAGTTTCGATATCGACTGCCGGCATGGTTCCCTGACAGAAAACGAACAGATCTTCTTCCGGCAGGCCGAAGCGATCGTGCTCGGCCAGAAACTGGCGAGTCTCTTGATCGGTCACAGGACTGGTCATCACATAGAGCGGCACACTCTTTCCGTAACGCCGTGCGGTAGCAATGACCTTTTCGATGTGAATCTGAAACAGTGTGGCCTGCGAAACGGGACCAATCGGAAAGAGCCCCTTCGGGTGCTCAAATCCAAGCCGAGTCCCCTGCCCTCCTGCGACCAACAAGGCGCCGACTTTGCCATCTCGCAAAGCCTGCTCTCCTCGCTGCCGAGCCGCCTCTGGTTCGATTGAGTTATCCACGGCACCCAAGCGAATCGCCGGTGGCGGCTCCGCCCGCATCGCCACGGCCGCCAGATCTTCTTCCGCGTCGTTGGCTTGATAGAGACGCGTGATCTGATCGAGATCCAATGAGTCAAGCTGCTCTGCAAGCCGCTCTTGCGACGAACCGTCGAGTTCGTCCCAGAACGCGAGGAGGTGCTCCTGGCCAGCCTGAGCCAACTTGGCGCGTAACGCTTCGACCTGAATACCGCGTGTCATGGAAACCCTTTCCTTGGTGCCAACTTACTGCCGTGCAACGCCATGATGATTGCGGACTCGCTCGCATCACTCGAATCGATGCGAATTCGAGTCGGTGGCAAGCTTCGCTAATACCCTCGCACAAACCGCCACGCCAGGTAGCAGAGTAACGGGAAGCCAATGAAGATCACGGCGTACGTGAAGATCGTCGTCCAAGTACGACGGGGCCAGCGGGCCATCATTCCACCCTAACTTGCGGCACGAACCTCGACCGCAGAAAAACGCAATAGAGCCGACGATGGTTCCTTCGACGACCGGTCACGCTTCAATTCTACGCGGGCACCGTACGGCATCAACTGGGCATGCTTGATCTCGACAGTCGAGCCATCGGCCACGGAGGTCGACAACTCGGGCAAGGTCTCAAACGGCGGGCAGAATGCCAGGTGAACCACCTGCTGACGCTGACCTTCGTCGAAGGAGGCCCGAATCCAGCCGCGGCAGACGTCGCGATCGTCCTCCGATCGACTACGGGTCACCTGCTGTGAGACGTTCTCCGGCGGAAAATGAGGGGCCGGTACCCGAGAGGCCAGGTGTGGCGAATCGACTCTTTGAATACGCGACTCTTGACCACGAGCCGGAGAATCGGCAGCGTGTGCGTGGTCACTTGAGCGACGAGCACGACCTCCTCTCAAGGCGGCTACGGCAAGTGGCACGAGAGTCGCTAGCGCAGGTGGTCCCCACAGCAGCGTGAGGCCGAGAGTCGACGTTCCGCCAAGACTCAAACTTCCGGCAGTCGCGACCACCCCGACAAGGCAAAGGCCTAGCAGGGCGATACGCAATGGCCTCGATCCGGGAGTGGTCCAATTCAACACAACTTGGAGTACAGCTGCAAGTGATGCCACTAGGAAAGCGGAAACCACGATCAGCGCCGACGCATTCAGCGGGGAAACAAGCGCTCCGCTGAACCTTCGCCAGAGCAGCAACGAGGCCGCAGTCAGCAGCAATACGCAACCGGCGGCGCAGACGGCAACCGCAACTGGCACGCGGCCAACCACGCCGCGACGATACAATGTGAGGTGCGCGTCCATGCACCGACCTCCTTGTTTTCAACAGCTAGTGGAAACCGCACGCGGCACCCGCATCCGCGGGTATCGCCCAACCGCAACCATCCACATCACCAACTCGACGACATTGCTGATGCCGCAATATCGCCTACTACGCAGTCGCGGCGCCGGCCTTCTCAGCCAGTTCCGCAGCGCGATCGGTCTTCTCCCAAGAGAATTCGTCTCGCCCAAAGTGTCCTCCCGCTGCCGTTGCACGATAAATCGGACGGCGCAAGTCGAGGTACTTAATAATCCCGCTGGGAGTCAGTTCAAACACTTCGCGAACGACCTCACAGATCCGATCGTCATCAATACGACCCGTTCCTTGAGTATCGACGTGAACACTGACTGGCTCAGCGACACCGATCGCGTAGGCGAGTTGCACTTCACAACGCTCGGCCAGATCCGCGGCGACAATGTTCTTGGCCACGTGGCGAGCCATGTAAGCGGCACTGCGATCGACCTTTGTGGGGTCCTTGCCGGAGAACGCTCCACCACCGTGACGTCCCCAACCGCCATAGGTATCGACGATGATCTTGCGGCCGGTCAGACCACAGTCACCGTGCGGACCACCCACGACGAAGCGACCGGTCGGATTGACATGGAAAATGATGTCGTCGTCGACGAGCTCTGCCGGCAATTCCGGCTTGATGACCTTCTCAATAACGAACTCGCGAATCTCGTCGTTCGTGACATCTGGATCGTGCTGCGTGGATACCACGACAGTGTGGATACGCACCGCACGGTCGCCATCGTACTCGATCGTGACCTGACTCTTGCTGTCCGGTCGCAACCAGCTCACCTCTCCCTTTTGACGGGCTTCGGTAAGGCGATTCAGGATGCGATGCGAGAGGGCGATCGGCATCGGCATCAATTCAGGAGTGTCGTTGCAGGCGTAGCCAAACATGAGACCCTGGTCGCCGGCACCCGTGTCTTGGCTCTGCGAAGTTTCGGCATCGACACCCAAAGCGATATCGGGGCTCTGCTTGTCGACGGAGACCATCACAGAACAAGTATCACCACAGATGCCCATCGCATCGTCGGTATAGCCTGCCTCGTTAATCACACGCCGAACGACCTCTTGATAATCGACGACGGCCTTACTGGTGATCTCACCAGCAATGACCGCGATCCCGGTGGTAACCATCGTCTCACAGGCAACGCGGCTCTCCGGGTCCTGGCTAAAGAACGCGTCGAGAATGCCGTCCGAAATCTGATCCGCCAGCTTATCGGGGTGACCCATGCTGACCGCTTCGCTCGTAAACAGGTATTTTCCAGATGCCACTAATTTATCTCCCGCATTGAATCTGCATTATGTCCACGACATTCATTGTCGTTTTGAAGTCTCTCGGAATGCGGGCATTATAGGCCTCGCTTGGTAAGTCTCGCAACTCGTCTGGGGTAATTTGTCACCCCGCACCGCTCGGTAACGGAGTCCCAACTCAAACAGAAGAAAGGGCCGCGTCGCTAACAGAGCCCGACAAGAGATTAGGCAGCCCGTCGGGTCGACCATTTTGAACCGTGACTCCCCGCCAGCACTTCGCCAAGCTCCATCACGAGATCGCATGTTCTCTCCGTGGCTCCACGGCCAGCGGCCACGACATCCGCGGCTCGACGTCCTAGCGTCTGGGCATAGTGCCGATCCTCCAGACATTTTGCAATGAACTTGGTAAGTGCCGTGGCATCCTCCACGACGACAGCCCCGTCGGCTCGAAGCAGGCTGGAAACCACATCGCGAAAATTGTGGGTGCTTTCGCCGAAACAGATTGCCGCACCAAGTGCCGCCGGTTCGATCATGTTCTGCCCGCCATGCGAAATCAGACTACCGCCGACAAACGCAATATCGGTCGCCCCCCACCAGGCTGACAGCTCCCCGATCGTGTCGACCAGCAGAACGCGAGGCGAATCCCCACCTGTCTCATGCAGAACGTGACCTTCGTCTTTCGCCTGAAGCTCGCTTCGCTTTTGCCAAGAAACACCCGAGCCTCGCAGCATGCGGGCGACCTCTGAAAATCTCTCCGGGTGGCGTGGCACGAGAACCAACCGTAACTCCGGATGGCGACGGCGCAGCTTCACGTACGCCTCGAGCGCCGCGTCTTCCTCGCCAACGTGTGTACTGCCCGCGGTAAAGACAACGTCGCCTGGCGAGAACTCGGCCAACTCGACCAGAGATCGCGTGATCGGGTTCTCGCGATCGGACTCGATTCCATCAAACTTGATCGAGCCAGTAACCGATACGGTCTCGTCATCCGCTCCTAGCTGGCGAAACCGATCGGCGTATTGTTCGTTCTGACAAGCGATGAGCTGAACGTGCCCAAGCAGCCGGCGAATGATTGGACGAATACGACGGTAGCCGGGGAAGCTGTTGTCGCTCATGCGACCGTTGACCACCGCCACGTTCGCGCCACTACGGCGAGCCAAACGAATCAGATTCGGCCACAGTTCCAGTTCGGCGAGCACGAGAATATCGGGACGGACGCGACGTAACGCCCCACGCACCGCCCAGGTGAAATCGAGTGGACAATAAAATGTGAGGTGGTCCGGAAAAACTTCTCTGGCCAGAGCGCGTCCAGTGCGGGTCGTGGTGGAGATCACCAACTCCCAGTCCGGGCGCTCTGCTGCCAACTGGCGAACCAGCGGACGGAGCAATTTCACTTCACCAACGCTGACCGCGTGCAGCCAGACACAGGTTGCGTCCCCGCTGCGACACGGAACGCGCCCCAGCATTTTCTCGCCAAAGCCCTGGCGATACTTGCCCTTGCGAATGGCAGAATAGATCAGCCACGGACTGGCCGCGACGACGACCGCCAGATAGACGACGTTAAGTAGATAACCGACCATCCGCGTCTTCCTTTACGCAAACGGGTTCAATCCAGTTTATCGACTCATCATGAGCACACGCGAGATCTAGGGCTCGTCAGAACCACTAGCCTGCTTTTCTCATGCAACAACTCTTGTACTTCTTACCGCTACCGCAGGGGCACGGGGCATTACGTCCGACACGCTCCTGGCGATTGCGAATCGGCTCGAGCTTCTTCTGCTCTGAACCGTCGTAGGTTTCGTCCTGTTCGCCACCCGTTTCTGCCGCCATGTCGCGGACCGACTGGGCCTGGGCATGGTCGGCCGAAGACTCCACCCAAGTCGAGGAAACGAACTGCTCGTCCAGGTGCTCCATACGGAAGACGAGATCGGTAACACGCTCAAAGGTCGAATCCCACATGCCCTCAAACGTTCGCATGCCTTCACGTTTGTATTCCACCTTGGGATCGACTTGAGCGTAGCTACGAAGTCCGATACTGCTGCGCAGGTGATCCATGGCCAGCAGATGATCTTTCCAAGCCGAATCGAGCAACTGCAGCACGAGCGATCGCTCCATGCGGCGAATCTCAGGGCAAAAGCAATCTTGGAACGCTCGTGACAAACGCCCATCGAACGCTCCGGCGTCAAGCTTGGCTAACTCCTCGCTGCTCAACTCGGCGTTCATTTTGTCGTTGGCCCACTTCACCAACCGGTCGAGCTTCTCTTCCGGAATATCGGAACCATGTGCGGAGGAGGAGAACAATTCGTCGAGTCGGTCACGCAGTTCGTCAGCGACTTCCTCTGACTTCTTGTAATTTTCGCGACTACGCTCAATGAGAAGATCGCGAATCTCGTCGCGCTGTTTTCGCTTCAGGTCTTCAAGCGAAATCTCGACCCCAAACCGCTCCTGAGCCCATCGGACCAACGCCTCGCGATCGTAACGCTTCTGACCACCCGAGTCTTTGATCGTGTAGTGCAACAGCCCTGCCATGACCGGGAATTCGATCTCGCGTTGGGCATATGACTCGCCTGCCTTTTCAATGACAAGATCTTCGAACGCTCCTTGATCGAAGTCGCGGCAATCGTCGACATTCAATTCAATCGCGAACTTGTTTCGCACCCAATCGATTGCGGTTAGAAGCGGGAAGTCTTGGTCGAGGTAACCGGCTCCCTCATTGAGATCGATCTTATGGACTGCTTCGCGGGCCTTGTCGATGAGCATCTCAGCCACGCCATCGCGACCGAGCTTCTTGAGTTCTCGATCACGTACCGAAATGCGCCAGCGAGCCTGGACCATCTTGGCCAGCGCTTCCCACTTCCAATCCTTGGGGTCCTCGCCATCGGAGAGATTCTCATCGACCGCGTCTAGCACCTGTGTTTCGGCCATCCGCTCCGCCTCGCTTTTGGCAAATTCGTCGGCCGTCTTGAAGTCGGTGTTGCGGAAATCGCGGGCATCGAGATCGACACCAAGCTGACTACTGGCGTATGCGGCAAACGTCTCGCTGCCAAAATCGGGACGCAGGAAATCACCCAAGTGGTGTCGCACTTGAGTATCGATCATGTCCAGAATCAGCTGCTTGCAGTTGGCACCGTCGAGAATGTCCTGGCGATACTGATAGACGCGCTTGCGCTGCTCGTCCATCACTTCGTCGTATTCGAGCAGGTTCTTACGAGCTTCGAAGTTCTTTTCTTCGACCTTCTTTTGAGCTCCTTCGATACGGCGAGAAACCATCTTGCTCTCGATGGCTTCCCCTTCCTTCATGCCCAAACGCGTGAGTACATTCTTGACCCACTCGCCGGCAAAGATCCGCATCAGGTCATCTTCTAGAGACAGGTAAAACCGGCTGCTACCGGGATCGCCTTGACGACCACTACGACCGCGAAGCTGCAAGTCGATTCGTCGGGCTTCGTGCCGTTCGGTACCGATGATGTGCAAGCCGCCATAGCTGCGCAGCTCGTCCCCTTCGGTATCCATATTCTCTTCGGTGCGAATCTTGTCGACGAGCGAGTCCCACTCTTCGCGAGGCACGTCGAGCCGGGAAGCATACTTGTCTTGCAGTTCGGCCCAAGCCATGGTCTCGGGATTTCCACCGAGCACAATATCGGTACCACGGCCGGCCATGTTCGTGGCGATTGTCGTCGCGCCGCGCCGGCCTGCCTGGGCGACGATTTCGGCCTCGCGCTTGTGCTGTTTGGCGTTCAAGACTTCGTGCTTGATACCGCGTTTGTCGAGCAACGCCGAGAGCGTTTCACTTTTTTCAATCGACACGGTACCGACCAGGATCGGACGGCCTTTCCGTTGTACCGATCGAATATCGCTACGCTTGATGCTCTCGGGATTCTTGGCTCCCTTGGGAACGACCTCGACCTCGTCATCGGACTCCGTCTTGATGGTGCCCAACAAGGCATCGCCGTTGGAGAACTCGACCGTGTCCCAGCGGTTCATCCGTTCGATCTCATCGGCAATAGCGGAGTACTTCTCTTGCTCCGACCGATAAATGGTATCCGCTGATTCGATCCGCTGGAGAGGACGATTGGTCGGAATCGCAATCACGTCGAGTTCGTAAATCTTCCAGAACTCGCCCGCTTCGGTCAGCGCGGTACCGGTCATACCGCCCAGCTTCTTGTAGAGTTTGAAGAAATTCTGCAGCGTGATCGTCGCCAGCGTCTGGGTCTCTTCCTTAATCTTGACCCCTTCCTTGGCTTCCGTCGCCTGGTGCAGTCCGTCGCTCCACTGCCGGCCTTCCATCAGACGACCCGTGAATTCGTCGACAATAATGATCTGCCCCTCTTTGACGACGTAATTCACATCTCGCTTGTAGAGATGATGGGCCTTGAGGGCATTATCGATCAGGTGGGGCCACTCCATGTTGCCCGCGGTGTAGAAGCTCTCCACGCCGACCAGTCGTTCTGCCTCGCGGACGCCTTCGTCGGTCAGGTGCGCCGAATGTTCTTTTTCTTTGACGGTGAAGTGCGTCTCCCGCGTTAGCTTGCGGGCGATGCGATCCGCCTCGGCATACTTACGGGGGTTGTCGTACGCCGGTCCGGAGATAATCAGCGGCGTTCGGGCTTCGTCGATCAGGATATTGTCGACTTCGTCGATCAGCGCGAAGTTGAGCGGACCTTGTACCTGCTGCTGACTCTTGGGGAAGCGGTCATCGCCATGCGCGGCCATCTTCATGTTGTCGCGCAGGTAATCGAAGCCGAACTCGTTGTTGGTGCCGTACGTGATATCGCATGCATAAGCCGCTTGGCGATCAGCAGGCTCCATGCCGCTATAAATCGCGTTCACGGTCAGGCCCAGCTGCATGTAGAGCGGGCCCATCCACTCCATATCGCGGCGAGCGAGATAGTCGTTGACGGTAATGACATGAACGCTTCCGGCGAGGGCGTTGAGATAGGTCGGCAGCGTGGCCACCAACGTCTTACCTTCACCGGTGACCATTTCGGCAATCGCCCCGCTGTGCAGGACCATACCACCGATCATCTGCACATCGTAGTGGCGCATGCCGAGAAACCGCTTGCCACCTTCGCGACAGACGGCAAACGCCTCGACCATTATGTCGTCAAGCGTTTCGCCGTTCTTCAATCGCTCGCGGAAGAGCTTGGTTTGCTCCGCGAGTTCCTCGTTCGACATCGCCTCGAACTTGGGCTCCAGAGCGGCAATCGCATCGACCTGGGGCTGCATTCGTTTGACGGTACGAGCATTCGCCGAACCGAAAACGCCGGTGACGCCTCGTTCAAACGTACGCAGCACTCCACCGGCGGCGGAGCCGACCGCCTCCCAAATTTTCTCTAGAACCTGTTCCATAGCGCGAGCCAAAATTGTGACAAATAAAGAAATGCAACCGAACGCTAATCAACCAGATGGGAGCGTCCCGTTGCACGAGGCAAGACAACCTAACACGTTTCCACGAGAAAGTTTACAGCGATTAGGCAAACCGGTCAACAACGAATGCCCGAGGCGCCCGCTGGGGATGCCGACCGCGCAGACAAGCGTTCACCCTCGCTAAATGCTATCGCCGCCAGAGGCACGTACCGTTGACGCAACTTTTCGACATAATGGGGCCGTGGAAAGACAAGTACATACAACTGAATTCGCTGGCGAGCTCATTTTCTTGGGCACCGGCACCTCCGTAGGCGTTCCCGCCATCGGTTGCGGCTGCGCTACCTGTGTGAGCGAAAACCCCAAGAACAAGCGAACCCGCTGTAGCCTGGCACTCGGTCTGCCGGAGGGAAACCTGCTGATCGACACCACGCCCGACATGCGGCACCAGCTGCTGCGCGAAGGGATTGGGGTCATCCACGCGGTTCTCTACACGCACGAGCACGCCGACCATCTGTTCGGCCTGGACGATGTGCGGCTATTCCCCTTCTATCTGGGACACCCATTGCCGCTCTACTGCGAGGATCACGTGGAGAGCCGAATTCGGCACTCTTTCGATTATGCCTTTAGCGGTGTACCGATTCACAGCGGCGGCGTTCCGCAAGTCGAGTTTCGCCGAATCACCACCGAACCGCTTGAACTTTTGGGAGCCAAGTGCATCCCACTTCGCCTGCAACATGGACGGTTCGACGTGCTCGGATTTCGCTTCGGCAACATCGCCTACTGCACTGACACGAACGTGATTCCCGAGGAGAGCCTGGCCAAGCTTAATGGCCTGGATGTTCTGATCCTCGACGCGCTGCGAGCACGGCCTCACCCGACCCATCTCTCGCTGGAAGAGTCGATCGAGCTGGCGGAGAAGATCGGCGCCAAGAAGACGTACTTCACGCACATGTGCCACGAGTTGGAACACGAGGCAGTCAACGCCACGCTACCAGCCAACATGGAACTCGCTTACGACGGTCTCCGTTTGCGGCTCACGTAATTCGTTTGCCGCTGCCGACCACGTAAGCGGCTCGCTTAGTCGTTTTTCGCTTCGATGGGAAACTGGGCCAGCTTCTCGCCGCTGAACAGCTTCACGTAGTCGATGGTGACCGCCATCGCCTCGTCGAAGTAGAAGTCGCGTTTGACGACCGGCTTCTGGCTCATCTCCTGCGCTTCTTCCTCTTCCTTCTCGGCCTCGTCGTCGAGCTCTTTTCGATCGGCCAGGTAACGCTCTTCGTTGAGCGTGATTCGCTTCTCCGCCTTCTGTTTCTTGTAGCGGACGATGCGTTTCTCAACCTTATCGAAATCTTCAGACGTTTCCAGCCGTCGCTTCGACTGAGCTTTGATCTGACCGATCATGTTGTCGTTGACCATGTTGGTCGTGGCGAACGGTGCCGGTTTGACGCTGTCGAACGCCAACGCGAAATCGAGATCGCTCTCGCCGACGTCGAGATGCGTCGTCAACGACGGCAATTCAACATCGGACAAAACGCCACGATTCTGGGTGCTGTCGCCATTGGGGCGATAGAACTGCTGAATCGTGATCTTCAAAGCTCCCCACTGCGGAGGATTCTTGATTCGCAAAATCTGCGAGCCCAAGTCGAGCAGGCTCTGCACGGTTCCCTTACCGTGGGTCGTGTAGTCACCCACGATCAGACCGCGTCGGTAGTCCTGAATCGCACCGGCAAAAATCTCACTGGCACTCGCGCTGAACTTGCTAGTCAGCACCACAAGCGGACCGTCCCAGGTCGAGCCGGGCACCATATCGCTATATGGTTCAACATGGCCCCCGGCACCCTTGATCTGGACGACCGGACCTTGATCGATGAACAAACCCGTCAGATTGATCGCTTCGGTCAAAGAACCGCCGCCGTTGCGACGCAAGTCGACCATCACGGCATCGATGCCCTGGGACTTGAAGTCCTCCAACAGTCGACGAACATCGCGAGTCGTGCTCTTGTAGTCAGGCAGTTGTCGGCGGGCACCTTCCATGTCCATATAGAAGCTGGGCAGATTGATCACGCCAACCTTGAACGGTGAGCCATCTGCTTTGGTCCCGCCTTCAATAACTTCACCACGCGCCGCCGAGTCGTCCAATTTGATCTTGGCCCGGGTAATGTCGTAGACCTTGGTCTCGACACCCTTTTCGTCGGTGACCTGAAGACGGACCACCGTCCCGGCCTTACCACGAATCTTGTTGACAACATCGTTGAGTCGCATGTTGACAACGTCTTCGATCGGACCTTCCACGCCTTGGCCAACGCCAATCACGCGATCCTTGGGCTTCAAGCGACCGTCTTTGTCGGCCGCCCCACCGGCGATGATGCGATGTACGACCGTCTCACCATCAATCGCCTGCAGCGAGGCGCCGATGCCGTCGAGCTGAAGACGCATGATGATATCGAAGTTCTCTTGCGTCGTCGGCGACATGTACGACGTGTGCGGGTCGTAGGCCGTGGTCAGCGACGTGAGATACGTTTCCAGGATTTCGTCGGTATCGGCTTGCTTCTTGTAGCGAGCGAAGCTCTGGTAACGGCGGCGGATCTTGTCCCGCCCCTTGGCCGGCTCCACTTCCGCAACTCGCTGTCGCAACAAGTCGTACTTGATCTGACGGCGCCAACGCTCACGCGCTTCGAGCGGGTCGCGAATAAACAAGCGTCCCTCGAAATCGGTGTTCAGGTATTCGTCCTGCGTGTAATCGTGCTCAATCGCGACCAACTCATCGACCAACTTGAGGTGCTGATCCATGCGGGCCAGGAATACTTGATAAACATCGTGCGCGAAGCGAATGTCGCCACGCATGATTTGATCGTCGAGATCGTGCTGCCAACGACGAAATGCCGCCACGTCCGATTCGTAGAAATAGAGCTTCATCGGATCGAGCGTCTCGAGATAGTTGTTGAGCAGACGCTCGGAAATTTCGTTATCGAGGTGCCGACGAGAGAGATGCTGACGAGGCAGCATCAACGCCACGAGTTGAGTAACCCGGCGGTCCAAAGCCTTCGGGGCCTTAGGGCCTTCGGAATCCGCCGCGGTTCCAGTTGCCATGAAACCGACACAACTGATTGCGACGACGCTGCATAGAAGGAGAGAAATCAGCCGCGATTTGCTCCTGGCGCTGTTTCCGATCAACTTCATCAATTACGTCCCTTCTTCGGCAAACGTGAAAACGGCTGACTCGATGCCCCGAAACCGGCAGCAATAGCCCTAAGCTGTTTATTTCAAAGGACTTATTTATCGGCGGACGAATCATATACAAGTTTCGACAACGAGGCAAGACAGATAAACTATCGTGCCAGCACGGCAATTCGGTCTTAGCAGCACCGGTGCCAGCGTCCTGTGTACCTCAATGTGAACCCCAGCACAAAGCGAGCGAACAGGTCTCTGTGGCGGGGGGAAGCGAACAACCGCGGCGCATGCTCGTTGCGAACTCCACTGCTTTTGTGAACTCCACTGCTCTTGTGAACTCCATCCCCAGTCGAGTCCGCGAAAACAGCGGGCAGCCCTGCCGGTTCCCAAGAGAATCCCTCTCCGCAGAAATCCCCTCTGCGTGACAATTCGCCCGCCAACTTTGAAAATTAGCGTGAATTGAATCCGCGGCGAATCGTCTCCCTCTATGACTACTGTCTACGTGTGAGATTGCCGGTTTGTTCATCGATCCGCATGAAGAACAAGAAATATCGCCTTCGCGAACTCGTTACCGTGCCAGTCGTTACGCAGTTCGAGGGGGGCTGCCTCAATAACGGTGAAACAACTGGGTTTATCGCGTTCTGGCGGCTGTTATATTGGTGGACGTGTACCACTACTTAACGATGACACTCGGAAAACGCGTCGGCACCAACTTCCGCCTGGAACCGGATATTCCTAACCGGATTGGGCGGGGGCTGCAATGCGCCGTCGTGCTCACCGACCCGCTCTGCTCGCGAGTTCACGCCACTGTCGAGTTGGACGGAGATCGCTGGTTCGTCAAAGACGCCGGCAGTCGCAACGGCACCTACGTCAACGACCGGAAGATCGATGACGCCACGCTGACCGACGGCTGCACGATTCGCCTCGGCTCCACTGAGTTTTCGTATCACGAAACAGCCAGTCCACCCACGGCCGATCTTCCTGATGACAACAAAGTGACGCAGACCATCGTCTGCGATCACGTGATGTCCTTCGACGATGTCGATGCGTTCGCCATCGCCGCCCTCAACAATACGGCCCAAGCGCAAGAGCTGCTCGTGCTCTATCAACTGAGCATCAAGCTGCTCGGCTGCACCGATCCGGACGACGTTGTCAAACAGTCGCTCGAATTATTGCGGCTGCGTACATCGGCCGCCGTGGTCGGTTTCTTGTGGGTCAACGAAGAAGGGGAACTGAAACCGAAGAAGGTGATTCCCGCCGAAGCGGCAGACCAGGTCCGCTTGAGTCGTTCGCTGACCGAGTTGGTCGTCGAACAGGGCCACGCCGTGTGGATCGCCAATCAACGTCAGGCGGAGCAGGCCGATAGCCTTCAACATTTCGCAGACGCGTTGTGTGTTCCGCTTCAACGTGACGGACGGCTACTGGGCGCACTCCACGTCTACCGCGACTACGAACGCTTCAGCCAATCGGAATTCGACTTCACGCTTTCCTTGGCGAACATTCTCACCGTCGCGCTGGCTCGCGCCCGCGAACAGACGAACCTACAAAACGACTATCAACAACTGGTGGCCAAATCGCCCGGCTACGACGAGATGGTCGGCGAGTGTTCGGCCATGATCGAGCTCAAGGACCGTATCAAGCGAATCGCCGCCGCGACTGGTTGTGTCTTGGTGCGAGGCCAAAGCGGAACCGGTAAAGAACTGGTCGCCCGGGCCGTGCATCGAGCCAGTCCCCGTAGCGATCGACCGATGTTGTCGGTCAACTGTGCCGCGATTCCAGCAGACTTGATCGAAAGCCAGCTATTCGGACACAAGGCCGGTGCCTTCACCGGTGCCGATCGCGATCACGACGGCTACTTCCAGCAGGCCGACCTCGGCACGCTGTTTCTCGATGAAGTCGGAGAACTGACGCTCGAAGGACAGGCGAAGCTGCTGCGCATTCTCGAAGGCCACTCCTTCTTGCCGATCGGCGGAACGGAGCCGGTCTCGGTCGACGTCCGCGTGATTGCCGCCACGAACCAGGACCTGGAACAGTACGTTCGCGACAAGCGATTCCGCGAAGACCTTTATTACCGCCTCTCGGTATTCGCACTCGACTTGCCGCCGCTACGCGATCGAGAGGAAGACATCGAGCGACTCGTCGACTCGTTCCTCGAACACTACAAGAACCAACACGGCCGGCCTAAGCTACGACTCTCTAGCGCCGCTCGCAAGAAACTGCTAACGTACCACTGGCCCGGCAACGTGAGGCAACTTCGAAACGTTATGGATAGCGCCGTGGTGCTGGCCTCCGGAAACACGATTGAACCAGGCGACCTGGGCCTCCGCGAAGTCGGCTCGAATGAAATCGAGTCACTCCGCATCGCCGATTGGGAGCCGCGATTGATCACGCAGGCACTCGATCGAGCTAGCGGCAATGTTGCCGAAGCGGCCAAGTTACTCGGCATCGGCCGCGCGACCCTGTACCGAAAACTCGAAGAATACAACATCAACCGCTAGTTTGGAACGAAGCAAGAACAGTCAGGAAGAAGCACAATGGATTTTGCGAGACGAGCTACTAAGACAGTCGCCCGGCTGTCGGCTTCATTGGCTCAGCAGAAAAGACGCGGCTTACGTCAACTCGCTTGTGCGGCGTTGACCGTTCTCCTTATCGCGGCGGCCGCCCATAGCCACGGCGAACCTTGGCCGCGATTTCGCGGTCCCAATGGCGCGGGTCAAAGCGACGCCACGACAATCCCCACCGAGTGGACCGACAAAGACTACAACTGGCAAGTTACCCTGCAGGGCACCGGACATTCTTCTCCAGTTGTGTGGGGCGACAAGATCGTCGTCACCAGTGGCGATGCAGAAACCGCAGCTCGCTATGTTCACTGCCGAAGCACGACCGACGGCAGCGAGGTTTGGAGCAAATCCTTCGAGTCGGGCACGCATCGACTGCATCGCAAGAACAGCTACGCATCGAGCACGCCAGCCCTCGACGGACAGAGCGTGTTCGTCACTTGGGCCACGCCGGAAGAGTATCTCGTCATCTCGCTCGACTTTGAGACGGGCGAAGAACAATGGCGCAAGGATCTTGGTGGCTACCAGAGTGCCCACGGTTACGGCACCTCGCCGGTCGTGTTTGAAGACACGGTGATCGTCACCAAAGACCACAACGGCGAGAGCTTCCTGGCCGCGCTCAGCCGCGACAATGGCGAGATCGCATGGAAGTCGCCGCGTGGTGCCGGCGGCAAGGCGGCCTACTCCGTGCCGTGCATTTATCTGGCGGCCGATGGCACGCCGGAGATGATCTTCCACAGCACCGATCACGGCATCAGCGGACTCAATCCCTACAACGGTCAAGTGAAGTGGTCCGCTTCGGACGTGTTTGTGAAACGTTGCGTTAACTCGCCAGTGGTCGCAGCAGGCCTGGTGTTTGGCACCGCCGGTCAAGGTGGCAACGGAGATGCAGTCGTGGCGGTTCGTCCTGGCACCGCGGAACAAGATGCCGAAGTCGCCTACGAAGTTCGCAAGGCGGCCCCTTACGTCATCACTCCGGTCGCCTATAACGACATGTTGTTCGTCTGGCATGACACCGGCATCGTCAGCTGTCTCGACGCCAAGAATGGCAAAGCCCACTGGCGAGAACGGGTCGGCGGCAATTACTCCGGCTCGCCCATCCGCGTCGGCAAGTACATCTACTGCACTTCAGAAGATGGCACCGTCGTCGTGCTCGATGCCGCCAAGAAGTACCGTCTGGTTGCCAAGAACGAACTGGCCGAACGCAGCTACGCCACGCCAGCGGTGAGCGACGGGCGAATGTACCTTCGCACCGAGACTCGCCTGTTCTCGCTCGGCAAGAAGTAACCCTCTCCCCATTGGACGTCGCGGCCGGTCGGCCGACGGCGCGGGCGTAAGCGTGTCGCAAACGGAAGACGCCAATTCGGAAGACGCGAATCCGCAGAACACCGCCGCGGAGACGGGCGTGTGGCAATTTTGGATCGACGTCGGCGGCACCTTCACCGACTGCCTGGCTCGCACGTCCAGCGGACGCCTCCTGCGGCACAAGCGGCTCAGCAGCGGTGTCACCAAGGGCACAGGCAGGCTTGAAGCAGACGAGCTTGCTACCAACCGCTGCATCGATGAGGGGCGAATCGGCGATCCCGATCAGTTTTGGACCGGCTATCAAATCAGCGTGCTGGACCGAACTGGCAATCGCATCGGCCAGGCGACGGTTTCCGACTTCGACGCGACCACCGGCACGCTCACGCTAGAGGCTGCCCGCTCGGAAGACGCGGCCCTGAAAGACGCTGGCGGCGAACACTCGCTTCCAACTTCAGGCAACTTCGCCTACGAACTTGCCTCGGACGAGCCGGCTCCACTGGTAGCCATTCGTTACCTTCTCGGCCTGAGATTAGATGACGCGATTCCGCGTTCGATTGTCCGGCTCGGCACCACCCGGGGCACCAACGCCCTGCTCACTCGCGGTGGAGCCCGCACGGCCCTGGTAACGACCAAGGGCTTTGGTGACATCCTGCTGATCGGCGACCAAGATCGCCCGCGACTGTTCGATCTCGACATCGTCAAACGAACGCCGTTGTTCACCAAGGTGATCGAAGTGGAAGAGCGGATCACCGCCGACGGTGAGCTACTCGTCTCGCCCAACGAAACTACCATTCGCGCACAGTTGGTCGAACTACGGGACCGCGGAATCGAATCGCTGGCCGTTTGCCTGCTCAACGCGTATGCCCAACCGCAACACGAGCAGCTCGTCGGCCACATCGCCCGTGAATTCAATTTCGCCGAGGTTTCCCTTTCCCACGAATCCGCACCGCTGATCAAGATGGTGGCTCGCGGTGACACGACCGTCCTCGATGCCTATCTCACTCCGGTGCTACGAGAATACGTCGCCTCGCTTCGTGCAAAGCTTGTCGGCAGCGACCTGCGGCTAATGACCTCCGCCGGCGGACTGGTTCAGGCGGAAGAGTTTTCTGGCAAGGACTGCATTCTCTCTGGCCCGGCCGGGGGTGTGGTCGGTTTCGCTCGCGTTGCCGAAGCGGTCGCTTCAAGAAAGCCACAGGTACGTGCCATCGGTTTTGACATGGGCGGAACGAGCACCGATGTCGCTCGCTACGAAGGTTCCTTTCGCCTGCAATACGAAGCCGAGAAAGCAGGCGTGCGAATCGTCGCACCAATGATGGCCATCGAAACGGTTGCCGCGGGTGGTGGATCTTGCTGCAATTTCGACGGTGTAAAACTCGTTGTCGGGCCTGAGAGTGCGGGAGCCGATCCTGGCCCGGCCTGCTACGGACGCGGAGGCCCGCTCTCCGTGACCGACATCAATCTAGCCCTAGGTAAGATCCTGCCGGCCCACTTCCCGTTCCCGCTCGACGAACAAGCCACACAGGCACGACTGACCACGCTCGCCACGGAGATCCAACAAAAGACTGGCACCAACTACACGCCGATCGAGTTGGCCGACGGATTTCTGCGTGTCGCCAATGCCAACATGGTCGAGGCGATTCGATCAATCTCTATCGCCGAAGGAGTCGACCCGAGAGAGTACATACTGGTCGCCTTCGGTGGTGCCGCCGGACAACATGCCTGCGCGGTCGCGCGGGAGCTGAATATTGAGCGAGTGTTACTTCACCAAGACGCAGGCATTTTAAGTGCCTGGGGAATTGGGCTGGCCGACATCACGCGGCATGCGGTAGCCGGTGTCTACCGATCCTATTCGCCGAGCGTACTTGAGGAGCTGGAAGCGACCTTTGCCGACCTGACTGCTTCCACGCGAGAACAAGTCGAGAGGGAAGGTGTGGCAGCCGAAAACATCCAACAGCGTCGCTCGCTCGATCTGCGTTACGCGGGACTCGACAGCTATCTCACCATCGCCGAATCCGCAAACACGGACGGCGCGGCCTTTGACTATGCGGCCGCCTACGAACAAGAACACGAGCGACTCTATGGCTACCGGCACCTGAATCGCGAACTAGAAATCGTCGCCGCGCGGGTTGAAACCATCGGACGTTGTAGCGATCCGGCCACGGCGTCCACTTCCGCCGCCGCACATCAGGAGCCGGAAGCAGCAGCAACGACGACCATCCATTTCGATGCCCAGCCGCACGAGACGCGAGTCTACCACCGCGTTGACCTCAAGCCCGGCGATGTGCTGCGTGGTCCCGCGATCATCTTGGAAGACAACTCGACGATCATTGTCGACCCACACTGGCAAGCGGAAGTCTACACCGGTGGCGAGTTGATGCTGACTGACGAGATCGGCTCGCACAAAAACCAGGCCCCGCAAACGCCGATCGTGTCGACCGAGTCCGATCCGGTCATGCTGGAGTTGTTCAACAATCAGTTCGCCGCCATCGCCCGCCAGATGGGAATCACGCTACAGAACACGGCGACGAGCGTGAATGTCAAGGAGCGGCTCGACTTCAGCTGCGCCATCTTCACGCCAACCGGCGACCTGGTGGTCAACGCTCCGCACATCCCCGTCCACCTCGGCGCGATGAGCGAAACGGTTCGCTGCGTGCTGGCCGACAATCCCAACATGACCGCGGGCGATGTGTTCGTAACGAACGATCCGTATCGAGGCGGTTCGCACCTGCCTGACATTACGGTCGTCACGCCGATGTTCGACGCCGCTGGCCGTGAGCTGCTGTTCTTCACGGCCAGTCGAGCGCATCACGCGGAGATTGGCGGGATTGAGCCTGGCTCCATGCCGCCGAGTTCGACTAACCTGGCCGAAGAAGGAGTACGGATCTCCAACTTCAAACTGGTCGACGCCGGCACGCCCCGGTTCGACGCCCTCGGCGAGCACCTCTCTGCGGGGCTGTATCCTTCGCGGACGGTCGCTGACAACCTGGCCGACTTATCCGCTCAGGTCGCCGCCAATCGGCAAGGCTTGTGTGACTTAGAACGATTGATCGAGCGCTACTCGCTCCCGGTGGTGCAGGCCTATACCGTGCACATTCAAACCGCGGCGGAGAAGAAGATGCGAGCCGCCCTGGCCCGTCTTACCGATGGCGAACGGACGTTCGTCGACTACCTCGACTATGTTGTTGTGGCTGACAAAGACAGGGCTAACACTTCGCCTGATTCACAAGACTCGCAGATCGAGAGTGCCCCAATTGCGGTCAAGTGCACCATCCGCGGTGACGAGGCGGAGATCGACTTCGCCGGCACCGGCTCGGTGCTACCCAACAACCTCAATGCCAATCGGGCGATCGTCACGGCGGCCGTAATGTACGTCATGCGATGCCTGATCGACGAAGACATTCCGCTCAATGAAGGAGTATTGGCTCCGATTCAACTGAAGCTGCCAACTTGCCTGCTCAACCCGCCCGCGGCGGAGAAGAGCGAGGATTGCCCGGCGGTGGTCGGTGGCAATGTCGAAACCTCGCAGCGGGTGGTGGATGTCTTGCTCGGTGCGCTCGGCATCGCGGCAGCCAGCCAGGGCACCATGAACAACGTCCTGTTTGGTGACGACACGTTCGGTTACTACGAAACGATCTGTGGCGGTGCGGGGGCAACGGCCAACTCGCCTGGGGCCGACGCCGTGCACACCCACATGACCAATACTCGGCTGACCGACCCGGAAGTACTCGAACAAAAATATCCCGTGCGGGTTTGCGAGTTTTCGATTCGCCGCGGTTCCGGCGGCGACGGAAGACAGGCCGGAGGCGACGGCATCATCCGGCGACTGGAGTTCCTGCGCGACCTCGACGTTTCAATCCTCTCCACGCGGCGCGGGCCGCACCCACCCTACGGTGCCGGCGGCGGAAAGCCGGGCCAACTGGGGCGCAACCTGCTCAAGCGGCGAACCACCACTACCGGCGGCAAGGATAACAGTTCGATCGTCATGATCGCGCTGCCGGCTCAGGCGCAATTCACCGCGCAGGCCGGCGACCTGCTTACCATCGAGACCCCTGGCGGCGGTGGGTATGGCGAGGCACCCGGCGACGACAATGCTTCGCATGATTAACGTGGAATTGTAGCAGATGCCCCACCGGCAACCTCTTACCAGATTGCCGTGATTGCGCAAACGCAAACGTAGTCTCGCAGGGAAATGGCTCGTTACACGCCGCCAGGGCGGGTACACAACGCACACGTTTTTCTCCCTTCACCATTCTTCGAGCCGTTGTCGCGCTTCGATCGATTTCGCTATGATGGGCCCCATGGAAGCCCCCTTTGCAGCAGACGAACGCCGTCGACTTGAACGCCTCGATGCGGATTCACTCGCTGCGCATCAGGTGGAACGATTCAACGCCCTGATGTCGACCATCTTGCCGGCTAACAAGTTCTACGCTGACAAGTTCAACGGTCTGCCACAGCAAATCGAGTCGCTCGAGCAGCTTGCAGAACTTCCCTTCACCTACAAAGGGGAATTAGCCGGCGGCCCGACCGAATCGCTGGCCAGGAATCACACCTGGGCTCGTGAGGCGTACGTGCGCTGGCATCAGACTTCCGGCACACGCGGCCGTCCGATGGTCGTGCTCGACACGGAAGAAGACTGGCTGTGGTGCATCGACACCTGGCAGTACGTACTGGACGCCGCGGAAGTGACCTCGGCGGACACCTGCTTCCTGGCCTTTTCGTTCGGACCGTTCATCGGCTTCTGGTTCGGATTCGATGCCTCGGCGTTTCGCAATTGCATGGTCATTCCCAGCGGCGGCATGGGTACGCTTTCGCGAATCGAGATGATCCGCAACAGCGGGACTACCTGCCTGTTCTGCACGCCGAGCTACGCACTGCACCTGGCCGAAGTCGCCGCCCAACACAACATCGATGTCGCCGGCATGGACATTCGCTGCTTGATCCTCGCGGGTGAGACCGGCGGATCAGTACCGGCGATCCGCGAGCGAATTGAGAGCACCTTTGGCGCACGCGTGGTCGATCACAGCGGAGCGACGGAGGCGGGCCCCTGGGGCTACGGCGACGCAACCGGGCGTGGGCTGCACGTCATTGAAAGCGAATACATAGCCGAGTTCTTCTCGGTTGAAACGGGAGCCCCCGCCGCGGAAGGCGATCTTTCCGAGCTCGTGCTCACCACGCTGGGTCGCCACGGTGCTCCGGTGATCCGCTATCGAACGGGCGATCTGGTCCGACCAACTTGGCAGCACGAAGGCGACAACCGCTTCGTGTTCCTCGAAGGGGGTGTGCTCGGTCGGGTCGACGATATGATGATCATTCGCGGCGTGAATATTTATCCGTCGTCGATCGAGCAGATCCTACGCAGCTTCCCCGAGGTCGTCGAATACCGCATGACGGCATTCAAGGACCAGGAAATGGATCAGTTGATGATCGAAGTCGAAGATCGGCTCGATGACCCGCAACGATTGGAAGAAGAACTGCGGCTGAGACTTAGCATGAAGGTCGGCGTCAAATCGGTTCCGCTCGGTTCGCTGCCTCGCTTCGAAGCCAAGGGCAAGCGGTTCGTCGACAATCGTTAGGTCGGCACGAAGAGCACCAGAATTAGTCGGTAACAGA
>CAYLRE010000025.1:0-30165 GCA_964385715.1 uncultured Planctomycetaceae bacterium
AGCAAGAATAAATAATGACGTTTTGAGCAACTGGTCGATCGAGACGCCGGCTCTATAGTATCTGACTATGATGCGTGACTCTTATCAATGTATCGTTCTCGGCGGCGGCCCTGCCGGCTCCACGGCGGCCGCACTCTTGGCCGAAGCCGGGCACTCCACGCTGCTGGTCGAACGTGACGCGATGCCCCGCTTTCATGTCGGCGAATCGCTGATGCCGGAGACCTATTGGACCTTCGAACGTCTCGGCGTGCTCGAGGCAATGAAGAAAAGCCGCTTTACCAAGAAGCTGAGCGTGCAGTTCGTCAACGCTCGCGGCAAAGCGTCGCAGCCGTTCTACTTCGACAAACACGACGATCGCGAGTGTTCACAAACTTGGCAGGTGCTACGGAGCGAATTCGATCAAATCCTGTGGGACAACGCGGCCGCCAAGGGGGCCGACTGTTTCGCAGAAACGCGGGTAAACGAAGTCCACTTCGACGGCGATCGTGCGACCGGCGTGACCGTGACCACGGACGAAGGTGAGTCTAAGAAAATCGCGGCGGAAGTCGTTGTCGATGCCACCGGACAACAGGCCCTGATCGGCAATCGCCTGGGGCTGATGGAAGTCGACCCGGAACTTCGCAAGAGCGCCATCTGGACCTACTATCGCGGGGCCGTGCGATCGGACGGTATCGATGGCGGTTCAACGATCATCCTCCACACCGAAGACAAAGAGAACTGGTTCTGGTCGATCCCGCTGCATGACAACATCACCAGCATCGGCCTGGTCGGCGATACCGACCGATTGTTTGCCACCAAGGAAACACCCGAGGCGATCTTCCAAACCCAGCTGGCCCGTTGCCCTCGCCTGGCAGAACGCGTGGCGGACGCGGAGATGATCGACGGTTACCGCGTGGCTCGCGAGTTCTCCTACAAGTCGCAGCGACCCGCGGGCGATGGTTGGGTGCTGATCGGTGACGCCTATGGTTTCATCGACCCGATCTATTCTTCCGGCGTGTTCTTCGCACTAAAGACGGCCGAAATGGCAGCCGATGCCATCATCGCGGGACTTGCCGCCGGTGATACCTCGGCCGCGCGGCTCGGCAGCTGGTCGCAAGAATTTGATGACGGGGTGCTGCTTGTCCGTAAGTTGATCAACGCTTTCTACACCAAGCCGTTCAGCTTCGGCAGCTTCTTAATGAAGCACCCAGAGCATGTGGGCAATTTGACCGACCTCTTGATCGGCCGGATCTTCTACGACGGTGCGGGGCGAATCTTCGACGACATGGATCCCTATCTGGCCGAGCTGCTCGAGGCTGAATCCCAGGCCTAGGCCGCGCCGAGACAGGCAATGGGAACCGGGTCGAACCGCTCTATCGGCTGTGATAGACTCTAGGTTCGTGCTGCCAAGAGTATTTGGTGCCGAAGGGAGCCCCCGCAAAAGGAAACTCCGTTCGTCGCTACGGCAGTCACCCACCCCGCAACATGCCATCGGCCCCTGCCCTCCTGTTAGCCCGCGTCATTCGCCCCCTGTCACTAATCTTCGTGGGAAAACCGCGTATGAGATACGTCGTTCCTCTGCTCGTCGTGCTGCTGCTCATCTTCCATCAAGATGATTGGTTCTTCGGTTTCTACAAGGAACCGAAACTGCTGTTCGGCTTCATGCCGGCCACTTTGCTTTACCACGCCGGCATTTCGCTGGCCGCTGGTATCACTTGGTACCTGGCCATTACGTTTTGCTGGCCCAAGGGACTGGATGAAGTCGAACCGGAATCGACCGAGAAGGAGCTGCAGGCGTGACGCAGTTAATCATTATCATCATCTATCTGTCGCTGCTGTTGGGCCTGGGACTATTTGCCAGTCGCCTATTTCGCGGCACGAGTAAAGACTACCTGCTGGCCAGCCACAGCATCGGCCCCGTACTACTGCTGATGTCGCTGTTCGGTACCACGATGACCGCCTTCGCACTGGTCGGCTCGACCGGTGAAGCGTATGCCGAAGGGGTCGGCGTGTATGGCATGCTGGCCTCGTCCAGCGGAATTATCCACTCGCTCTGCTTCTTTCTGATCGGCGTCAAACTCTGGTCCTTCGGCCGACGACACGGCTACACCACACAGGTGCAGTTCTTTCGCGACCGTCTGGAGAGCGACAGGATCGGGCTGCTGCTGTTCCCGATTCTCGTTTCGCTGGTAATTCCCTATCTGTTGATCGGGGTAATCGCCGCCGGCACGGTGATTAGCAGCGTGACCGAAGGGGCGTTCGCCAATGCCTTTGCCGCCTATGACTATGGCGTGCCCAACTGGCTCGGCTCGCTGGCCGTCTGTGGCGTGGTGCTAATCTACGTCTTCTTCGGCGGCATGCGTGGTACCGCTTGGGCCAACACCTTCCAGACGCTGGTCTTCATGGTCCTGGGTGTGATCACCTTCTTCGTCATCTCCGACAAGCTCGGCGGACTCGAAGAGGCGAGCACGCGGGTCCAAGAGAAACACCCCAGTCGGCTGATGCGCGACATTCTTCCAGAAGAAGAGGCCGACTATCAGACGTCGCTCAAGAAATGGGAAACGCTGGCGTTCTACAACTACATGGTGAAGGAAAAGGGCCTCAAACTCGACGAACAACAAATCGCCGACGCCCAGGCTGCCTTCAAGCCGCGGATGCCTAACTGGAAAGACCGAGCCGCAGGAGCCTATGCGGCCAAGAACAAGCTCGTCACCTTTGCCCCTGATTCGGAAGAAGCCCAAAGGGCCCGGATCTTGCAAGACGATCGCGTCATGCCAGCCGATGGCCGGTTTATGGACGAGGCCGGCGAGCCACTCCCGCTTGCTTCGTTCCCGCGCCAATCACGCGACGTCTGGCAAGCCAAGGCTCGAGAGATCTACGGCAATCGGATCGGACACCCCAGTGAAGAAGGAAAGTGGACTCACAAGAAGGCACTCGGTATCTACCGAGCGATGAACTGGTCTCCCGAGGCGCCGCACCCGATGGGTCGGCTCAAGTTCTTCACGTACTTATTGGTACCACTATCGGTCGGCATGTTCCCGCATCTGTTCCAGCACTGGCTCACCGCCCGCAAGGCGAGCACCTTTAAGCTGGCGGTCGTGGCCCATCCGATCTTTATCATGATCGTCTGGTTGCCCTGCGTACTGGTTGGTGTGTGGGCGACGTCGGCCATTGTTGACGGTCGCCAGGTCATTCCACCGCACTTCCCACCGAACGCCGTGCTGGCCATGTTGGTCAAACAGCTTTCCGATCCGCTGTTGGGCGGCCTTTTGACCGCCGGTATTCTGGCCGCGATCATGTCCTCGCTCGACAGCCAGTTCCTCTGCATCGGCACGATGTTCACCACCGACATTGCCTTGCACTACAACCGCGACAAAGAGTTCACCGAGAAGCAGAAGGTCATGTACGCCCGCCTGTTCATCGTGGCGATCGTGGCGGTGACCTACGGATTTAGCCTGTTCGAACCGCGGCGAGTCTTTACCCTTGGCGTGTGGTGCTTCAGCGGCTTTTCCAGCCTGTTCCCGCTGGTCGTGGCGGCCGTTTACTGGCGTCGCCTGACCAAGGCGGGAGCCTACGCCAGCATTTTGGCGGCGGCCGGCAGCTGGTTGACGCTATTCGCGATGTCCGATTTCGGGCTGAATCCCAACTTCACCGTGGCTGGCATGATGCCGGTCGTGGTCATGGTCGCGGCCAGCCTATCGGCCCTGGTGCTGGTTTCGCTTACCACCAAGCCCCCCAGCGAAGCGACTCTGGGCAAGTTTTTCCGGAATTAGGGGCTGATTTCCCGGAAATACGACCGAGGCCAAAGAATCCTGGTTTCGCAGGATTCTGACACCGATGAATAGGGTTCAACGCACCTTGCGAACCTGCAAGGAATCCCTATAATTTAGCGGTTTGTCGCCGATTGCCGGCGCACACTGTCCACCATAGAAATTTAATACGGCTCAATCGATTATGCCTCGTCCCGGTATGAAGAAGCGTCCCGCCCGTCGTGCAAAGAAGAACAAGGTTCGCGCCAAGAAGCCCGATCCGTTGATGGTCGGCGGCGAACGCCCCCGCCCGATGTACGTCGACTACAAGGACGTCGAACTGCTCGGCAAGCTGACCAACCGTCACGGACGCATCGTCGGTCGTCGCAAGAACGGCTGTGGTTCCATCAGCCAGCACGCCGTCACGCAGGCGATCAAGCGAGCCCGTTTCATGGCCCTGATGCCGTACGTGGGCGACTGAGTTCCCGCCTAATGGCGATTGGGTCCCCGCCTAGTAGCGATGGGGCCACCCGCTCCTCGCTCCCATAGATACACCAGGAAACCCGACGAAGTCTCGTCGGGTTTCTTTTTGCGCCAAGCAAAACGGCCGTGTCTCGTATCGTAAGTCGCAAGCGGCAGCTAGAGAGTCCGTTGCAAACCGCCTCTGGTGCGGTCAAAATTGAAGTAGCTCACCGAATCTCTTTTCATCCCCGCCGGCCGCCCATCATGCCTGAGACATTCAAGCACACCACGCGTGTCGAATTTCGCGATACCGATGCCGCGGGAATCGTGCATTTCTCGGTCTTCTTCACCTACATGGAAGAGGCCGAACACTCGCTGATCCGGCACCTCGGTCTGGCCGTGATGATGGAAGACGAAGAGGGCGCATTCAGCTGGCCCCGCGTTTCTGCCAGCTGTGACTACAAGGCACCGATTCGATTCGGCGACGACGTCGACGTGGTGACCACGATCTCGAAGCTTGGCGGACGGAGTGTGCATTATGCCCACGAGTTCGTGAAGGACGGTCAGACGATCGCCAGCGGGCAGATTGCGGTCGTCTGCTGCGGCATGGGCGACGACGGTTCGATTCGCTCGCGTGCGATTCCCGACTTCGTTCGCGAGAAGCTGCAGCCCTACGTGAGCGAGTAGCTGGCCGTGAAACAAATCACTTACCTGGAAGACCTGACGCTGCGGCTGGCAACCGGTCTCGGGCAACTGAGCGAAGAGCGTCGCGGTCGGCACGCCAAATATCTTTCCGCCGCCCAGCAAAGCGACGGTGGTTTCGCCGGACGCGAAGGCCCCAGCGACCTCTACTACACTGGCTTCGCCCTGCGAGCCTTGGCCATCTCCGGCGAACTGCACGGCGACTTGGCCGAGCGTGCCGCCGAGTTCCTCCGTTCCCAGCTGTCTGGGCAACGGGCGATCATCGACTTTCTGTCGCTCATTTACGCGGGGCGGCTGATTGAAATTTCCGCAGGCATCGACGTCTTCGCCGACAGTTCGCCCAACTGGCGAGAAGCGGTCGGGGCGGAACTAGAAACCTTGCGACGCGATGACGGCGGCTACTCCAAGGGTCACGAAGGAGCCCGTAGCAGCACCTACCATTCGTTCTTGGTGCTGCTCTGCCGAGAGCTGCTCGAACTGCCACACGTCGAACCTGAGCGAATCGTCGAGTTCGTGATGTCGCAGCGACGGGACGATGGCGGCTTCGTTGAGATCGCCCCCATGACCAAGAGTGGTACGAACCCCACCGCCGCGGCGATCGGGGCGCTAAAGATCCTCGACGGCCTCACCGAAGAGACCTGCCAGGACGCGGCCGAGTTTCTGGCCGACATGCAGACCGACGAAGGGGGCCTGCGAGCGAACACGCGAATTCCGATTGCCGATTTGCTCAGCACCTTCACCGGGCTGCTCACGCTACAGGACCTGAACGCCGAGGGCATGATCGACACGGCCGCCGCTCGCCGCTTTGCCGAATCGCTCGAAGATGAGACAGGCGGATTCCTGGCCGCGGCCTGGGATACCGGCATGGACGTCGAATACACGTTCTACGGGCTCGGCACCCTGGCCCTGATTTCGGCAGAATCGGTGACGGAGTAAGTGCTGCCAACCGAGTCTCAACGACTATTCAGAAGATCAACTTTTCCAACTCAACAGAGCGATCAACCGTGACGCAACTCAAAGTCGACAACCTGACGAAAGAGTTTCCCACACCGAGCCAGCCGCTCTCGGTGCTGCGGGGGATCTCGCTGGAAATGTCACCGGGCGAGAGCCTGGCCGTGGTCGGTCCCAGCGGCTCGGGCAAGAGCACGATGCTCCACGTGCTCGGCACGCTCGACAATCCTACCGGCGGAACCGTGCGACTCGGCGACGACGATCCATTCGCGCTGACCGAACCAGAGCTGGCCAACTTTCGCAACCACCGCATCGGCTTCGTCTTCCAAGATCATCACCTGCTCGATCAATGCGACGTGCTGGAGAATGTCCTGCTGCCGGTCCTGGCCGAAGGAAGTGCTTCCGCCGCGCAGACCGACAGAGCCAAGTCACTGATCGAAAAGGTTGGGCTGGCATCACGAATCGCCCACCGACCGGCGGAACTCTCGGGCGGCGAGCGACAGCGCGTGGCGGTGGCCAGGGCGTTGATCCGCGGGCCGCAACTTCTGCTGGCGGATGAACCAACTGGAAACCTCGACGCCACGGCCGCCGCGGGGATTGGCGAACTGCTGATCGCCATGCAGGAACAGGCGATTCTGATCGTGGTCACCCACAGCGACACGCTCGCCGCGACCATGCAACGAACGCTTCGCCTCGAAGATGGGCGGCTCGTCTAAGTTGAAAGCGACTCATTTTGGAAAACGGTGATTAGGAAACCGACCGACATGTCCATCTGGCGACTGATCATCTCCAGTCTGCGATACCACGGGCGAAGCAGCCTGGCGGTTGCGGCAGGAGTCGCCTGCGCGACGGCGGTGCTCACGGGAGCCCTGCTGGTTGGCAATTCGGTGCGCGGCAGCCTGAAAGACCTGGTCACCAACCGGCTCGGCCAGATCGATCAGATGCTCATCACCGATCGATTCTTTCGCACTCAGTTGGTCGAAGAAATCGCCGCAGAGCCAGACTTCTCACAAGAATACGAAGCGGTCGTGCCGGCGATACTCGCCCTGGGCACCGTCGAACGCCGCGACACTGGCGGTAGTGATGAAACAGTAACTAAGGAGCAACGAAGCGGCTTAGCTGGCAACGTCACTCTCGTCGGGCATGACGCGAACTTCCTGAAGCTTGGCCAGGGTGGTCCCACCGAATCACCTGCGGCCGACCAGCTGGTGATCAACGAGCGGCTGGCGGACGAGATTGGTGCCGCCGTAGGTGATGAAGTGCTACTCCGCCTGGGCCGCGAGAGCGAGATCCCCGCCGATAGTCCCCTGGGCCGTAAAACAGAGACGACGCGCAGCCGGACGCTGACCGTGAGTGAGATCGTGCCCACAGAGGGACTCGGCCGCTTTGGCCTCAGCCCAACGCAGCAGCTGCCGCTCGTAGCGTTCGCCTCACTCGAGACCCTGCAAGACATGCTCGAACAGCCAGAGCGGGTCAACGCTTTGTTGATCGCCGGCAAGTCGGTCGACGAATCGAGCAGCGCCGCGGCGCAGGAGCGCCTGGCCAAGCACTTTCGCCCGCAACTGACCGATTACGGTCTGCAAGTCAACCACGTGGTGCGAGGGAAGTCGGCCGATTCCGAGGCGGCGATCGACTACTACAACCTCACCTGCGATCGCATGCTGCTACCAGAAGCAATCCTCTCGGCGGCAACAGAAGCCTGGCAGAACGAGACGATTCAGCCAGCAATGACGTACCTGGCAAACGAGATTCGCGCCGAAGATGCCGCTAAGGCAGATGACGCCGCCAGCAACGCCAAGAAATCCGAGTCGGCCAAGGCGATTCCCTACTCGATCGTCACGGCGATCGACTCCGACAAGTCAATCGGACCTTTGGTGGACGCGCAGGGGCAACCAGTCCCCTCGCTCGCAGATGACGAAATCGTGCTCAACAGTTGGGCCGCCGAAGACCTCGGCACCGGCGGCACGCCAATCGCGATTGGCAGCCAAATCACGATTACCTATTTCCAGCCTGACACAACCCACGGCGAGGTGGAAGAGTCAACGACCACGTTCCGCTTGAAGGCGATTGTGCCGCTGGCCAAGAAAGACGAACCGCCTCTGCCGGCCAACGATCCGAATTTGACGCCCGAGCTGCCCGGCGTCACCGATCAGGCGTCGATCGACGACTGGAATCCCCCCTTCCCCTTCGACGCAGAACGCATTCGCACCAAGGACGAAGATTACTGGGACGATCACCGCACGACGCCCAAGGCCTTCATCTCTTTGGCCGCCGGCAAGAAACTGTTTGGCAGCCGCTTTGGCGACACCACCTCGCTCCGCGTTCGTCCCAGCGAAACCACTTCCGTAGAAAAACTCTCCGAGTCGCTGCTCGCCGCCATCGATCCGGAGGAACTCGGTTTCACACTTCGCCCGGTGAAACAGGCGGGACTCGATGCAGCCCGCGGCACGACCCCCTTCGACGGTCTGTTCCTCGGCTTCAGCATGTTCTTGATTGTGGCCGCGTTGATGCTCGTCGCCCTGTTGTTCCGCCTGGGCGTCGAGCAAAGGGCCCGCGAGATTGGCCTGCTGTTCGGCGTCGGCTTCACGCAGAAGAAAGCCACGCGACTGCTACTCGCCGAAGGGCTGATCGTGGCGATTGCCGGAGCGGCGATCGGTATCGAACTCGGCATCGGCTACGCCTGGCTGATGCTCTACGGGCTGCGGACCTGGTGGGTCGACGCCGTGAGCACGCCCTTTCTCACACTCCACATCAGTGCGGCAAGCCTGGCGATGGGCTATCTCATCAGCGTCGTAGTTTGCGGGCTGACCATTTTCATCTCGCTACGAAAGCTGGGCCGCGCGAGTATTCGCAACCTACTGGCCGGAAAGCTGACGACAGCGATCGCAGGCAGCGGACGACGACCGGGAATCGTGTGGCGCATCATCCGCCTGATCCTACTCGTGACTGCCGTGATTGGTGCGGTCGCCTTGGTCGCCGCGGCAGGCAATCTCGATGGTGAAGCGCAAGCTGGGGCCTTCTTCGGTGCCGGAGCCCTGGCGCTGACCGCCATGCTGATGCTGGTGCGAATCCTACTCACCCGCTCTGGCAAGCGCGGTCACAGCACAGGCGTCAGCAGTTGGCCGATCCTGCAACTGGCAACGCGTGCCGCATCGCGCAACCCACTGCGAAGCACGTTGACCGTTGGCCTGGTTGCCTCCGCGAGTTTCTTAATCGTGGCGATCAGCGCCTTTCAACTTGAAGTCTCTACTCGTGGCTCCGGTGGATTTGACATCTTGGCGACCAGTAGTGCCGCCATCTACCACGACCTGGGCGACGACGACGGCCGCTTTGAAATCGGCATCGGCAACAAAGCCAACAAGCTACTCGCCGATACCGTTGTTCGTTCGCTGAGAGTCGAAACCGGGGACGACGCCAGCTGCTTGAATCTATATCAGTCGACGCGGCCCCAAGTGCTGGGCGTGCCTGCGAACATGGCCCCCGTGAGCAGGGCAAACGACGATTCGTTTGAGTGGGGAGCGGTGCTCGACGACGATGTCGAGTCTCCCTGGCAGCTGCTCGGCAAACCTCTGCCGGATGACGAACAGGGCCGTCCGGTCGTGCCGATGATTCTCGACCAGAACACGGCCATGTACAGCCTGCACCTAGGCGGCGTCGGCTCTCGGTTTGAAATGGAAGACGAACAGGGCCACGCGGTGATGTTCGAAATCGTCGGTCTGATCAAGAACAGCGTCTTCCAGGGTAGCCTGCTGATTGGCGAATCGACCTTCAAGCGACTCTATCCTTCCGCGAGCGGATATCGCATGTTCCTGTTCCGCTCCCCGCCAGAAGAAGACTCACAAGCAATGCGCGGCGTGCTGGAGAAGGAACTGCGTGACTTCGGATTCGATGCCACGCTCGCATCGGATCGTCTCCAAGACTTGATGGCGGTGCAGAATACGTATCTCTCAACATTCCAATCGCTAGGAGGCCTCGGCCTGCTGCTCGGTACCTTCGGTCTCGCGGTCGTGCAACTGCGCAGCGTTTTGGAACGTCGCGGCGAACTGGCCCTGATGCGGGCGACCGGCTTCCGCGCTCGCCGACTGGGAAGCATCGTCCTCGCGGAGAGCCTGGCGCTGTTGCTACTTGGTCTAGCGGTCGGCGTGGTGGCCGCCCTGGTGGTGGTGCTGCCGCACTGGATCGCAGGCGGAGCCGCCGTTCCTTGGCAACAGCTGACCGCAACACTTGGCCTCGTCCTTGTCGCGGGAATGCTGGCCGCGAGCTGGAGCGTGCGAGCGACCTTGCGTGCCCCGCTGCTGCCAGCTTTGCGTGGCGATTAGCCTTTTTGCACACCCATTAGCAATTGACTCAGCTCGCGGACTATGCCCCCTTGCGGACCATGCCCCAGCGCGTGCGAATTTGATACACTGCATCGCTTGCTAAACCATTTTCGGTGCCGCGTCGTTTTACGGTGCATCACCGCTCCCCAAAATCACCAAGCTCCCACAATCACTAAGCTACCCTAGCGGAGAACCTTTCTATGAAGTTGCTGTACGTCGTCGCCGCCATTTTGGTCACGATGCTCTGCTGGGGTGTCTATGGTCCGGTCCTGCACCACGGGCAAGCCGGTTTTGCAGGCGGACACGGCATTGAAATGGACGATGGCCTGCGGGCCTTCATGTGCGTTGGCATCGCCTATTTCATCATCGCTATCGTGGTACCAGGGGTGATGCTGAAGATGCGCGGTGAGCAAGGCAACTGGAGCAGCGGTGGCGTGGTCTGGAGCCTAATCGCCGGAGCTGTCGGAGCGATTGGAGCCCTCGGTGTCATCCTGGCATTCGGACTCAAAGGTCGACCGGTATTCGTCATGCCCCTGGTGTTTGGCGGGGCTCCGATCGTGAACTCGTTCTTGACGATGTACTGGTCGAAGTCGATGCGGAAAATCAGCCCGCTCTTTTTGGCCGGTCTGGTGATGGTCGTTCTCGGCGCGGTAACCGTCTTGGTCACGCGTCCCAGTCCCGGCGGTGGCGAAGGGCCCGGCTTCTTCGAAGCCTTCGGCAATTTGTCGTCACTGGTCGGCGTTCTGGTCTCGATCGCGCTGGTAGTCGTCTGCTGGGGATCGTACGGTCCGATCCTTCACAAAGGTCAAATGAAAATGGCCGGCAGCCGACTCCGCCCGCTGATCTGTGTGGGCCTTGCCTACTTCGCGATCGCGGTCGTTGTGCCCTGGTTGATCCTCGGCTTTGGAGGTGGCGACGGCTCGTTCAGCAGCTTCACCGGCGTGCTGTGGAGTCTGTTGGGTGGTACTGCCGGTGCCCTTGGGGCGCTCGGCATCATTTACGCCTTCGCCTTCGGTGGCAAGCCGATCTACGTGATGCCTCTGGTCTTCGGCGGTGCTCCGGTCGTCAACACGATGGTCTCCATGATCAACCACGGTGCGTCGAGCAATCCAATCTTCTACGCAGGTCTAATCCTGGTCGCCGCCGGAGCGGTCGCCGTGCTCGTATTTGCCCCCAAAGGCCAAGCACCCCCAGCTGCAGCCGCCGCAACACCCCCGGCCCCGGCAACGGTCACCTCGGCCGCTGCCGCACCTTCGTCCGTTTCCGACTCAACGACCGAGTTTCGACCGGATTCGTCTGATAATTCGTAGTTAATGCCAGAAGACGTTATGACTGACGACGAAAGAATGCGGCGGATTGACGATCTGCTCACGCACGTCTGGATGGTGCGTACCTTTTTGAAGCACTCGGAAGAGGCGGAAGAAGACGAAGAGCTGGCCGAGGTGCAGCGGAAGCTCTACGACTATACGCATTCGCTCGGCACCGCCTGGACCGCGCAGGACAGCGAAGCCTATCTTCGTCAGGCCAAGAAAAAATTTCATCGCCTGCGTCAGGCAACCGAACAGTTCAGCGAGATCCAGCCAGAAATCTCAACGCACATGACGTTTCAGATGGCTCGTCGCTCGCTAGAAACGGCCGTGGCCGAAGTCGGCCCCCTGCTCGACGGCTACGAACCTTCGTAAGACGCGTCTTCTCTTGGTCGTCTGGTCGTCGCGATTACCCGGCCGCTAGATGCCACGGACCACTAAGTGCCACGAACCGCGCCGAACCACTCGATCTGTCGCCGGGGGCAATAGTTCCAGCCATGTTCCTGGCAAAACGGTTCCAGCCAAGCTTGTTGCCGCGCCAGCTCGTGAGCATCGTTGGCCTGCGGCATTAGCAACACTCGCCCCCGATCGACCTGTGGAAACTGCTCCAAATAATCTCGCACTTCATCGACATCTTCCGGCGTGTCGATGACGAACTTCAACTGATACTCGTATTCATCGACCAGGCGATCGATGACGGCTTTCTGGTGTCGAGTTCGTTCGTGCCGACGACGCCAGGCTGCATCCTGATCTTGGGGCGGCGCGGAGTTCGACATCTTGGGGCTGATCGACATCAGATCACAGGTTACCGGCATGTAGAGTGTGCCGGCCGTTTCAATGGTGATGTGTTTCTCGAGTTCGCGAAGCTGCTCGGTGAGCGGGATCAATTCCGCGAACAACATCGGTTCGCCGCCGGTCAACACAATATGCTCCGTGTCCCACTCGGCGATCTGGGCCATCATCATTTCGACCGATAGATCGTGTCCTTCGGGTGCCCAGGACGCAAACGGCGTATCGCAAAACCAGCATCGCAGGTTGCAGCCGCTGGCGCGCACGAAGACACTCGGCCGCCCCGAGAGCAGACCTTCGCCTTGGATCGAATGATAAATTTCAGCAATCTTCATGCTGCGTCGAAGCGGCCAGCTGGTGACTCGCCGCGAAGAGATCACGCTTCGGTTGATTCGCCTTGCCGCTGGTAGGTAAGCGGATCGACCAGGCCGGCGTCAATAAAACCTTGCTGTCGCAACTGACAAGCGTCGCAGCGCCCGCAGGATACGCCCGCATCATCGGGATCGTAGCAGGTGTGGGTCAGCGAATAGTCGACGCCCAGCTCCGTGCCGCGCCTAACAATTTCGGCTTTGGTCAGGGCGATTAGCGGTGTGTGAATGCGAAACGCGGCGGTTCCTTCCACGCCGACCTTCGTGGCCAGATTGGCCGTCCGCTCAAAGGCTTCGATGAACTCCGGCCGGCAATCGGGATAGCCACTATAGTCGACAGCGTTCACGCCGATGAACAAGTCACTGCTGCCACTCGCTTCGGCCAGGGCCAGGGCTAGTGACAGGAAGACGGTGTTGCGAGCTGGAACGTAGGTAACCGGGATGTCGGCCTCCATCTGATCGGCCGCGCGATCCTTGGGAACCTCCAGCTCCGTCGTCAGCGCACTGCCGCCAAAGCTCGCCAGGTCGATCGAGACATGCTCGTGACGGGCAATGCCGAGCGACTGGGCCACACCCTCGGCCGCTTCCAGTTCAAATCGGTGACGTTGTCCATAATCGACGGAGAGCGCAACCAGCTCGTAGCCTTCGGCCTTGGCAATGGCGGCGGTGGTGGCCGAATCGAGCCCGCCAGAAAGTAGTACAACAGCCGTTTTCTTCATAATCAACGACTATACCATGCCGAACGGGCGAGCAGAATGTGCGGGCAGAACGCCAATAGCCGAAGCCGCAAGACTAGAGCGATTGCTCCAATAGCTCGATGGTATGGCTCATCCGTTCGGCAGCGGCCGCCAGACAGCGTTCCGATTCGTAGGGATCTTGATCGACCGCCGTCGAACGGGCCCGGTTGCTGAACCGTTCGGCCACAGCGTAACTCTCCATCACCTCGGCCATCTTGCCGGTGGAAAGCAGTGACCGAATCACCTCAAGGTGATCGAGGAAATTGACTTGAAGATCACCTGCCAGCTGTGACAGATCATCAACGACATGGGGAAGCTCGGCAATTTTGTCACCAGCCGAATCGAGATGCTGCTGTAGTTGCGACAATCTCTGACGGGCGTCGCGGAGCGCCTTGAGCAAGTCTTCGGATTTTCCACTCTCGCGGTGAACGGTCGCCTGGCGACTGGCCGCCGTTCTTACCAAGCCGGCACCAAGGATCATGCCACCTACAGAACAAGCAAAAATCCAACTTTGGTCCCAGCGAGCAAACGAAAACTTTTGCACGCGGATCTTTCCGTTTGGCACTCGATAGCCGGGTATCTCCGGCGGGTTGGCCGCGAGCGCCTTCTGATTGGCTCGCAACTTCTTCAAGTTGTCGCTTGTGAGCGGGCTTCCCAAGACCAACAGCGGCTCGGGCGCACCCTTGTCGCTCAAGACTGGCTTACCGTCCTGATCGAGCCTGAGCCCGGCGGCAGCGGTAAGCACCAGGCCTTCATAGACTTCGTTACCGTGATCGAGCGATACCTGGTACGCCGTGGCGGCCGAAAGGACACCCGCGATTAACGACAAGGCAACGAGTAGGTTTCCTGCGAGACGCATAAACTCACCTAGCTTGAAATAACGACGATGGCACTAATCACAATCGACGTAACCGCCTCGCCGACAATCAGCCCGGCGCAGAATGGGACTCCCCACTCCTCGCACCAGACCTTGCCCTTAACACGGGCGACAATCATATAAATAACGCATCCGATACCGTAGGTAAGGATGTAGTGAATCGGCAGGTACATCGACAGTCCGACGAGCACACCAAGCCCGGGAAAGCCGCCGAGGCCTAACAGTCCACCGAGCGCGGCACCAAAGCCGTACAGGGTGTAAGGCATCTCCTCGCCCGTTGGCCCGGTATTGGCAATGCCACCGGCCTTCTGCTTGTCGAGATCTTCCTTGGAAAGTCCGCCGACACCCTTAACCACGGCCATCAGGGCTTGTGATTGCGGTGCCTCCGTACTGGTTCCTGCTCCAATCGGTATCTGGTCGACGTTCTTCGGATCTCGCAAGTTCGCCTGCACGATCACCAAAATAACGAGCATGCTGATGATGGGACCAATTCCAGTCACGGCGAGCTCGATACTCTGCTGCTTCCGTGGAATCGAACCGACTAGGTGGCCGGTTTTCAGATCTTGAACCATGTCGGCCGCACAAGAAACCGAAACGCAAAGTGCGGCACCAATCATGACGGCACCGACCACGCTCTGCTTGCCACCTAACAGCAGTACCAGCACCACGGTCAACAATGCGATACCAGAAATCGGGGACCAGTCGGTCATTCCGGTGCACTGCGCGATAATGATTCCGGCAAACCAAATCCACAATCCGCCGAACGCGGCGATAATCATTCCTTGGGCAAACGACGGCAAGCCGCTCAACAAACCGGTCGGATCGTTCGACTCACCAGAAACGAGCATCGTCGCCAGGAACAAGCCGATCAGGCCGGCAAAGATCGCCAATCCCAAAGGCTTCAGACCTAGTTCATCCGAATCAGCCGCACCGCCGCGAGCTCCAGCGATGCTCTTGAGCGCCGCCTTCATCGCCGGCAATGAGAACAACACGCCCATCATCGCCCCACCGACCAGCATGCCAATGCCGATCGGCCGATTGAATTGTATTCGACCTATGTTGGGTACATCCCATGCCGCGGTGCCCGCCGGCATCAGATCGAGATAGTTGAAGGCGATCGGGTTGATCACGAAATACGCGAGAATACCGCCCGCAAGGACCATCAAGCCTGGCCGACCGGTCACAAAACCGGCACCCAACGACAACGGGCTAATCGCCAACAACAGCAGCACTTCGTCCGGCAAGCCGAACAACAGACCGGCGTCGAAATTGTGGTCAGAAAGAATGGCATCGTTCTTACCATCGCCATTGCGATCGACATCGCTCACCCAGCCGATCGAACCGTAGCCAGGCAAGTTGCCAACGGTGCCATCGTCATTGGAAACGGGAATCTGCGGAAGCCCTGCAGGCAGATAGACCACCGCCCCGATCAAGCAGCCGGCCAGAAGCACCATCGATTTTCCGGAACCGGCACCTGGCGATTTGAGAATCTCGGCCACCGCCGTACCTGTGGGAAATCGCAGCCGATCGATCTCAATCATCTGTTTGCGGAGCGGAATGATAAACGCACATCCCAGCACGGCGCCGACAACGCCCGCAAAACCGATGATCCAAAAGTCTTTTCCCGAAATCGATAGATCGTAGCCCAGCATGAACAGCACAGGCACGGTAAAGACAATTCCAGCGTTCGGAATATTGACCGCCGAAGCGACCGTTTGGCAGATGTTCGTTTCGAGAATGGTTCCCTTGCGAAGAAGTCCGCGGAGAACGCCAAACCCGACGATGGCCGCGATGGTCGACCCGCCGATTCCGAAACCGATTTTTAGCGCCGCGTAAGTAATCGACGCATTCATGATGATGCCGACCAGCAGACCGACGATGACAGCCTCGGCAGTTACCTCGCGGTGCTGCGTTGGAGTTTCGCCTTGCGGCGCCGGCGATGTTTCTGTTGTGTCACTCATGGCCGAGATTGTAGTCGACCCCTTTACAGAAAAACAACCGTACGTTAACCAAAATGCAATAGAATGGCCTGGCTGACCCGCATTCCGTCGCGGACTCTACCCCTTGCGCCCCCTCTAGGACCCGCCATGAAATCGACCACCGAGTACCTCTCCTTCACCGTGCCGGAACGGATGGGCTTCATCAACATCACGGGCGACTGCGAAGCGGTCGTGGCCAAGAGTGGCGTCCGCGAAGGGCTGCTGCTCTGCAACGCCATGCACATCACGGCCAGCGTGTTCATCAACGACGACGAGCCGGGGTTGCACAGCGATTACAAGCGTTGGCTGGAAGAGCTGGTCCCGTTCGATGCGGGTACCGACCCGGCCAGCGGCGGCTACCACCACAACCGAACCGGCGAAGACAACGCCGACGCCCATCACAAGCGGCAGATCATGGGCCGCGAAGTGGTGGTGGCGATCACGAACGGCCGACTCGACTTTGGCCCGTGGGAGCAGATCTTCTATGGTGAGTTCGACGGCTGCCGACCCAAGCGGGTGTTAGTGAAAGTGATTGGGGAATGATGATGCCTTACATTTCTACTTACGATGTCGTTCAAGTCGTGCGACTAAACGAACCGAGCCGTCACATTGACGGCACCGAGGGAGTATGCAGGCCACCAGAAATTGGAGACATCGGAACGATTGTGTACGAGGATGGCAGCGAATTATTTCAGGTGGAATCTGTGAATGCCGAGGGACTGACCGTATGGCTCGCCGAGTTCCATCTCTCTGAGCTAGAGCGGGTACATGGAAAGAAGGTCGATTGGGATCAGCTTCCCGCCGAAGCCGTTCGCCTAGCGAAGAAAGTCCGCATCGGGATGACTCGCCAGGAGGTGCTAGAAATTCTCGGTGAGCCGGAAACAACCGGAGGAGTCTCAAGAAGGCACAACACCCCGTCGATCTACAAGTACGGCTGTGTTGAACTACACTTCGAGCAACCCACGACAGGAACCCTGACGCTGGTCTACCTGGAAAACAAAGAGGGCACTGGCATCACCCTACTCGATTAATGTCGGGCATTGTCCGAACGACGATAGAGATTTGGCGTTTTGGTTATTTGAACGACCGCAGCAGATTCACAATCTCCTACAGGTCAAAGTGATCAGGGAATAGGACCATGACCAACGCCCGCCTATCGATGCTCGTGCTCAAGACGCACCAAGTTGCCGCCGTGGTGGCTTTCTACGAGACGATCGGGCTCTCGTTCACAGAAGAGCAACATGGCTCCGGTCCACTGCACTTTGCAGGCCAGGCGAACGACGTTCTCATCGAAATCTATCCACTTCCAGAAGATAAGCCTGTCGACACAACGACTCGCCTCGGCTTTGCCGTGGACAATATCGCGGAGGTGCTCAACGCACTCTTGCAACGTGAGCTGTCGCCGCCCAAGACCGCCAAACAGACGGAGTGGGGGCTGCGGGCCGTGGTGAAAGATCCTGACGGGCGAGCGGTCGAGCTCTACCAGAAATAGGCGTCGCCCCACGCCGACAAGCGACCAAGACAGACACCCCTCATGAACTCCCACCTCCCTCATCGCCAGGAATACGAAGACTCCTGCCTTGTCTTGCAGGAGCAAGGGCTGCTTGCCGAGGGCGAGGTGCCCCCCTGCCCCGATCAGCGGCCCAGCCATGCTGACGAAGAGCCGCTTGGCGTTTCCTTCTTTCGCACACAACTCGACGCGGCCGAGTTAGAAGACCTGACGCTACCGCGAACCTTCTTCGGCAACTCGCAACTGAAAACCATCTCGTTTCAAAACAGCGACCTCTCGGAGTCGACGCTCACGGAGTGCGATCTCAACACCGTCGATTTTTCTGATGCCGATCTCTCCGACTCGGTCCTCTGCGGATCCCGCTTCAAGAAGGTCACGTTCGCCCGTTCTGACTTGCGCGGGGCCGACCTACGGGATGCTGAGTTTGAAAACTGCGACTTTGCGGATGCCAACCTCCAAGGCACCAAGCTCACGGCCGAACAATGCCGCAAGCGACTGTTCGGCAAAAAGAGGCAGGTGCGGCTCACCGCGGAACAACTCGAACAGGTTGATTGGCAAGAGGCGTAGGGTAGGCTCTTGGGGTGCCACTGCTCAGCAGTGCTCTGGGCCGGGTTCCATGCTCACTTCTAGGTGAGGGTGTCGCAAGCTCATAGTCGTGCGGCACTCCGTGACGCAAACGTGAAGTGCCAATCGTTGGTGAAACCTGTTTGGTCGTGTCCCTCGCTCACGCTTCGGGCTAACAATCGCCCAAACACATGCGCCACGCCCCCTACTCCGCCTGCATATGCTCGCTGCGGCGGCGGTTGTAGGCGCCGATCGTTTCTTTTCGGCGCAACACGCCAAGAATCTTGCCTGGCTCTTCCGGATCGACCACCGGTAATTCATCGACATTCAATGCCGTGAACCCGCGCAGGGCCGTGTTCAGGTCGTCGCCAGGGCTGAGCGTGAGCACCCGGCTCGTCATCACGTCGCGGGCGTTGGCCACCTTCCAAATCGTTTCGTCGTATAGATACGACCGCACGTCGTCGGTCGAGAAGATGCCGACCATCTGTTCCTGGTCATCGACCACCGGGAAGTAACGCTGCGAAGACTTGTCGAGTTGATGCACGATCTCATCGAGCGTCATCGCCTCGGGGATCATGATCAGGCGGCGGTTCTTCTGATAGACATCCTCGACATGCATCCCTTCCAGCACGTCGACAATGAAGTCTCCACGATGGGCAGGCGAGTCGAGCCGCGTCGGTACCTGTTTGTCATACAACGTCCACCGCCGGGCCAACAGAAAGCAGAGCGTGGCGACCCACATCGTGGGCAGGAGCAGCTTATAGTCGCCGGTCATTTCGGCCACCATCAGAATCGTCGAGAAGGGAGCCCGCGCGGCACCGGCAAAAAAACCGGCCATGCCGACGATCGCAAAGGTTTGCGGATGCGTGACCAAATCGGGCCACCAACCGTGGAACACCTGACCGACCGCCGCTCCCAGACAACCGCCAATCACAATCGACGGACCGAACACACCGCCCGAGCCGCCGGAACTAATTGTCAGCGACGTCGTCACGATTTTCAGCAGGGCGACCGACAACAACAGCCCCACGGTCAGCGAGTTGGCCGTGCCGAAGACCGTTTGCAATAGACCGTATCCACTACCAAGAACCGCGAGGGCGTGCGTGTCTTGGCCAAAGCTGTAATAGAGACCGAGCCCCACCAGCGCGGCCAGCGTGGCCCCGATCATCGGACGCAGGTGCGGCACCACCGGCAGGCGGCGAAACAGAGCCTGCGTTCCATAGAACATGCGAATGTAGAGCACGCTGACCAGCACCAGCACGACCGCCAAGGCGGCATACGGCAGCAGCTCCCACGGCGACCCCATCTGAAACTGCACATCGCCACCGAACAGTGGCATGAAACGAAGCGAAGGCGGTAAAGAAAGACCGAACACGGTGTACGCTACCGTCGAGGACACGGCCGCCGGCACAATGACGTCCGCCTCGAGTTCCGCGTCGCGGTAAAGAATTTCGCCAGCGAACAGAGCCCCGGCCAAGGGAGCACGAAAGATGGCCCCCACGCCGGCTCCCATGCCAGCGGCCAGCAGGATTCGCCGGTCGCGAGAGGAAAGCTTGAGCCAGCGGCCCAAGCAGGAACCGAAGCCGGCTCCGATTTGGGCGATGGGACCTTCGCGGCCGGCCGAACCACCAGTGCCAAGCGTAATCGCCGAGGCCAGCATCTTGATCAGCGGCGTGCGGGGGCGAATTTCCCCGCGGCGATTATGAAAAGCGTCTATCGCGGCGTCGGTTCCGTGCCCTTCGGCCTCTGGGGCAAAGAAATAGACCAGCAGACCGGAGAGCAATCCGCCCACGCCCATCACCACGACGATCATCCAGGGCACCAGGTCGACTTCCAGGTGATCGAAGACGTTCGACTCCCCCATCGCCTCGGCCGCCTGATAACCAGCGACCTGGGTGAGGGCAAAGTGATGAACCAGCTGTGTGATCCATTGGAAGACAATCGCCCCGAGCCCGGCCACGATGCCGATCGTACCGGCCAGCAGAAACCACTTTCCCGTGGTCTGGAACTCGTACTTACTGAGGGTTTGAAAGAATTTGGCCACGAAACGTCACGGTGCGTCCATAGCGACGCGGTAAATCGGATCTCAGCAGCGGCGTTTGCGCACGAAGACCAAGATCACCCAATATGGATAGCAGCAGCCATGCTATTCACGGGAATGCGGCAGCCGTGCCACAAAAGCGAAAGTCGCGGTCGTGCCCCTGAAAAAAGGAGCACTTGCACTACGCGGAAAGAAATCGCAGGCGGGAATTGAGCATTGTACCGCAAACCCCTGTTCTAGGACCAGCGGCAGCGCAGGCGCATCGTGCGGCGCCGCACAGGCGGGGGCACCGCGGCGTCACCTCTTCACTCGGCGTCAACCAGATTCTCAACCTCGGTCACGCTAGCCGCCGGCTTTTCGGGCAGCTTCGGCTCCGAGAGGATCGAGAAGTCGGCGAACGCGGTGTACAGGCTTAGCACCAAGATGACCAAGCCAGCGGCCATCGGCTTGGCGTATCGCCAGGGCGTTAGGTCGACGTCGCCCGAGTGCTGATGCTGCCAAGGCTCGGCCTGCGGACAAATCCGACCAATCAGCAGCATCATGGCTACCAGCGAAGCAAACACGATGCCGAGGAAGTGGAAGTTATTGAGCTCCGAAAGGGCCTCCTTCACCGGCGGAACGAAGTATGCAATCGCGATCGCGGCAACGCCCCCGATCAGAGCCAACTTGGCGGCAATCGCCGGCACTCGCCGCGTGAGCATCCCGACCACGACCACGGCGAAGATCGGGATGAAGTACATCGCGTTCATCTCCTGCAAGTAGCCGAAGATACTCTCCTGCCCGATCAATAAGGGGGCCACACACATCGAAATCACGGCCACGATCCAGCCAAAAATCTTGCCGGCGCGAACCACCTGCTGGTCATCGGCCTTCCGATTAACCATTCCCTTGTAAATGCCGAGGCTGAAGAGTGTGGTCGTGCTGTTGAGCGCCGAATTAAAGGAACTGAGAATCGCCCCCACCATCACTGCCGCGAAGAAACCGGTCAAATAGTCCGGCAACACATCTCGCACGAGCGTTCCGTATGCCTTGTCGGCGACCAGATCCGGTTGCGACTGCGAGTAGTAATGAAAGGCGATGATACCCGGCAGCACCAAATAAATAGGGCCCAGCAGCTTGAGTGCACCACAGATCAGCACCCCCTTCTGCCCTTCCTTCAGGTTGCGTGCCCCGAACGTGCGTTGAATGATCTGCTGGTTGGTACACCAATAGAAAAGATTCAACAGCAGCACGCCGGTGAACAGTGTGTCGAAGGGAACCGATTGATTCACGCCTCCGATCGAATTGAACTTCTCGGGGTGAGCCGCTCGCATATCCTGAAAGCCCTGCACGATCCCGGCATCGCCGCCAATCGTCTTGAGCGCGAAGTAGACAATTAGCATGCCGCCAATCAACAGTCCGATGCCATTGAGCGTGTCGGAAACGGCCACGGTGCGCAGGCCCCCGATGAGGGCGTAGAGCGAACCGACAATTCCGACCAGCCAAACCGTGAACCAAATGATGCCGACATCGCTCTTAATACCGGTGAGCTGTTTCAAGTCGAGCATCTCGCTCAGTCCTACCGCTCCCGTATAGAGAATGATCGGCAACAATATCGCCGCATAGGCAACAACGAAAATCGATGTCGTGATCGATCGCGTCGTGTGATCGAATCGATCTTCAAGAAACTGCGGTACCGTGGTGATGCCACTTTTGAGGAATCGGGGCAGAAAGAACATGCCCATCAAGACCAACGACAGAACGGCGATCACCTCCCAACACATGACGCACAGCCCATCCCTAAAGGCACTGCCATTGAGCCCCACCATCTGCTCGGTCGACAGATTGGTCAACAGCAGCGAACCGGCAATCACCGGACCGGTCAACCTACGGCCGGCCAAGAAGTAGCCTTGCGAACTTGCGTGATCATCGCGACACGTCAAAACAATCGTGATCGCGGCCACCAGACCGGTAAAAAAGAGAAAGGAGAGGATCGCCATCGGGTACCGCCAGTTCTGCAATTAGGAAGCAAATGCACGCGCTGCGTCGTTAACCTGCCCCGCTACGGGGCCAGCATGAATTGATACGGGGCCAGCATAAATCGACGAGCGTCGACTGACAATAAGTTTTTCTAAAAACATCGAGCGGCGATGGTCGATCGCCGCGAGGCTAGGCACACTCGCCGCATCTCGCTAGAGTATTACGCATGTCCGAAACAACTCTCGCCAAGTGGTCCGAAGATTTTCCCAGCGTGATCACCCTGCCGGTCCAGTGGGGAGACCAAGACGCCCTAGGACACGTCAATAACATCGTCTACTTTCGCTGGTTTGAGTCGTCTCGCGTCGCCTACATGAACAACATGGGGCTGCGTGCCGAGCGAGGCTCGGAGCCGATGGGCCCCATCCTGGCGTCGATCCATTGCGACTACCGACGGCAGCTGACCTATCCCGAGACGGTGCATGTGGGTGCCCGCGTGGTACGAATCGGCCGCAGCAGCATCGACATCGAACATCAGGTCCGTTGCGACTCGCACGACCAGGTCGTGGCAGAAGCGAAATCGACGCTGGTCGTCTTCGACTACGAGAAGCAGTCGTCGGTGCCGGTGCCTGAAGCCATGCGACAGGCGATTGCCGAAGCCGAAGGGCGTGCTTTCTGATGAGAGCCTTTTTTGATGCTGGCCCTCTATCTGATGTCAGCCTGATGTCAGCCCCGTTTTGGGCTAGCATCGCAAGTCGCTCTTCCGCCTAGCTGAAAAAGCGAACAAGCGGTACCCTATACGTTCCACTGGCCGAGTGGCGGAATTGGCAGACGCCCGGGACTTAAAATCCCGTGGGAGGTAACTCCCGTGAGGGTTCGAGCCCCTCCTCGGCCACTCGTCTCAACAGCGTCAACTCACCGTCGCGAATCTGGCCGCCCTCGGCGACAAGAACGCACGCCGAGGCGCTGGGTGGGCAACCTGACGAACAGATTTCTTTCGGAGGCAACGATGCGTTATTGGCTTGTTCTTGTGTTTATTTGCGCTTTCACTTCCAGCGGGCAGGCGGCTGAAGAAGCACGTACCTGGACCAGTGGTAAGTTCACCATAGAAGCCACGTTCGTCCGCTTTGTTGAAGAAGATGGAACAGAAAAGGTCGAACTCGACACCGGCAAGAAGCTGGTGAGCATTCTTATCTCAAAACTTAGTGACACCGACCAGACATATCTCGAGTCGCTTCGCATGCAGGCAGCGGAAGACGACGTCACCGACTGGGAGTTCGACTCGGCCCGTGCCCAGCGCGCCATCGACAAGTTCAAGGCCGCCACCGCCGAGCTCGAAAAAAAGTACCGGAAAGAATCCGCCACACTCAATCAGAAGCGGGCCCGCGATCAGAAACGCCTGGTACGAATCGCCACGGTCGCGCTAGAAAAGGCGGCCGATGACGAAGCCAAGAAATCCAACGCCGCCGACGCCGTTCGCATTCGCAAAGCGGCCGCACTGCTTAATGACAAACCGCTCGATTCGTATGCCGGTCGAAAAGAGAACGGTGAAGTCAACTCGGATTGGAACAAACAACTCGAGGATCTCTTGGGCGACTGGAAATGGGGCGCCCGCGGCATGAAGGACAAGGTCACCATCTTTCGCGATGGTACCGCCACAGGGAGTTGGGGTGGCAAAGGGATCTGGGAAAAAAAGGACTCGCGAGTCTTGATCCTGTGGACGAACAACAAGACCGGCTACGGATCGCCCAAGTGGGACACTATCAACCTGCCGCTCGATCTGGAGAACGTAACCGGCGACAGTTGGGTTGGCCCCAACATGCTACGAGCCGAGAAGATTCGTCGGTGATGTGCGCGGCTCGCCCCCTAGCCACATAGTGTTTGCACACAATCTGTACTTCCCGTGAAGTCACACTCTTGGGGTGCCCGTAGTTTGGGGTGGTCGTTGAACCGTCGGCGGATGACAGCTAACCTGGACGCTAACGGTCCCCCATGCCCACCCGGGGCATTCCCTCCTGCCGACCGCGTCATTCCCTCCCGCGTCGTTCATTTCCTATCGCACAGGGTATCCCCTGCCGGGGTAACGCCCGCCAGCCGCGGTTTTTCATGCACGCCGATTCATCCACCAACGCTCGCCTGTACGATCGAAACTTCTTGCTGGCCATGGCTAGCCAGACGTCGTTCGTTGTTGCCAACACGCTGATGGCACACTACGCCCGCTGGATCGAATTCCTGGGCGGCAACATCCTGCAGGTCGGCTGGATCATGGGTGGGGGTGCCGTGCTGGGGCTCGTGCTGCGGCCGTGGATGGGACAAGGCATCAATCGCCTCGGCCCGCGCATCACCTGGCTGATAGGCTACGCCGTGTTTGCGATCGGCACGTTCGGCAACCTACTCCTCGGCGACCTCGGCCTGGGGATCTACATGCTCCGCTCTTGCTTGGTACTCGGAGCGGCCATCGTCTTTACCAGCAGCCTGACCTACATCACGCGGGTCGCCCCGCCACAGCGCCAGACGGAAGCGATCGGCATCCTCGGTTCTGGGGGATTCATTGGCATGCTACTCGGGCCGGTCCTGGGCGATTTAATACTGTCGTCGGCCGAGCGAACCTACGGTGACTTCGTGGTACTGTTCGTGGCGGCGGGCCTGGGAAGTTTGATCCCGGCGGTGCTCGTCTGCCTGATGAAGACGCCCCGCCACCGGGACAAAGAGTCGTCGGTCAGGCTGGTCGACTTTCTGCAAACGACGGTGCGCTACTGGCCTGGCTCGGTCGTGTTGGTCAACATTGCCTTCGGCGTCTGTATGACCGTGCCGTTTGTGTTCCTGGCCAGCTACGTCGACCAAGACAATTTGCGAATCCCCGGCCTGTCGATCATCGGCCTGTTCTTCTGGTGCTACGCCGGTTGGGGAATGGTGGTCCGCGTCAGTCTGCGGCGACTGCCTGAACGTTGGGGAAGAAGAAAGGTCCTACTCACCGGCATGCTATTCATGTCGAGCGGCATGTTCTGTTTCTGGTTGGTCGACGCGGCACACCCGGCGATGATCGCAATTCCGGCACTCTTAACCGGCACCGGCCACGGCCTGATGTTCCACACCATGATGTCGCTAACGGTCGCCTCGTTCCCGGCCCCCGTGCGCGGAACCGGATCGGCGTTAGCCCTGATGACGCTCGACATGGGCACCATCATCGGCGCCCCGGTGCTCGGGCAGATCGCTGAGTCGGCCGGCTTCCCCTTGATGTTCACCGTGATCGGCGGCTTCTCATTCTTGGCGGCGGCTCTGTTCGCTTATGCCAGCGTGCCTCTCTGGCAACAACAGGCCCAATCGCGCCGCGAATTGGAAAAGGTGCCCGCAGCGGCCCCCGTTCAACTAGCGGCCGAAGAATCGGCGGCCTAGCGTTAAGATGATGTTCCATTGCACGTCCGGCTGTGGCTGGCGGGACATCCATCGATCCTTCATGATTGCATCAGGCGTTCATTTGCAATCTCGTCTGCCCGCAAGATACACTCGAACGCATGTCCAGCGCCAAACGAGTATCCGCGAAGCCAGCCTCCTCCGCCAAAGCATCCCAAGAGCAACAACAACGATCGGCGCCGCGTGCGCTACTTTCCTTCGTGCTCTACGCTTTGCTGTTTCTTTCGGGACTGGCTGCCCTCGGTTACGAGATCGTTTGGACGCGAATGTTCGCCCTCGGCCTGGGGCATGAAATCGCCAGCATGCTGGCCGTTGTCGCCGCCTTCTTCGGCGGATTGGCCGCCGGCGCGTGGGCGTTCGACCGCCGCGTGAGCCGCTCCGATTCTCCCGGTCTGTGGTACGGCGTGTTCGAGGCGACCATCGGCGTGTGGGCACTGGTGTCGATCGCCCTCGTGCCATGGGCCAACCAGTTGGCGGCCTCGCTCACCGGTCCGGCACCCAGCCCGCTGCATCATTGGTGCGTTGCCTTCTTCGTTCCGTTTGTGTTCTTGTTGCCAGCAACCATGGCCATGGGCGCGACATTGCCGGCGATGGACCGATTGTTCTGCCGGCTTCGAGGCGATGGCCGCTCGATCGGTGGACTCTATGCCGCTAATACGTTCGGGGCGGTGGTCGGTGTTGCTGCGGCGACCTTTATCCTAGTGCCGCAACTCGGTTACCAGATGACGATGATGGCACTGGCGGTAGTCAATCTACTTTGTGCGGCCGCGGTCGTGCTCCGCTTCGGGCATCGCCTGAGTATCGACGAAGAGGACGACAACGAGACCGAAGAAAATGAAGCCGACGATCTGCCAACCTGGCGATTGACCGCCGCACTGTTCGGAACGGGACTCCTGGGCATCGGTTACGAAGTCCTCGGCATTCGCGTACTCTCGCAGGTACTCGAGAACACGGTCTATACATTCGCGGCCGTACTGGCGGTGTTCTTGCTCGGCACGGCCACGGGCGCCGCCATCTATCAGGCATTCGGTAAGAGGTGTTCATTCCAACGACTGTTAACAATCTTGTTGATCGCGCTCTCGGCAGCGTGCCTTGGTGGTGTTTTCGTCTTGTCCGCGGCAAGGTCGCTACACGAGGGTTTAAGCGAGTGGTGCGGTGCCGGAACTTCCGGAACGATCGCGGCCGAAGCCATTTTGGCTCTGCTGGTGTTCGGACTGCCGACCTTGATCATGGGCGCGATCTTCTCTCACCTGGCACAAACAGCACGCCGACCAGGCGGCGGTGTTGGCCGCGCGATCGCCATCAACACGCTCGGGGGCGCCATTGCACCACCTCTGTTTGTGGTCTGGCTACTACCGATGTGGGAGGCGAAGTGGGCTTTGGTCGCCGTCGCGCTCGGCTACTTGGCACTGCTCGGCATCACCATGGCCTTCAGACGTGGCTGGGAATGGGCCCTGCTGGCTGTTCCGGCAGTGCTATTGGTGGCGCTTCCTGCCGATCTAAACTTGCTGCAACCGCTCGAAGGAGGTGAGATCCTCACCTATCGCGAAGGCGTCATGGCCGCGGTCGCCGTTGTGACCGATACGAACGACCATCGCCATCTAAAAGTCAACGATCGCTTCTTGATGGGCACGACCGCCACCGAGTTTGGTGAACGGCGGCAAGCCCATCTGCCACTGCTGCTTCATCCCGATCCGAAGTCAGCCCTCTTCTTGGGTCTCGGTACCGGAATCACCGCCGCGGCAGCCACCGATCATCCGGAGTTGAAATCGAGTGCCGTTGAGTTGGTACCGGAAGTCATGGACGTTCTTCCGCTGTTCGAGTCCGCCACCGGCAAGATCACGGAGCACGACCGCCTGACGCTTCATGTCGCAGACGCTCGCCGATTCGTCGCCGCCACGCCCGATCGGTATGATGTCATCGTTGCCGATCTGTTTCACCCAGCTCGTGACGGCGCCGGGGCACTCTACACCAAGGAACATTTTTCGGCGGTCCGAAGTCGCCTCAACGAGAATGGTATTTTTTGTCAGTGGGTACCGCTCTACCAGATGGACCTGGAGACGCTGCGAGTGATCGTCGGCACCTTCTTGAAAGTCTTCCCCGACGCTCGAGCCTATCTGCTGCAATTCAGTGCCGAGACACCGGCGATCGGCCTGATCGGCACCGCAGGCAAGTTTCAATACGGTCGTCCGTGGATTCGTCGTCGCGTCAAAAGCGACGCACTGCTGACGGCCATTCGGCGAATTGGATTTGCCGACGACTTCGCGCTGTTCGGTAGCCTCTTGGCTCTGCCGGAACAGCTACAGGAGTTTGCCGCGGGGCGGCCGCTGAATACCGACGATCGACCCATCGTGAACTTTGAGGCGCCACAATATACCTACAGCGGGCCGCGGCCAGCGCACGAGGCGCTGATTGAGCTTGTCGACACCTTTGAGGCGAAAGCCGATCCACTCACAGGCAGTCCATCATTCCAACGGCGTCTGCGAGACTACCTGGTCGCCAGAAATCTTTACCTCCGCGCGGAGGCTCGACGTGTTGCAGGCATCGACGACGAGGCAATGAACGGTTACGTGCTCAGTGCCAAGGTTTCCTCGGACTTCCGAGTCGGTTACACCGTCGCCTTGGCCATTGCCGCGGAGCACGCCCGCAACGGCGATAAGACGGCGGCGGAGAGAATCCTCGGCCGGCTGATCGAAGCCAATCCACTTCGCACCGATGCCCGCGACCTACGTAACCTGATACGGAAGAAGCCATGAGGGAACGTCCGGCTCGAATTCGCCGGGTGCCACTGAGCAACTGAGCACGCCTGTCTTGATTGGCAGGCGATCGCAGGTCGGTAGTCTTAGCCACAGGCTGGCTTGCTACCAGTGTTTTTTTGACAGGATGAACAAGATCGGGCGGGATCGATCCATCGTGCTTCATCCTGTTATCCTGTCAAAGAGTCTTGTTTCGACTTGAGCACAAGGTCAGCCGGGAAGGCCACATGTTGTATTCGCTACTACTTCGCAACCCGATCTTGATCCTACTTGCCTTGGCGATCAGCAGCTTCGTGACCCCGCGTCTCTTTGCCGAAGAGCCGGCTCCCAGTCTGACGTTCTTGCAAAGCTACGACATCCGAGATGAACCTGCTGGTCTGCTCGAACCATCGGGCGCCGCCCTATGCCAGGATGGGAAGTCGCTGTGGACCATTAGCGACAAGACGAAACGGATCTATCGCCTCGATCTGACCGGCAAGATCGAGCAACACAAACACTTCCAGAACGTGCCCAAGGGCCTGGAAGGAATTTGCCTATCGTCCGACGGCAATTCCCTCTTCACCGTCGACGAAGACAACAACCGCATTCTGAAATTCGACATCGAAAGTGGAGAGCGCATCGCGACCATCAAACTCTCCGACATCGCCGGCTACAAAGCGATCGAAGGCTACTTCGACGCAAGCATTAAGAACAAAGGCCTGGAAGGAATCACCCTAAACTGCCAGGCCGGTTCCCTGCTTGTGGTCAAAGAAGGCAAGCCAGGGCTGCTGATCGAAGTATCCGAGGACCTCAAGCAGATTCGCGGGCACCTGCTGCTCAACGAAGAATCCGGCTTCATCGACGACAACCTCGAACAAGCGAGAATGGACTTCTCAGGGCTGTGGTACGATGAGCGGCGCGACTCACTATGGATTGTTAGCGACCAGGCGAGGCGCCTGTTCTGGCTCGATCTAGGCACCAAGAAAGTCCGGCATAGCTACGCGCTCTCCTATGCCCGCAAGGGGAAGTATCGAGAGATCGATCAGGCCGAAGGGATTACGCACGACCCCGAAACCCATCGTCTCTATATCATTAGCGACCGCGAAGCGAAGCTTTACGTATATGATTTGCGGTAAGGGGAACTGCCCGGGCAAAGATCTCCAATGGAAACACAAGACGAAAGAATCGCACGAATCACTCGTGGCCGCTTCCACAAATCTGGTCGGTCTTCTGATTCCACCGGCCTGTTGGACGAGTTGTCGGCAGATGCACTAGCGCTAGCCAGGTCGGTCGTCGCATTGGAAGAGGGCGAATTATTGATCGTCGCATCGATGACGAACTCGCAGAGCTGGTCGGCGTTAACCACTCGACGACTGCTCGTCTCAGCAGGCAGCGAACTCTGCTCGGTACTTTGGGAACACATCGACCAGATTGACGTCGACTTTTTGAGCATGCCTTACTCAACCGACATTAAGTCCCGTCTTTCTCAAGCAACCGTGACAACATTCGATAGCAAAGAACTGGTGATTGGCACCTGTCCCGGCGACCCCTTCATGGGGTTCTGGAACTGCATCTTGTGGGCAAAAAGGATGGCCCCCGAGGAAGCTCGACGACGGGCGTGTCTGGACAGGAAATAGCAGGTCCGGCTGTGCCCGACAATTGCGTCTGATCCTCCCGGCACGTCCACCTTTTCCTGCACCCGGTCCGGCAGTTCTTTTATCTTGAC
>CAYLRE010000026.1:0-29158 GCA_964385715.1 uncultured Planctomycetaceae bacterium
CCCCGGGACAGATGCTTTGCTTTTATGGTCCCGATCTCAAGCAGAACGAGAACGCGCTCGCCAATTTAACCAACCGAGATATGCTGGTTAAAGAACGATTCAAAGGCGGATACTCCCTCACCGAAGAGGGTTACGAGTTGATGAAGAGCTGCGAAGAGTAAATGCGGCAGAGCATTATCGCAGTTCCTATCTGTCGCGTGGAATAATGACCGCGCGAACGCCGCTACCGTGCCGTTCCAGACGGTCGAGAACGGCGTTAATGGCATCGGCCTCCAGCGGGACACGCTCGGTGATCACATCCGACACGTCGAGTCGCCCCTCGGCCGCCCACTGCAGCAACTGCACCAGGTCGCTCGCCATGTGATCGGAGACACCGATCACCTCGGCCTCCTTGTTGATCAGCTGGTCATAGGCTTCGAGCAGAAACCCTTCCGGCGTGATCCCTACCAGGGCCGCGCGCCCGTGTATGCCCAAGCAGCGGACCGCCTGCTGCATGGTCAGCGGTAGCCCGATCAACTCTAAGGCCACGTCAACGCCTCGGCCGTCGGTCTGTTGGAATATCTGTTCAACGGGATCACCGACGTTCGCGTCGATGGGAATTGCCCCTAGCGACTTGGCATACGCGAGCCGGTCCGCATCGATGTCGACAGCGAACACGTGACTCGCCTTGAGAATGAAGGCCAACTGAACGGCCGACATGCCCAATCCGCCGGCTCCAAAAATGGCGACCGACTCCCCGGGGGCCAAACGCCCTTTATGAAGTGCGTGGAGTGAAGTCGAACTGGAGCACATCATCAGGGCCGCTTCTTCCAGCGGCACATTGTCGGGAACGAGCACCGCGTTCTCCGCCGGCACGCAAACGTATTCCGCGTATCCGCCAGCACGATGTTTGCCGAGCATCTTTCCGGTTTCGCAGAACTGACGATCTCCGTCGCGACACCGCTGACAACAACCGCAAGTAACGAGATAGTCGAGCGCCACGCGATCGCCGACAGCTGGCGAAGTAACTCCCTCGCCCACGCTCTCAACGACACCAGCCACCTCATGCCCAAGCGATATGGGCAACGAATCGCTGGGTGATTGGCCGGAGCGATAATGGGCATCGGAATGACAAATCCCAGCCGCTGCCACACGCACAAGAATTTCGCCCGTCTCGGGTTGCGGGACTTCAACATCGGCCGCTACGAGCGGCTTTCCAACTTCGACGAGACGAACGGCTTGCATAAGAAAGACTCTCTCAGATCACTCGGCCGCATTGCTGCGCACCAGGGCGGCAATCTCGGCAACTTCCTGTTTGAGTTCGCTGACCTGCTGCTGTAAATCGGCCACTTGCTGACGAAGCTCGACAGAGGCACCTGCATCTGAAGCAGGCGGCGCGGCGGTCGCGGGCAAAGCGGCCGCAGAAGAACAACTGGCCGCTCGTGCAGGTTTCGATTCTCCACCAGCGTCAGTCGCCTCGCTCGTACCGTATTCGGTGCGTAGCTTGTCCATCTGTTGCGGCAGGTAGAGTGAGTGCGTGACGGTGCAACCTCGACCCTCGGGCGTTAGATAAACGATCAGTCCTTTTTCCTTAAGCGAGGCGAGCAGCGGCTTCAATTCCGAAAGACCTGGAATCGGATCCATGCGGGTGGCACGACCACGAAGTTCACCGACCGTCTGATCGCCGCGCAGTAGCAACTCTGCCATGACCGACAGTTCGACCTTCTCCACACCAAGCCAGTCGTACGCTAGGTGGCGAAACTTCTCGACACGCCCGTCCCCTTGAATCACGGCCACCGCGCCCAGATCTCGTAGCTCGTCGAGTGCCTCTTGCACGCCGCCTTCGTCCAACTGCATCTGCGGCGAGCGGTTGCTCTTCTGATTGGCCCCCACGCGAATCGCGTTGAGCGACAGCGGATAGTTCTCCGGCGTTGTCTTGGCCTTCTCGATCAAGACGCCAAGCACTCGCCGCTGGTTCGTGGAGAGCGGCTGCCAGCGTGGCTGTGACGATTCGTCTGACATGTTGTGCGTCCTGCGAAATGAATTGCGTCGGCCCCATGAAGTACGCCTGGCAGGATTCGAACCTGCGACCCATGCTTTAGGAAAGCATTGCTCTATCCCCTGAGCTACAGGCGCAAATGTGAACCACACCAGCGTCGATGCGACACTCCGCAGCGGTTCCTCTGCTGTATCATAGCCTGCTGAAGACGTAATTCGAAGGCGACGCTCCTCTCGTACGACGCGGCACTTGCCTCAGTCCAGCGAGGCTCCCATCAGCGGCGGCCGCGTTCCCAAACCATTCCATCTGGCTCGACCGGCTGGTAAATTAGGCGGGTCGAATTCGCCGCAACTGGCGGATTTCGGCGCGATCCAAACAAGACACACTCACCTTGAGAAAGGCTCACTTGCGATGAATCGCTCCTCTCGAAATACCCGCTTGCTCTCCGATTTCTGCTTGTTAGTCGCTGTGGCCATGAGCCTATCGCTGGCCGGCCGCTCTCATGCAGACGATACCAGGAAGGAATCGGCGGCGAAGCCCGCGGCCAAGCTCTACCACGAAGCCCTGCGACCGCAGTTTCATTTTTCGCCAGCCAAGAATTGGACCAACGACCCCAACGGTCTCGTTTATTACGACGGCGAATACCACCTCTTCTTTCAGCACAATCCCAAAGGCATTAACTGGGGCAACATGACCTGGGGCCACGCGGTCAGCAAGGACCTGTTGCATTGGAAACAGCTGGAGCACGCCATCTATCCCGACGCACTCGGCACCATTTTCTCTGGCTCTGCCGTGGTCGACCACAACAACACCGCCGGGTTCAACAAAGGTGACGAGAAGGCGATCGTGGCCATCTTCACCTACGCCGGTGGCGCCGTCACCCCGAAGGTCCCCTTCACGCAGGCGATCGCCTATTCGACCGATCGCGGACGCACCTTCACCAAGTACGAAGGTAACCCGATCCTTGGCCACATCATGGATGGCAACCGCGATCCGAAGGTCTTTTGGCACGAACCAACCAAGCGTTGGGTGATGGCCCTTTATCTGGCCCGCGGCAAGTTCGTGCTCTACGGCTCCAAGGATCTCAAGGAGTGGGACAAACTTAGCGACGTCGCATTCCCCAACGGCCACGAGTGCCCCGAGTTCTTTGAACTGCCGATCGACGGAGACGAGAATAATCGCCGCTGGGTCTTCTGGGAAGCAGGTGGGCGTCACCTAATCGGAAAGTTCGACGGCACCACCTTCACGCCGGAAACGGAAGTGTTGCGTACCGAGCGGGGGAACAACTGCTATGCTGGTCAAACCTGGAACGACCTGCCTGAAGGCGACAAGCGGCGGATCTTCATCGGCTGGATGGCTGGCGGGCGATATCCTGGCATGCCGTTCAACCAGCAGATGTCGTTCCCCTGCGAACTGACGCTTCGCACGACCGAGGACGGAGTGCGACTCTTCACCGAGCCGATCGACGAGGTGAAGAGCCTGCGAGGCAAACACCACAATGCCAGTGACGTATCCTTGGCCAATGGCGCCAATCCGCTCAGCAACCTTGGTGGTGAACTGTACGACCTGGAGACGGTCATTCGCCCGGCAGGTGCCGAGAAGATCACCCTCAACATCCGCGGTTCTGAGGTCGTGTATGACGTGGCCAAGAGCACGCTGAGCTACAAGGATCGCGTGGCCGAAGTCGGCCTCGTCGATGGCAAACTGAAACTTCGCGTGCTGATCGATCGTAGCTCCTTCGAGATTTTTGTGAACGATGGTCGGACCGTGATGTCGTTCTGCTTTACGCCTGACGCGGACAACAAGACGTTCAAACTCACGGCGGACGGTGGCACGGCGACCGTCGAATCGCTGGACGTCTATGAGCTGAAGTCGACCTGGCCGTAGGCGTCTGATCGATCGTGCCATTTGATGCAGAATGCTCATGCATGACACTCGCCAACAACGACGATTTGCGGTGTTCGCGACGGCACTCACCATCTTAATGTCCGTCGTCGTGTTGCCGACGGTAGTTCAGGCCACTTTGGTCCCGGAACTTGGTCCGATTATCAAACGGGCCCGACGGATTATAGTCGGGCAGGTAGTGGACGTCAGGCCGGTAACGCCACCGTGGCTAGGTCACTACAACGTGACGATTCGTGTCGAGCATGTGCTTCGGGGTGATGACTCACTTCTGGAGGAAACGTCCGATGGTGACTTCCACCTGACGTTTCGCTGGCAATCCAGTCACGGCGAGGGAATCGGTTTCGATCGAATGGAGCTACCCGGTCCTCGACAGGTATTCTTGCTCGCCCGTGCTGACGTCATCTACGAGCCGGAGAATTGGGAAGGCAGAGAACGCCCGCCGGGCTCCACGCAACCGGACGACGTGATACTGGTCGAACCTTGGTTCGGAGCCCCGGGTGCCGGCCCTCACACTATACGGAAGTTGCAAGAAGCCGGGGTCGATGTTTCTGTGTTGTTGAAGCCGAAACGGACCAGCTTCGCGATACTTGCCGCGGTTTCGCTGTTGCTGGTCGCGGTCGGTGTAGGGCTCGTGATCGCGTTGACGCTTCGCCGCTCGCGACGTCGAGGCTACCGGCGGCCGGGGCATCGCGTGGCGGCCGGCGAGGGTTAATCGCGGTTCTTTACACGCGAATAGCCTCGTCCCAACCGCCGCCCCACACGGTGCCGTTAATCTTTGGTACACTAGGGGCCCCACCGTCTGTGCGATCGTGTTCGCCCTATTCGCCACGATCACCGGACCTGTCCCACCCTCAAGAGATCCCCGATCCGCTCATGATGACCTCCGCTCTGCTTCCCCTCGTTCTGCTGGCCGCACTTCCCGCTGGCGCTGAGATCAACGTGCCTGAAGGTTATACCGTCTCCTTGGCGGCCGAGGCCCCTTTGGTCAAACACCCGGCGCTCGCCACCTTCGGACCGGAAGGCCAGCTGTTCGTCGCCGAAACAGGCGGAAGTAACGACAAGTTCGACGTACTGACCAAGACCCTGCCGGGCTCGATTCGCGCCCTCTACGACACCGATGGTGACGGGCGATTCGACGAGAGCAAGGTCTTCGCCGATAAGCTATCCGAACCGGCAGGCGTGCTCTGGCATCGCGGGGCACTCTACGTGGCGGCCCCTCCCGGCATTTGGAAGTTGGTCGACACCGACGGCGATGGCGTGGCCGACGAGCGAACCAATCTGCTCAAGGATCACACCATCAAGTCGAAGGCCGGCTTTCACGGTCCTTTCCTTGGCCCCACCGGACGGCTGTTTTGGACCACGCCGCAGACGAGCCACGAATGGCGCCGTCCTGACGGCCACGTCGTTTCCAAGGGCCGCCGCGCCATGGTTCTTACCTCGCGGACCGACGGAACTGATTTGCACTGCTATGCCGGCGGCGGAATGGCCAACCATGTCGAACTGGCATTCAGCCCCGAAGGCGACATGTTCGGCACCGTGCCGCTGCTCTATCGCAACCCTCGCCGCGACGCCTTCATTCATTGGATCTATGGTGGTTCCTATTTCAGTCGCCGCTTTGTGGAGCACGAATTTCCCTACACCGGTGATCTACTCGGACACGTCACGGACTTGGGCCACGTCGCCCCCGCTGGCGTGATGCGAAGTCGTTCCGGCCAGTTTGGCGACAGCACCTACTTCCTCTGCGAGTTCAACACGCAGACGCTGATGAAGATTGACATTAAGAAGCAGGGCTCGACGTTTGTCGGCCAGGCGGAACCGTTCGTCACCGCCACGCATAAGGACATTCACTTCACCGATGTGGTCGAAGACGCCGACGGCAGTCTGCTGATCATTGACACCGGCGGCTGGTACGTGAAAGGTTGCCCTAACTCGCAAATCGCCAAGCCGAATATCGAAGGCTCCATCTGGCGCATCCGCCGCACGGATGCGACCACGGCCGAAGATCCGCACGGTATTCGGGCCGACTACAAGAACATTGCTCTGCTCGACGACGCCCGTTTCATGGTCCGCGACCGGGCCCTCGATGCGTTTGCCGCACGCGGTGACGTGGCGTCTTTGCGATCGGCCATGAAGTCGCCCAAATCCTCAGAACGAATGCGTCGCAATGCGGTCTGGGCCTTGAGCCGGATCGCCAATGACGATGCCCGTGTGGCACTCGTCGCGGCACTCGGCGACGCTTCGCCTTCGGTCCGTCAGGCTGCCGCCCACGCTAGCGGAAAGCTGGCCGAAGAGCGTGCCGCCGCAGGGCTTATCAAGATGCTCGACGACGATCCGCACTCACAGCGTGCCGCCGCCACGGCACTCGGCAGAATCGGCCACCCGGCCGCGATTGCGGCACTCTTAAAGCAACTGGAGAAGCCGGTCGATCGCATGCTGGAACACGCCTTGATCCACGCCCTGATCGACATCGACGCTCCGGGGCCAACCGCCGCCAGCTTCGCTCAGAACAACCTGCGAGTCAAACGGGCTGCCCTGATCGCGCTCGACCAGATGAAGCAGGGGAAGCTCGCCGCCTCACTGGTTACGCCCCTTCTGACGCACGAGAACAAGCCACTTCGCGACGTTGCTTATCGCATTGCCCGTGAACAGACCGATTGGGCCGATTCGATTGCCAATTCACTCGCCGGTTTCCTTACCACGCCGGAGCGAGTGCAGATGGCCCGAGAGACGCTGCTCAGCACCGCCAACATTCCGGCAATCCAAACGTTGATCTCGTCATCGCTCTCCGCGGCACAAGATTCGTCGGCCAGCGCTACGCGAGATGCCCTGCTCGAAGTCATCGCCGCCAGTGGTGTGAGCAATCCGCCCAAGTCGTGGACCAAGCACATCGCCACGGCGCTCGACTCCAAGACGCCAGAGGCGGCCATCGCGGCTGCCGAATCGCTGCGTCTAAAGCCCTTCGCAGCGCAGCTCAAGGCGATCGGTCTCGACGAAGATCGCCCTCTCAGCGTTCGACTATCCGCGGCCCTGGCTCGGCTTCGCATCGACCCGACGCTCGACGCCGAAACGTTCGAGTTCGTCGTGGAAGAAGGCGAGAGCCCCGTGCCGTCGGCCGATAGCCTGTTGGCCGTGCAGGTGCTCGGCAACGCCGAGCTAACCAAAGAACAGCTCATGGAGCTAACAGAGCTCGTCATCGAAGTTGGCCCGGTCGAAATTCCCACGCTGCTGACCGCCTTCGACAAGAGCGAAGACGCCGAGGTCGGTCGAGCCCTGATCGAATCACTCGGCGAGTCGGCCGGCTTGCGTTCGATCAACGCCCGCAACCTGGCTCTGATCTTCGCCAAGTACCCGCAGGAAGTTCGCGATGAAGCTCAGACGCTGATCAAGCGTGTCGCGGAAGAGTCGAATCTCGACGAGGAGCGACGCGTGCGACTGCGGTCGATCATCACCGACAAAGGGGACCCTGTCGCCGGCAAGAAAGTCTTCTTCGGCAAAGGAACCTGCCATCTTTGCCACCGCGTTGGCGATCGAGGCGGTCAGGTTGGTCCCGACCTGTCGCTCATCGGCCAGATTCGCAATCGCTACGACCTGATCGAATCGATCGGCCTGCCGAACGCCACGTTCGCTCGCGGATACGAATCGATGATGGTTACGCTCAAAGACGGCACCACACACATCGGCCGCTTCGGCCACCGCACGGAGCACTACTTTGAACTCTTCAACTCGCAGGGGCGCAAGCTTCGCTTCAAACACGACGACGTGTTCCAGGTGAGCGAAAGCCGACAATCGGTCATGCCTGAGGGCTTGGACCGGCTGATGACTCGCGACGAGCTAAATGATCTCGTGGCCTACCTGAAGAGCCTGAAGTAGGGTAGGGCAGCAAGACTAGGGCCGTCAGCGCACGAAGGGCCCGGCGTTTTCACGCCGAGGCGTCTGTTCCTCGCGCGAGTGGGAAATCGGCGGCGACTTTTTTTGCCATATGCAAGAAAACGGGGTTGGGGTGAAAAAACTCCAAGTCGTGGTTTCGCTGGCGGTTACGGCGAGGGGTATTTACATCCGTTTCTGACGCAAGGTCTTGCTGACTTTGCCCTTAGAGTAAATTCGCCTGAATTGCGCGCGACGCCAAAAAAGTCCGTTTAGTTGTGCGGCAAGTTATCGGGAGGGCGAAGCTCCTGCTGAGCCACCGTTACGCCGCGAGTGGACCTGCCACAAACATGTAGGTCAGGCTGTGCCTGACGGAGTTTCTTTAGTTCCCTCTCTAACGTTTCGGGCTACGCTGTTGGGGTGCCATGTCCACGCTCGCGTGGACATGTGAATGCACTCTATCGAAAGCATGCTCACCCGGCGGTGAGCATGGCACCCAGATTGGCCACCTCCGGTTCCCGCATGCACAGCATATGCCCTGCACCTTGCACTGGCGAAGCCAGTGGCACTTTCGGGGCACCCCCAGTGGTGATTCACTTTTTGACAGGATTACAGGATAAAACGAGATCGAATTATCCACGTCGATCCTGTTCATCCTCTGTCTAGAAACAGAACCACAAATCGCTTTTCGGTGCGTGCGCGTCATCCACCCTACCACCTACAGGCTCTATCGCACTGCTGGGCAAGCCAGCAGTGGCACCCCAAGGAACGACCCTCAAGTCTCAGGCCTGAGGCCTCTAAGCCTATCTAACCAAGTTGTCAAAGAACCAACCTACGCGGCAATGCTTCGACCTTACCACACCTACCGGGTTCAAAACAAAAAAAGAATCCTCGCCTCCGCGGCCGGTTCGAGAGGCAAACTAGAAACGGAACATCGGCCGAACAGAAACGGAACGGATGGCAGAGATACTCGCGTCAAAACACAAAAAAAGGCCGGAGCGCACACTACCAGGGGTGCACGCTCCGGCCGCAACAAGGAGCAACCGAGCTTGGATACAAGGCATGTTCCGGGCACGCCTCGCGAGATATCGGTCGTCCTATCCTCAATATACGGAAACGCTTTGCAGCGCAACTAAACGAGCGTCACGATGACGCTGCCTCTTGGTCTGGGATGGTTCCTTCAGGGGTGGGAAACAACGACGTGCCCAAGCCAATCGATGATGCCACGCAATCTACGCGAAGCTGCCTCCGGTTCGCACGCGTCTGAGAGACAGATCCCCGAGCGAACGTCTACAAGGTAGCTTTCGATTTAGTTGCCCGCTACGTAATTTCGGCAACCACCTGCGACTCCACTTTCGACCCGCCGCCGTCCTCTCCTACAATGCGGGTCCTATCTTTGGAGCGATGCATGGAGCACCTCGCTTTCGACGATTTTGACGAATACGTGGCAACCCTTCAGGATGTCGATGTGCGCATGGCGCAGACGTCCGCTGCGGTACGTCCGTGGTCGATATTGGAACTGCAAACCGGTCCGCTCCACATCCAGAGTGTGATCGGCGGCTCGACGTCTGCATGCGAAGGCGTTGGCCGGAAAGACGGCTGGGTCTTTCTTATGCATTCCTGTCCGCTTCCTGTGCTGGCAAACGGTGTGGAAATGATGGCGGATGACGTCATGGTCTTGCCGCCGGGCGCGGAGTTTCGCTTTGCCAACCCAAAAGCCCTTTCTTGGTTCTCCGTATTTGTTCCCACAAACCACCTTCCGGCGTCCGAGGAAAATGGTGAATCGCCCCCCCCGATGGGTATCGTCATATCCCCCGACAAGCAATTGGCGCAGCAGCTACGCACTAAGGTGAGCACTTTTGTAACGGCCGTTCAACAGCAGCCAGCGGTCGCAACCGATCCCTTGCCGGTTGCGTCATTTTCCGAGCAGACTCTACGACTCTTAGAGAAGCTACTCGGACGGCGCAACAGCTCGGCGGAAAACGAACGAGTAGCATCCAGCCGCCATCAGCTTGTTTCAGCGGCGATCGAATTGATCGAAGATTGCCCTGACATGTCGCCCACCGTTCGGCAGCTGGCGCATAGTACCGGCGTTTCGGAGCGAACGTTGCGGTCGGCGTTCATCGAGAGTTTTGGCATCTCGCCCTATCAGTACCTCAGCATCCGAAGGCTGAACGCAGCACGACGATTGCTTCGTGAGGGCGATCCCGAGAGCACCAGCGTCAGCAAAGTCGCCTCGGGTCTCGGCTTCTGGGATTTTGGGCGGTTCGCTGAGAAGTACCGAGAGTTGATCGGGGAGCTACCGTCGACGACACTGCGTGAACGACGCTAGGGAAGTGGACAAGGTGCGCCCCAACGCAACGCCGGGTGTCATCCTCACCCTGCGGTGAGCATGTTTCTTCCTACGATCCTGTCACTCACATGCCCACGACAAGCGTGAACCCGTCCGGGAATCGAGTACGGGAAAACCAGCACCTTTTAGCCCCGAAGGGGCGTCACATGATAGCCCAGGGCAAAGCGAAGCGACGCCCTGGGTAAACGGGACCGAATGAATGTCGTAAGCCCTGAAAGGGCGCGACAATTGGCTTTCTTTGTGGCGCCCATTCAGGGCTCACAACAGGCTCTGTGTGATTCTAACCCAGGGCGGCAGCACGTCCTCGCTATCGCTCGGTGCGTGCTTTACCCTGGGCTGATTTGTGCATGGCCTTCGGCCAAGAATGGATACGCTCCATGTTCGGACAACCGTACGGCCAGCGTGGCATGTTTCTGTTAGTCGCGTAGAAACTGCTCACGTCCATCGGCCATTTCCGTTAGCGTCACAGAGTGCCGCACGACTTTGGTCCAACGGCGTTGAAGAATCACCGAGGAGTTCCGGTGCGTGCCAGCACGCACCCTACATCAGCTGCGATTTACACCCAAGCGGATCGCGGAGCGATCCACGGCAAACGGGCGTACTTGACTACTTCTGCGCCTTAAGTTCGGCCAGTTCCGCTTCGGTGGCCGCGATCTCCGACTCAATACGCGTCACCTCGTCTGGCTCGTCCATCTGCTGCTTGGCGCCAGCGAGTTGTTGCCGTAGCTTCTGCATGCGGGTGTTGAGAACGTCAATCTTCTTCTTGATCTTCTTATTCATCGTTGTCTACTCAGTACCCGCGTCGGGGATGGTGAAGTCGAGATCGGTAGGAGCCTCTTCGGGCGCGGCGGTTTCTGTCGTATCGGTAGTATCGTCGGTCGATGTCGCCGCATTCGGATCAAATTCCGGTGCTGGATCCTCGTCGATGAATACTTCCATCACCGTACCGATACTTGGACCGGTGTGTGTCGATCGGGCGACTGCCGACATGGCCACAAGAATGGTCGCCAGTACCGCGGTGAGGCAAACCCACTTACCGGCGGCGGGACGCATCTTCTGGGCCAATTTTCCTTTGCCAAACAACAAGCTGGCCAGGAAGAAGATAATCAGCGCCAAACCGACCTTCGTATAGAGAATGTACTTGTACCAATCGGGCAGACGGAGAGCCATTTCGGCTTCATACCCGCCGAATGCCGAAAGCTTGTCGGAAGCACCACGCACGACACCGTACTCCCGAATGATCATCACCAGGTTTGTGGCACCCGTGGCGATCAAGATGAGCGCCGAAATTCCCACCACCTTGGCCCAACGACGGCGGACGGCTTCGCAGAAACTTTCTCGCTCCGCCTCCGGCAACTCTTTACAAGCGGGTCCTAAGGCAACGGCCCGAAAAATCAGTCCGCCAAAAAGTGTGATGGCTCCCATGATGTGGAGCCAGCGAAGCGTGATACCAAGTATGTCGAGTTCCATAATTCTAACCCTCTGCAATTCTGGCCGTCTGCTTACCGCGTCTGGGCTCTCGGCTTAGAGTGTTGGGGGAATGGGTAGTTCTGGTTTAACGGCTGATCGTAGGCGGCCGTTAGCCTTCTGTCTATGTCACTTGAGTCATTATCGACCGCCGGACGACGACTCGGCCACCAGCCGCTCGACAAGCCGTAAGGCTTCCTCAGGCGTCTGAATCTGACCTTCCAGCTGAGCGTCGCGGGTGGCGTCGAGCAGCCTACGAAAAGCCTTGCCTGGCTTGTAGCCGCAGCGGACCAGATCGTCGCCGGTGATCAATAGCGGTGGATTCAGCCGCTCTGCGGGCCAGGCGAGCCGATCCTGCACAAACGCCAGATCATCGGCTGCCGCTATTCCCAGCGAGACGCGGGCGGCCAGCAGCTCGACCAACTCGGCCGCTCCGTCGTGAATCAGAATCCGCTGCACGCGGGGCCAGAACATGCCAGCCGCTCCGTCGAGCGATTCGACTCCAGCGAGCAGCCAGGCGGTCCGTTCTGCAATCTTGTTCGAGAGCCGCCAGCCGCGGGTGATCGCCGGCAAGGTTTCGGTGTCGGTATGGTGATACAGAAGCGCGACGATCGCGAGCGGATAGCTCGGCTCTTCGAGTGCCGCGAGCAGCGCGAGCGTTTCATCCCAGGCCGCACCGGTCAGGCCCTCGAAGTGCTCTGGCAGAACGATCTCCAACAGGCCGGTGGTGCGCAGCTTCTCGATGGCGATCGCGCGGCGATGGTGCAGCAACATCCTGCGCATTTCAGCACCAATTCGTTCAGCACTGACCACAGTCAGTTGGCCTGCGTGTTGCCGTACGGCCTCGGTCGTCGTTTCGTCAAGCTTGAAATCGAAGGTGGCCGCGAATCGAACCGCGCGGAGCATCCGCAGTTTGTCTTCCTCGATCCGTTCCGCCGCGTTACCAATGGCACGAACCACGCCACGCCGAAGATCTTCTTGGCCGCCAACATAGTCGATGGTTTTCTCTTCGACCGGATCGTAGAACATGCCATTGATGGTGAAGTCACGACGCAGTGCGTCTTCTTCGGCTGTGCTGAAGTGAACTTCGTCGGGACGACGACCGTCGCTGTAGTCAGCATCCTGGCGGAAGGTGGCGACTTCGATCTGCCCGGCTGGCTTGGGCCCCAGCACCGTGATCACCCCAAAGGCCGCACCAATCGGCAAGGTACGTCCCTTACCGAACAGATCACGAATCTGCTCCGGACGAGCACTCGTCGCCACGTCGTAATCGACGGGCGTGTGACCGAGCAGTTGATCGCGTACGCAGCCCCCCGCCCAATAGGCTTCGTAGCCAGCGTCGCGCAGCTGACGGGTTACGTCGACGGCGAACTGTCGTTGCTGTTGAGGATCGAGCGTGGTCATACGTTGTTCGTCGGTTGCGAAGGACTAGTCGTGCTGCGTTGTTGGTGACGAGGCCGTGGCGATTGCCTCGTCGACAAACTCATGGAGCCGGCGGCGTCCCTCTTCATCATACGGAATTGTCTGCTCGACGCCTGGCCGCAAGAAGCAGAGCGTCAGACTGCTGGGAGCGATTCCGATCGCCTGCTCGGCCGCCAGGGCGTACAGCAGCATCTGCATCTCATACCTGGCGGCCACTTCTGAGACACCTTCGGCGGTCGTACGGTTCGTCTTGTAGTCGACCACGTGCCAGTCGCCAGCAGCATCGCGGTACAGACAATCGATAAACCCGCGGATTTGGGTGCGCAGCGTTGAGGCCTCTGCGTCTGGCGGCCAGCGGAGCACAAACTCGACCTCACGATGAACTTCGGCCGCGTTTGCAATGGCGGCCGCCACGCCTGTCTCCAAGAATCGGCTGATCAGCTCGGCTGCCTCCTCGCGAAGTGGCCCGATGGGGATTTCGAGCCCGGTAGCATGCCTTTCGACGGCAGCAAGAACGTCCGCGGAAGGGGGCGCCTTTCCAAGATCCTCGGCCAGCACGTTGTGCACCAGTGTTCCGAGCAGAGCACCTTCGCTGCGTGCGGCTTCTGCGTCGGCGTCCTTATAGTCGTCTTCAAAGTCGGCGTGAGCCTCTGCGGTGATGCTCTCGACTGTTTTGGACTTCTGGGCCTTTGACTTCTGGGCAAGTTGCCGCCTGAGCTGCGAGAAGGAAAACTCGCGTCGCTCCGCCGAATTCGGTGCGATCGCGGCCGCGTGGCCTGGTACCCGATTGCCATCGTCTTGCAATCGCTGGTGGGTCTCTTCGAGAACCGACTTCAAACGTCGCCGCTCCGTCGATTTGCCGCGGCGAGCCAGCTCCGGACGCTGAGTCGTTATGGTTACTTCCGGCGTGCGATAACCCTCAGGCAATTCCCCGAGCATTTCGCCCGTCTCCAGATCGAATCGCGCGGCGAGCTGCTTAAGCCAACTCGACTTGGGCGATGCGAGATCCTCCACACTGCTGGAGAGCATCAGGTAATCGGCCGCACGCGTGGCCGCGACATAGAACAACCGACTCCGCTCCGCCTCCTCGGCGATCGCATCGCAGTGCCGATGCAAGTCCATGCCGGTGATCGCCGTGGCTGTTGACTTAGCACTGGACGACTTGTCGGCCGCCGGTTGTACGAGCACACCGAGCTGTTGATTGAATGCTACCGTCTCGCCATGTCCGGCACCCTGGCGGTTCATGTCCGGCACTACGACCACGGGGAACTCGAGCCCCTTGGCCTGATGAATCGTCATTAGTCGCACCACGTCGGTATCTTCAACCTGCGTGGCGGCGGGCGACTCTTTTGGCTGCCGGGCGACAAACTCGGTCAGCTGCGTGATGAACTCGGGTAGTCCAAAGCTGCCGATACGATCGAAGTTGCGAGCCAATTGAATCAGTTTGTGTAGGTTGGCCAGTTTTCGCTCGCCGAGAAATTCCGTCAACAGCACCGCGTCATAACCGGTGCGGGCAATCGCTTCACCGATCAGGCGAGCGACCGGAAGGCGATCTTTCTGCTCTTCCAGGTAACGGAGCGTACGTGCGGCAAACTGCACCTGTCGAAGTTGATCGTCTCGGATCTGCTCCGAAACTTGCGGGTCGAACAGCCCACCATAGAGACCGGCTCGGTGCTGGGCCAGCCAGAAGAGGGTTTCGTCGGTGAGTCCGAAGAAGGGGCTTCTGAGCACACCGGCCAGGCTGACGGTATCACAAGTGCTGGCGATGGCGCGCAACAGATTTACCAGGTCGAAAATTTCTTGCTGCGCGTAAAAGGCGTGACCGCCAACGAGGTAGTAGTCGAGATTGTGCTCGCGAAGCGCCTGTTCGTAAATGTCGACATCGGAGAGGGCACGGAACAACAGGGCCACGTCGCCGGGGCGAACTGGCCGCGGCGGCGAATCGTCGTCAACATAGACTAGCGGCGTCTCTTCATCGATCAACTTACGGATCCGGCGAGCGATCCAGTCGGCTTCCTCCTGGCGAGCCTTGCGGGTGTTCCCTTTCACGGTCGCCCGTTCGGCATGCGTCCACAGAAACTCAATCGCGGGGCGTGGCGTGACCTGAGCGCGGCTCGGCTGAAGCGGCACGTAAGCGTAGTCACCACCAAAGGCGTCGTGGAACAAGGCGTTGACGAATTCGAGAATCGCTGGCTGGGAGCGAAAATTCCGCGACAGGGGAAGCCGCCCACGATCGGGGATTTGTTCCTGCAGTTTCTTGAAGACTTCAGGCTGGGCTCCGCGGAAACGATAAATCGACTGTTTGAAGTCGCCGACGAAGAACAACTTTCCGGTTGCCAGATCGTCGCCGCAAAGGCGTCGCACGAGTTCATCCTGCACCGGGTCGGTGTCCTGGAATTCGTCGACCATGAGCAGGTCGATTTGACCGCCGATCTTGCGACAAATGGCTTCGCTATCCGGGCCGGTCAGCAGGCGATGCGTTCGCTCCAGCAGATCGTTGAAGTCGAGTTGGGCCTGGCTCCGCTTCCGCTCTTCGTATTCCTGGCGTACGGAGAGCGTGACGGCCAGCAGCTGCTTGCCAAGTTCCGCAGCGGGGCGAGCCGCATCGACATCGAAATCGACGAGTGTCGCCTGCTTAGTAATTGTTTTTCGCAGCCGCTCGCAGCTTGCTTTGTAGTCGTCGTAGTCGTTCGGATCGGCGAAGGCCTTCTTGCTGCCAACTTTGGCCACCTTGGCGGTCTCGTGAATCACCTCCAGATCGCCGGCCGGGTTGCTGCTCGTGGTCAGATTGCGGAGCAGGTCTTCTAGCGTACCGCGAACGGCGAGCACTTTCTCGTTTTGCTCCGCCGCCTCGGCGAGCAACAGCAACACGCGACGAGCATTATCACTCTCGGCCACCTCTCGAAGCGCCGCCGGCAGGACTTCTTGTTTATGAAAGGCCTGCCAGAGCGAGATTACTTCATCAACGCTCTTCTCGTGCCAAGCGATCAGTTCCGTCTGCGTAGCGGAGAGGATCAACCCCCGCAGTCGTTCCCGCAATCCTTGGATCTGATAGTGATAGACAAGCTCCAGCACATCGGGCCGTTGGATTGCCAGCATTTCGCGCAGCGCGTCGTCGATGGTCTCGGTCAGCAGTGTGTCGGCTTCCGTCTGATCGAGCACCGAGAATTGCGGATCGAGCTTTGCTTCCACCGCATGTCCGCGGAGTAGCGACGTGCAGAAGGAGTGAATCGTAGAGATACGGGCCGCGTCGAGGTCGCGAATCAGTCGCTGCCAGAGGGCCGCCTCCCGCTGATCGGTCGCCGCACGTTCGCGCGCGTAGAGCTTCTCGCGAATACGATCACGCATCTCGCGAGCAGCCCGTTCCGTAAAGGTGATCGCCACAACCCGATGCAGCGGACTGGCAGTCGTATCGGCCGGCCCATCCCCTAGCACCTCGTCCGCGACTAGCCCTTCCTCCAACGACTCTCCGGCCGGCGGACCATCATGCGAAAGCGCCGCTAGGAACCGCTCGGTGAGCACGAAGGTCTTGCCGCAGCCGGCCCCGGCGGAGATGGCGACCGACAACTCACGCATCGTGATGGCGGCCTGTTGTTCATCGGTGTAGCGCACCACCAGCTGTTGTTCCTGCCCGGATGACTCTTGCATGGCGGCGTTGTTCGAAGTGGAGGAACTCATGCGTTGTCCTCCTGCTTCTTGCCTTCGTCAGCTGCCGGAGACGCCCATTGTTTCTGTAGCGAGCGAGTTTGGTTGACGCGGCAGGTCTTGGCGAACGAGCAAAACTGCGTGCAATTGTCTTCGGCACTGTGCATTGGGAACTCGGCCTGGCGAATCCCGCGAATCAACGAAACCACACGCGAGACGACCGTGGTGCGAAGTTCTTCCCAGTTGGCGGTCGGTTCCGGCCCTCCTTCTGCTGCCTCGTAGAATTGCAGCGTGCTCTTCTTCGATGAAGGAAAACCTTCTTTGCGAACTCGCCAGTAACCGGCTTGCCAGGGAACGGCACCTTCGGCCACGAGTCCCAGTTCCTGCATCGCCAAGGCATAAAGTGGTAGCTGCAGGGCCAGACCCGCCTCGATCTGTTCCTGTTTGTCCTTGACCGTGCTCCCTGACTTATAGTCGATAACGTTGAATACTGGCGTCCCTTTGCAATCGCCGACATCGACGCGATCGACTCGCCCTGCCACGCGAATTGTTTCTTCACCTTCGGTCAGCACGAGCGGCGTCCGCGTTGAGTGTTCGTCGGCGTCTTCGTCTTCTGCCAGGCCGAAGCCGATTTCGAACAACTCCGGCTGCGGCGGACCAGTGAGATTGCTGAATTGCTTGTCATACTTGGCGTGTTGTTCCAAATAGCTTTGCGCCCAATCGAGCAGTCGACGGCGATCGACTTCTCGCAGGGCTCGTTCAACCGCACCGGGACTTCCCCAGGACTCGACGAGCTCTCCCAGCACTTCGTCAAACTGTCTGAGGAACTCCGCCTCGTCGGTCTTCGTCGGCGAGGTCGGCTCTCCCTTGAGCCGATTCAACTCGCGATGCACGTGGGCCAGCGTGTGGTGCAGCAGCGAGCCGCGGATCATGTAGTCGTCTTCGAGCGCCAGCTCCGTGAGCGGTTCCAAGCCCAACACTTCGCCAAGATAAAACTGATGCGGACAGGTTGCATACTGTTCCAGTTGGCTGGGGCTCCAAGCCCGCAGCGGTCCGAATCGCTCGTGCAGTCGGGCTTGTACCGCGGCACTGGTGAGCATGCCTTCGAAAGGACCGTAGTCCGAGTCACTGCGGCTCTGCACGGCGGCAATGGCCGGCAGCAAGTTAGCCGCTCCAGAGGACACGTCTCCCGTTTCGACAACCGCGGCCAGCGTGGCCGTATCGCCGGAGAGAGCGTCCTCAATCGCCTGAATCCGCATCTCCATGGAACTGAGCGGGGTGTCAACTTCCGGCAACGGACGCAGATTGGTCACGGCCGTGAGTCCCAATCGATCGCTTCCACAAATGCGAATCACTTCGTCGAGGTACGGGCTCGGCAGTAGCGGCTCCCCCTTAGCGTCGGTCGCCGGGTAACTGAATGTCAGCTGCTCGGTCGCGCGGGTGATGACCTCGTAGAAGAGTAGCATCTCTTCATGGCCCCGCTGCTGGCGCGACGTGAGCGGAATGCCAGCTTCGATCAGCCGTGCCGCCTCGGCATCGCTGTAGAGTCGTCCCACGTCGAGCGGCGGAGGAAAGGCCTGTTCGGTTAGCCCGCCGACGAAAAGATAGGGAACGCTCAGCATTCGCACGCCGGCGGCCGAGAGTACGCGGACACGCCCCGTCGGGTCTTCGGTCTGCGGGAGCGTTTCACATTCGTAGATGTCCTCCAAGACCAAGATAAGTTCGTTCAGATCGACTCGCTGCGGCTGGCCAGCGAGTGCCGTGAGTAGTTCTCCCTGCGAGGTGAGAGTCTCAACCAGTTTTGTGACGGCGTCGTTCTTGGCAGTGCCGTATTCCTGCGATGATTCCTGCTGCGTTGACTCTTTGGCGGCATCTGAGTCGTCACGCAGAAAGCCTAGATCCTCTAACAGCTTCACGAGCGCGGCCGCCCAAGCGGAAAGCTCCGCGCGATGGGGCAACTGCGCGAGCGCCGCGTCGAGCTGCTCCAGCGGTGGCAGGCCAGACTGCGCCCGTTGTCGCCACAGCTGTTCGCGACGCTCCCGTTCGACATTGCCACTTCGTACTTCGCGCTGAGCCAGCCGTGCAGCGGCCGTAAGCAGTTCGTGCCGACCTTGGGGAACTTGCAGGTGGCGAACCAATTGCTCCGCATTTTGTATCGCGACGCTCACATCGTTTGAGCTCAAACCAGTTCCGTCGGTTGCCGAGGGCAACTCACCTGCACGGGAACCTGTGGGTCGAAATTCATGATGCGTGACAATTGCCAGCAGGCGACGATAGGGCCAGTCATCGGTTGAAAGCTGCAGCAGATTGGTCAGCGTCTTGAGAACCGGAGCGGTGCCGAGCGGCTCGCGTGCTTCGATGGCAATCGGCAATCCGTACTCGGCGAAGACCTCGCGAATGAGTGCGACATTATCGCCAAGCGAACGAAACACCACGGCTATGTCGGTGGCCGGCACCGGCCGGCCACCACGCACGTCGTCTCCGTCGGCCAGCAATTTCTTCACGCGACGGGCGACCTCGCGAATTTCGCCCACCTGTTGGGCCGCGGCAATGACGTTAATGCCCTGCACGTCGGAAAGCGTCTGCCGCTGGCGAACGGGCGCGAAGATGGTTCCCGCCAAGGCATCGATGGCGGTCGTGGAATTCGAGTGCGATTCGCTCGCCAGGCTTTCCACATCACAGTCGCCGTGGCGACGTTTCAATTCGTCGAGCGTTTGACGCGATTTTTCAAAGAGTTCTTCGCGAGAAGGACTAGAAGAATCGCCTTCGAGAGGTGACAGGTCCAGTGGCAACGAGACGATCAGCTGGTCAATTCGCCCGGCGAGTATCTCGAGAATCTCGTGCTGGGTTCGCGTGAAGTCGGTAAAGCCGTCGACCACGACTAAACGTAGCGACTCGTAGGGGGCGACTTGTCCGGCCTTTAGATTCGCGCGGGCCGCCCAGCTACAACCTTCGGCATCGAACAGGTCGTGACGCCGGAGCGATTCCTGGTACGCCTCGTAGATGGCGAGAAACTCTTTGTCTTTGTTTGACAAACCCAAACGTTGGTACGACTCGCGCAATTCCTCAGGCCAGATGTCGAGTCGTTTGAGTTCGGTAATGAAGGCCTCGATCTGGCCAATCAATCCGTCGGTATCGGCAATACCGGCGAAGTGACGAAACGCGCCGTCGGCCGCCGCGGAGTCAATTAGCCGACGAATAAGTTGCCGGCGATGGGAACGCGCAATCAGGCGGACGTTCGTTCTAGACGCGGCAAGAACTTCTCGAGCCAGCCGATCAAACGTGAGAACTTGAGGTCGCAGGCAAGCGGTAAGCTGATCGCCTAAGAGCCGCCCACGGATTTCAGATACTCCGCGACTGGTGGGCGTTAACCACATTCCGACGCCGGGAGCTCCGTCTCGAAGCGCCCCACGATATCGCTGTAAGAGCTTTTCCGTTTTGCCGCCGCGCGCGGAAGAGCAAACGATCGTGACGCGAGCCGAATCCAAATCATCCCCCCTCAAAGTAACTTGATTCGCCTGAATCGCGATTCCGTTCTAGCGATCCCACAGCGATCAACGCCCGTATTCTGGCATTCTTGTCGGTGATCGGAAACCGTCGACCAGGCGGGATTTCAGGTTGTCTGGGGCGACTTCGGCGAACAGGCCTGCTCGGCTACCAAATTCCTCAAAACGTCGATTTCGGCGGCCGATCTTGAAACGTATGGGTGCCGCCGATTGGGAGGGGTAACCTAGCGCAAGGACAAGGAATTACGTCGTGAAAGAGGGTAATTTTTCGAAAAATCTTGGGCTCGACAAGTTTGACAGGATTTGCCGCAACCCTCTATAGTAAAGGTCTAATCACACGTCCGGGCGGTCGCCTGGCAATCAAATTATCCGGTATTCATTTTGGAGTGGCTAGCGTTCATGCTGGCGAACGAAAAGGGACGATAGCGGAGAGGAGTTATCCAACTCCCACGGCATCATTTCTCAATCATCTTTTCTTCAGTCGGAGGTAAGTCATGGTCCGTTCATTACGACGAGGGTTCACCCTCGTGGAATTGCTGGTCGTCATTACGGTGATCGCAATTCTGGCAGGTCTACTGTTTCCGGTATTCGGAACGGTGCAAGAAAGCGCACGACAGTCGGCATGCCAGAACAAGCTCAGTCAGCTAGGTCTCGCAATGCAGGTCGCGAAGGGACAGCTCACCTCTTCGCTCTACTACAACATGACCGGCACACGCCAAGACGACATGGGCAATGACGTCCAGATTCAGCTGAAAAACCAAACGGCACGACAAGCTGGACTGGAAAACCTCAGCAGCCTTCAGCCGGGACAACCCGGACAGGGCGAGAACGGAGCTCCCTATAGCTTCTTGGTCAGCCTGCTGCCGTTCATCGAACGTCAGGCCGACTTTGACTCGATCGATCATGAGGTCGGACCGTTTGAGCAGGGTACGCTCGAAACCGAAGTCCAACGCAGTGGTAACTTTGGAGTCGCCGCGACGGTCATCCAGGCGTTCCGCTGCCCGAGCTTCAACATTACCGAAGAAACGCTCGACACCGACAACTACACGAATCACCCGGACACCGTCAACGCACCGGCACTTACGCAGTACAAGGCCCTCGGCGCGACCACGGTCGACGTCCTTGCGGATCCAGGTTTGTGCTTGTCTTCAAACGGTGGTGGCGGAGCCATTCACCCCTGGGGCAGGCCATCGATCTCCAAGCTGCAGGCTGCCAGCAGTACGGCGCTATTGTGTGAGACGCGAGAAGAAAGGCTTGCTGCCTGGATCGACGGTACGTTCGCCTCGATTCCTGGTGTCATCAACGACGAAAGTGACCAGTCTGGACAGCAGCTCGGCATCACCGGTCTGAACGTGGGGCCGATGAGCGCCGAGGATGAAACTCGATTCCTCGACACGACTCGAGCCTTCAATAATGGTCAGATTGGCAACAACATGGAGATGGAATGGGGACCGAGTAGTCTCCACGGTGGTATCGTGCACCACCTCCTTGGGGGTCGAAGCGTTCAGCCAATCACCGACAATGTCGACGTCTTGGCCTATCGGGCTTTGATCAGTCGTGACGGACGCGACAACCGAAATATCACGGACCTATTCAATAGCGACGAATAGTCCTTGATGACTCTGTCATTCCAAGCCGCTCCGGTGCCGCAAACGCCGGGGCGGCTTTTTTTGTGGCCAGACATTCCACCCGACCCCTTTCTTCCGTACCCGGTGCCAAATCGAACTGCTCAAGCGGTAGCCCTCGGCGGGCGCGTCCGCTTGTCGAAACAGCCCCAATGCGATATAAGAGTCGATTCATGCAAGTGCATCGAGCCTGCCAGCTGGGTGCCTGACCAACAGCATGAGCCGAAGTGGCGGAACTGGCAGACGCGCATGGTTCAGGTCCATGTGGGCATTAGCCCGTGGAGGTTCGAGTCCTCTCTTCGGCACTTTTTAAGCGTTCCTCGAGATACGTTTCTCTAGATACACCGTCACCTCTGTTGTCCGCCAAGGTCGACAGCGGTTCGTTCCAGCGGCACGGCGGAAAGAGCAGGATTCTCCGCATGGAAGATTCGAGTGCGGGAATTTTCATCGCCGTCGAAGGGGTCGACGGTGCCGGTAAGACAACGCTTGTCGACCGGCTCTGTACTGCTTTGTCCGCCGCTGGTGAGACGGTCGTTCGCACTAAGGAGCCGACCGACGGGCAGTACGGCGCCAAGATCCGCGAATCGGCTACGACCGGACGAATGGACCTGGAGTCGGAACTTCAGGCCTTCATCGACGACCGACACGAGCACGTGGCCGAGGTGATCGCTCCGGCACTCGAACGGGGTGAAGTCGTCATTGTCGATCGCTACTTCTATTCCACGATCGCCTACCAGGGCGAACGGGGCGCCGACGTCGACCAGCTGACGCGCGACATGCGTTCGCAGTTCCCGATTCCCGATGTGGTCTTGCTGCTTGACGCAGATCCGTCCATGACGCTGCTTCGCGTTTCCGAGTCGCGTGGCGATACGCCCAACGAGTTTGAGCGGCAGGGTGCCTTGGAGAAGATTCGCGAGATCTTTCTCGCCTTGCGACCAGAATGCCCTGAAATTCGCGTCATCGATGCGGCCAGCGAGGCGGATGAAGTCTACCGCGATGCAGCACACGTGCTATTGGACACGGCGATCAAGAACAAGCGGTCGACCAAGGCGTACAGCGATGCCATGTTCGTTGGCTTCTAAGAAATGGCGACTTCTAAGAATTCGCGGCCTGCAATCGACAAGCGGCTCAAGACGAACTAGCCTCCGCTGACCGGAGGAATCAGGGCAACTTCCGCCCCATCCGGAATCACGCTGGAGTCGCCCGCGTATTCTGCGTTTACCGCGAAGCGAATCTGAGATGCTAAAGAAGCCAGGGCAGGCACCGCTTCGACCAAAGCGTCACGAAGATCGGCAACTGTGTGTTCGCCGCCCACTTCGACACGACAAGTTTCGCTGCCAGCGAGCTGACGGGCTACAGCGAACATCTTTACTTCTACGATCATGTCGTTATCAACTCCCGTCCTCGCGCGAGCAGTGGCGAATCTGCTTCGTCAATCAGGCCGTAGGCCAGGGCCAGGAACTTGACCGGATGAATAGTCGGTTTGGTCGTGCCCTGTTCCATCTGAATTTTACAAGCGCTGCACTCAGTAGTGCCGGCCTGAATTGCCGGATCACGTACCCCTGTGATCAGATCGAAGCCGGCACGCAGGCTGGCCCGATAGTTCTCCCGCTTCAATCCAAAAGTGCCCGCCATGCCGGAACAGCCTCGTTCGAGCCTGGAAACGACTAGGCCGGGAATTAGTCGCATTAGGTTCTCACCCGGCGAGCCAACTTCAAGCGATCGCAGGTGACACGGCTGATGATAGGCTACCGTGGCGTTGACCGGTTTGAAATCGAGCTGGAGCTTGCCTTTGAGATGTAGTTTCCAAAGATAGTCGCAGGCGTCCCTCGTGTTCTCAGCAACGAGCTGCGTGTCTTCGTCTTTCATCATGCTCGGATACTCGTGTACCAAGCATGACCCCGCCGCCGGTTCCGTCGTCACGATCGTGTAGCCCTGGCGAATCGCTTCTGCCAGGATGGCCACGTTCTGTTCCGCGAAGCGGCGGGCCTTTTCAACGGCACCGAGCGAAATCATCGCCATGGCCGACTGTACCTGCGCGGGATGCACATAGACGGCCACGCCATTGTGCTCCAACACGTCGACAAAGGCTTGGGCCAGTTTCGTATCGTGATGATTCGCGAACACATCGACAAAGTAGAGCACCTTGGCGGAACCGCGATGGCCCGGCTGCGTTAGTCGTCGACGGGCGGCCCGTCGCAGGAAACTGGTTTTCGCGAACCGGGGCAGCTTACGGCCTTGCGAGATGCCGCAAATCTTTTCGAGCAGCCAACGGGCGACACGATGACCAATGACCCAATTGGCAAGGCGATGAAAGCGGTTGCCGAGCGAGCCGAATAGATCGAGCCGAGAAACGATCCAGTCGGTCGGCGAGAGTCCATTGACGGAAGTGTAAGCCGCCTTGGCTTCAAGGATCAGCTTGGGAATGTCGACGCTGGCCGGACATTCCAATCGGCACTGATGGCAGTTGACGCAGAGGTCGACAATTTCCTTGAATTCATCGGTCGTTACCACCTCCGGCTCTAACTGCCCGGTCAACACGCCACGCAACAGATTCGCCTTGGCCCGCGGCGAGGCTTCTTCCCGCGCCGACTGCCGAAAGATTGGACACATCCGCTCGTCCGGAAGACGCGTGCGGCAGGCACCGCAGCCGTTACAGGTCCGGGCAGCATGGGCCATCTCTTCGATGTTCCATTCGAGTTGTAGCGGTACCGGGCCTAAGCTCGAACCAGCGGTGCTAACCACATCGTTGTTAGCGCCTTCTGCCACCGCGCCGACAACCCCACCCGCTTCGCTGCCACCGGAGGAACCAATCGCCGCGCCGACGGGGCGCAAGTTGCGAGTCAACAAATCGGACTCGTCGCTGATCACCTTGCCCGAGTTGAGAACGTTGTGGGGGTCGAAGATTCGTTTGATTTCTCGAAACAGATCGTAGAGCGGGCCGTATTGCTCACGGATGAAGGTGGTCCGGCTCAGGCCATCGGCATGCTCGCCGCTGATGGTTCCCCGGACGGCGAAGACTTCCGCATACAGGTCTTCGACCAACCGTTCCATGCGGGTCGCATCTTCTCGATTGGCAAGGTCGAGGAACGGTCGTACGTGTAGCTGACCGTGACCAACGTGACCAAACAGCGACGCCGTAACGTGGTGCCGCTTCAACACTCCGTACATGCGGTTGAAAAATTCGGGTAGCGCCTCCGGGCGTACCGCGATGTCTTCCACCAGCGGCAAGGGGCGGGTCGAACCCTTGAGTCGATGCAGCGTCGGCACGACTTTGCGGGCCAATTCCCAGTAGAGGTCGATTTCTTCCGGCTCAAGCGTCTGACGCGAGCCGAGGGCCAGTTTTAGTTCGTACCGAATGCGAGCCGTAACTTCACGTAGGCGACTGCGAATCTCGGAGATTTCGTCTGCTTGAACCTCGACCAACAACAGCGCTTCGGTATCTGCCGGAATTAGCAGATCGAAACGGACGTCGTTTTCTCTCGCCAAGCTAAGGTGACGACGATCCATCAGGTCACAAGCGGTCGGCTTGAATGGGAGAATCTCTGTAACCGCGGCTGCCGCCTGATCCAGGCGGTAGAAGAGCAGCAGCACGACACCGCGATGCTTCGCCAGAGGCTGCGTGCGGAGAGTCAGTTCCGTAGTCGTAGCCAGAGTACCTTCACTGCCCGAGAGCAGCTTCGCAAGATCGAGATGGGTATCCGTGAGCACATCGGCGAGCTGGTATCCGCACCGGTTGTGGGGCACCTCTGGCTGGTGCTCTTGAATCAAATCGCGATTGTCACGAATCAGACTAGCAATCTCGCTAACGATCGCCTGTTTGCGCGGACTCCGTCCGCCTGGATTCGTGAGCGATTCTCGCGCGGCTTCCATGCGTTCGCCGTCGGCCAAGACTACCTGCATGCTTTGCACATGGTCTCGGGCTGAGCCAAATTGCAACGAATGGCTTCCGGCCGCGTCGACCGCCACCACGCTGCCCATGGTGGTAACGCGACTCATCGCGGGATCGGGGCCGAACAATCGCCCGGTCTCGGCAAGCCGGCGATTGAGATGGGCATGCACAACGCCCGGCTGCAAACGAACCGTCTCGTCGTCGATTCGCAACACGCGATTCATGTAGCGAGAAAAATCGAGCACGATGCCGGCGCCGAGCGACTCACCTGCCAGGCCCGAGCCAGCTCCGCGCGGAAAGAGCGAAATATTATTTGTGTAGGCATATTCCGAACAGGCGACCACGTCGGCAACCGAACGCGGACGAACGACCGCGAGCGGGCGAATCTGATAGATGCTCGCGTCGCTGGCAAAGAGCTGCAGGAATAGATCGTCGCAACGGACTTCGCCGTCAACAATCCCGCGCAGATCCTCGAGAATTCTTTCTCGTTCCTGATCCATGAACGTTTCTGGCGGTACCCGCGAATGCTGATGTCATGGGCCTAGGGCGCCGCGCCGCGACTGGCAGACCACACCGCGACTGGCCCCATTCGGATGTCGCCCCGATCGCGACGTCCTTCTCTAGAGCTTTATTCTACACAGACGCCATGTTTTAGGCAGGCACAGCCCGAGCGTCTGGCTCAGTCCCCGCTGGCCACTTCCTTCGCGTCCTTTGGTGAGTCGGCTTCGGGTACTTCCATTTTGGGCACTTCCACTTTTGGCATATCCGCTTCAGGGGAGCCGACCCCGGAAGCGTCAGCGGTGGAATCGACCACTGGCGCCGAAGCTTCAATACCCGCCTGTTTCTGCCGAGCCGCTATCTGCCGATACCTCTCATGGGTTTCCAAGTCGAATCCGCCGTGTCCACCGGCCTCGTCCAGGACACGATAGTGGGCATCGCAGCGGTAGCAAACGAGCGCCTCGCCAACGCACAGGTACAAGAGCAGGTCGATCGCTGCCGTGCCGAGCAAGAAACCGTAGGCCAGGGCTACCATGTAGTAGTAGTGGGCCACGACAAAGCCAACGAATCCGATCACGACCAGGGCGACTCCCAACCGTTGCGGAAAGTCCTTGCGTGTGAACAGATCGTCGCAGTGACAAACCAGGCACTTTCGCAGCTTCGGCCCGATCCAGGCGTCCTTCGGAACGGCACTGCTTTCCTGGCAATGAGCGCACTTCAGCGGAGCATCATCGCACTCGATGAAGGCTCGATTGGGCTCACGGCAGTTGGGGCAGGCGAACGTGACGTTCATATCGAAAATTATACGGGATAAGCCAAACGGGTGGACAGTAGCTGAGCAGTTAGCTCACCAGTAAACGTGGTAATGACCGCCACGTAGAGAATGCCCGTCGCACTCTGGGTGTTCGGAATATCGAGCGTCTTCCAGGTCATCCAGGTGAGCACCAAGGGCATCAGGATGCCCGAGAACCATCGCAACACCAGCAGCCACTGAAACATATTCTCGGGAGCGGTCTCTTCGCCAAGCACCAGCACCAGGCCGACGCCCGAAACCGCAAGCCGCAGTAGAAGCGACGCCGTCATGAGCTTGAGCAGCCGGCGGAGCGGGGCCAGCTCCATCGAAGGTGAGTTAAGGTACCAGTGTCCGAGGAACATGGCAGCAATCGTCGTTCCCAGTACGAGTCCGCCCGAAACAGGGGCAAGCCAGGCCAGGACCGATGAAGCAGCGGTTGCCGGCTCGGCGACCGTTGCCGTAATCGCTTCGGCGGCGGTCGTTATATCGGCGGCGATCATCAGCGGCCAGCACATACCGACCAAGGAGGCGATGCTGACCAGCACCAACAGAACAATGCCGGGCCGACGCATCTCGGCCAGCCACATCACGGAGGCGGCATAGCTCAAGACGGCGCCCGTAATCGGCGCCGCCACGCTGTAGCCATCGAGCGTACTGGCGACCAGGGCCGCAAGAACCTGCAGTCCCAATAGCACGTAAGCATGAACGCGATAGAAGCCCGACGTGACCAGCGACGGCGGGGTCAACGCCATGGCCAACGCGAGACCAAAGGCCAAACGAAGAACAAACTGAAGCAGGGTCTCCATGAGCTTCTTCTAATCGGTAGAAGACGGATCCGCGGTAACAACCAGAATTTACTGCCGACGACTACCGTAGATCAGCGACATCACTTCCGAACGACTCGACAGATGCGAGCGGAAGAGACCCTTCATGGCCGAGGTGACGCAAAGGCTGCCTGGCTTTCGCACTCCGCGAACCGTCATGCAGGTGTGCGTTGCTTCAATAACCACGGCAACGCCCTTGGCGTTGATTTCGGTTTCGAGCAAGTGAGCAATCGTCTCGGTCATGCGCTCTTGAACCTGCGGACGCCGGGCCACGACCTCGACCACGCGGGCTAGTTTGCTGAGGCCAACGACCTTGCCATCCGGCATGTAGCCGATGTGGGCCTTGCCCATGAACGGAAGCAAATGGTGCTCGCAGGTGCTGTTGAAGCTGATGTCGCGAACCAGCACCACCTCGTCATACTCCTCGGTGAAGCAGCGCTGCAGGTGGGTGCGTGGATCTTCGTGCAATCCGGAGAACAGCTCCGCGTACATGCGGGCCACGCGGCCGGGCGTGTCGAGTAGGCCTTCGCGGTCGGGATCTTCGCCAACCGCAGAGAGAATCTCGCGAACGGCTCGTTCGATGCGGGGTAAATCGGCCCCGGCGGGGGCCGCGGAATCGGGCTCGTCGTTCTCGCCCATCAGGCTACCTTGGACCTTGTCTTCAATCTCGTCGGCGGCGGACATATTACTCGCTCTTTCGGCTAAATTCCCAATCCGTTGATCCTAAAGCGGCAAGTTTCGACGGTCAAGGTACGGCCTGGCTGGGGCATAGACGTTCAAACGCGAGATCCCGCTTCATGTGTCACGGAAACGGTCCGGAAAAACGACGGCCGAGGCGGCTGCGGAAGCTGTTAGTCGTCGCTTGGGGCGACGCCTATTCGGACGCTTCCGGGGCAGGGGAAGGGGGCACCGGATCGAGTCCGATGTCCGGAATCAGGTCCGCGTCGATCTCGATATTGGGAAAGTCTTCGTCGCTCGCTACGACTTCACGAAAACAAGCCTCCATCTCGTCGAACAGCCGATCGAGGTCAATGCCGATGTGTTTGGGCCGGTACGGATCTAGGTACTTACGGCTGCTGTGGTAAAGCTTGCGAGCTCCACGGATGTTGCCGTTGCAAAAGTGATGGAGGGCTACGGCCGTCTGAATCAGGCCCTGATAGAATTCACGCGATGGCCCGCGGTACTCTGCCCAAAGCTCTTCCCATACATCGTGTGATTCGTAGAACTCACATTCGTTAAACAGTTCTACGCCCCGCACATAGAGTGGCGTGTATTCGGAGTCAGGGTTCATGGTGAAGCTGGGTTAATCTGGTGCGAAAGAGGGGTGACCTGAATTGGGCGTTGAGTTGGAGCAGCCCGTGGCAGCTGTCACTCAAGAGCACCTTC
>CAYLRE010000027.1:0-22522 GCA_964385715.1 uncultured Planctomycetaceae bacterium
CCAGGCACCTTCGCATTCAGCATAGCTGTTTCGCATCCAATCAGGCGGTGTGCAGACTCGGCCATCGACGGCGAAAAACCGTTCCGGCTCCTTAAAAGGCCAGGCGGCTTGCTCGATGCGGCGACAGAACTGACTCCAGCGATCGGTTCGCTCCCGAAGGTTGAGGCAGACCACACGATCGAAGCGCTGTCGCACTTCACTGGCCGGTGTTGCCTCACAAGCATCCGCGGCATGAAAGCGTAACGCCTGATGCGGCCAGTCGTCCGTTTCGAAAACGTGCAAGTCGTTCATGCCAAACTCCCGTCTCGTTTCGTGGCCAGCGCCCCAACCAATGATCTCAAAACTCTCGCTCTCGCCGAGCCCCTTCAGGCAGCGAGCAGGGCGATCTTCGCTCGCAAGCAGCTGCATGTTGTGCGTCGGCTCGTTCTCCGTCTTTGCCGTCGAATGGCGTGAATGCCAAAGGTGATAGGTTCGCGCCCAATGAATGCTAGATCGAAATCGAACCCCGGACCTCTGCAACCGTCGTCGTAGATCGGTATCCTCTTCTCCCCAACCAACAAATTCTTCGTCATAACCATTGATGCGTTCGTAGTCCTCTCGCCAGAGAGCGACGTTCCCTCCCTTGAGTCGCGGACGGCCGTTGAGCCGCAACATCCCGTAGATGACTCCGCGGATCGATTTCCAACGCAACCTCTTGGCCTCCGCAGGCGAGCACCAGCTGCGCATGTCATGGGACTGGATAGCCGCAGCGTCGATCGTGCCGGTCGTCTCTTCGTCGAGCCAGCACGACTCGCCAACCACGGTGACTCCAGACCTGCGATGAGCCAAGTGTTGCTCTACGAAATCGGCCGGGACGACCAAATCGCCGTCCAAGAAAATCAGGTACGGTGCGGAACTAGCACAAACCCCTTCGTTCCGACAACGGGCCAGGCGAAATTGATCGTGCTCGTGCGTGGTAAACTGCACTCTGAATTCGACCATCTCTGCAAACTGTCGAACAACCTCCAGCGTTTCGTCGGTCGAGCCGTCGTCGGTAACCACGACTTCCAGCTGCTGGGGATCGCACATCTGATTGGCAATCGACAGCAGACAGCGGGCAAGGTGCTGCGGCCGCTCGTAGGTGGAGACAATGAGTGCAACTTCAGGTGAGGACATAGAGGTCGATGACATTAGGAGCGGGCCGGAAAAGTTCTCATGGATCAAAGAAGTTCGTCAGAGCGGCAAGTCCGAAAGTGACCGAGTGCGCAGAGGCAGCTACCCTCTGGCGCCGACTCGCTCACCAGCAGCTAAGCGCGGTAGTATCTACAGATGCGGCGATTGATTGCTACCCCAATGGAAGGGAAATCTCCAGCCACCGAGACGTCGCGATATCACCGCTATCAACGATCGGCCGCCGCGTTCCGCAGTTGAACAGCCCGCTTCGCACCCTGCTTGGCCGGATGACGAAGCGCGTGTCGCACAACCCAGCGTCGATTCTTGCGCCGCTCAGCGCTACGTGCGGTTTCAATCTCGCTGAGCCAGCGCTCGCAAACCCCGAATACGACATCCAGGTGATCCTTGGCAATGTCTCCCAGATGATTGGCAACCGATCGCCGCACGTAGAGCTCCGCATCATCCTTGAGCTTCTCGAGCAGAGGCAGTGCCAAGTTTGGATCCGCCTGAAACTCCCGCAGTCGCGACGCCCACGGTAGCCGTGGCCTCGTTCCCTCACTTACCAGTCGGCGAACGTGTGGGCTCGGATCCTTCGTCCAGGCACGCAGTCGCTTGAGAGCCGACCGCTGGTGCACTTCAAGAAAAGGGCGAATGCTGAACTCGGCCGTGAAACGTTGCGTCAACTCGTAGTTCGCCTGCATCCCACTTTCAAAATGATCCACCCCGTAGGCCGCGATCAACTCCGCGTGCGGCAGGTAGAAAAAAGGCACGAGTCCATTGTCCGCCGTCTGCGTCAGCGGAGGTCCCATCGACTTGATTATCAATGGAGCGGCGTCATCGAATTTCTCCGGCAACTGCTCCGCCATCGCAGCGGCGATCTTCTGCGCCCGCTGCTTGAGCTCCAACGACTTCAGCCCCCGCACGGCCCGCGACTGAAACAGCTTGGCGTCGAATGACGGCACAACCGCCGCGAATGACTCTCCGATCAGCCGGACGAGCTTGCCATCGAGCAGCTCCTTGAGCGGCACACCCGTCTGAATCGATGAAGGCGCGTCGAAACGCTTGATCGGATGTGAATTTGGCATTGATGGGACACTACAAAGAAGCTCGATCCAAAAAGACACTCAACGCCAAAGAGGCTACCACATATGCCGACGGGTGCCCATTAGTGACTCGCCTCCTACCCCAGTACGCCTTCTAGCCTAGTAGTGGCCAACGCCCGCCCGAATCGATGTGCTTAAGCATCGCCTCGCATTTCTGCGGGACACCTTTGGTCAGCGGCGTACGGTGCCCTGGACAAAGTGTGTCGATCTCCATCGTCAAGCACTTGCGCATCGAACGTCGCGCCTCGGCAACATCGGGCGTCACGGCGCGAGCCATGAAGTGAACATCATCGCTGACCACTGCCAGCGCATCACCGGCGAACAGCATCTTCTCTGGCTTGTAGTAGAAGCTGAGGTGCCCCGGCGTATGCCCCGGTGTTTCGATCACCTCGAAGTAATCGCTGAGCGTATCCCCTTCGTGGACCGTCTCTGGATCGAGCACCGCTCGCGGTGTCGCCTCGCCCAACAAACCCTTGAAGAGAACAAGGAATCCCCATTCGGGAATGATGTGGCCCAGCTTGCCACGCAGTCCGAGGCGCGCCGACTCCCGATTCAACTGCGACAGATCCCCTTCATGGCAGTACGCTTTGGCGTCACAGCATTCCTGGATCGCCCGTGCACCGGCAGCATGGTCGTTGTGCCAATGCGTGAGCAGAATAGAGCGAACCGAATTCACGTCGGCGCCCATCGCTTCAAGGCCTTTGAGGATATCACGCCCGGAAGAGTCCATGCCGGCATCCACCAACACGATTCCATCGGGCGTTCTCACCAAATAGGAACAAGTGAGATAAGAAGGGCGACGGATGCACCATACGTCGCGGGTCACGGAGAATACTTGAGCACCAACCATCGGATAGACCGGCCCTAGCCGGCCTCGCGTCGATTCGCACGAGAATCTTCGTGCATGTGCCAATGCGGACCACGCACGATCGGATCGGCCTGCACGCGATGAGGGCCAATTCGACCGCCAGCGTGGCCATCCCATTCGTGAGCCGCGATGGCGGCGAGCACCTGCTCCGCCAAGGCAACAGCGTCTCTTCCATCTTCCCCTGTGACGCGGGGAGCGGAACCAGTTTCAATTGCCCGCAGAAAATCGGCATGCTCTTCAGCAATGGCATTCACCTCGGCCGCCGACTTTTCTTCGATCGGAAGAAGCGTCTCAAAGAGCGTGTCACGAACTTCATTTCGCTGATCCGGCGAGAGCGAGTCACCATCGAAACTTCCGTCGAGCAGGCACGCTTCGGGCGAAACAACCTTCGCCGTGCCATTGTCAAAATTGATCGCCGTGAAGCTTTCTGGGCACCACACTTGCATCTGGCGGGCACGTTCAAAACTAACGCGTGACGCGCTCAAATTGGCGACGCAGCCGCTGGCGAACTTAATCCTCGCGGTGGCCGTGTCCTCGTGCTCTCCCATGACCGCTACGCCTAGTGCATCGACGGCGACGACCGGAGAACGAACCAGCGACAAGACAATATCGAGATCGTGAATCATCAGATCGAGCACGACTCCGACATCGGTCGAGCGGAACGTATAACCGCTGTAACGGCGTGCCTCGATGTACTTCGGCTCGCTAAGCGCCGATCCCGCCGCAGCGAGTGCGGGATTGAATCGTTCAACGTGGCCAACCTGCAGCACGCATTCGGCACGCCCTGCCGCCTCGACCAACTTATGCGACTCCTGGGACGAAATCGCCAGCGGCTTCTCGATCAGAACATGAATTCCCGCCGCTAGCAGCTGCAAGCCGAGAGCATGGTGGTATCCAGTGGGGGCAGCCAGAATGGCCGCATCAACACGACCTGCAAGTAGAGCAATGTCCGACAGAGCGTCGACGCCTAGATCGGCCGCTACGGCATCTCGCGCTTCGGCAACGGGATCGACCACAGCGACCAAGTCGATCGCCTCGCTGGCAGCCGCCAAGCGAGCGTGAATTCGTCCAAGATGACCACAGCCAACAACGGCGAGCCGCATTAAGCCGCCCTCCGACGTTCACGGGCGCGGCCGTGGCGTCCTTCCTGTTGTGTCTGCACAAACGTCAGCAAGTGATTCACGTGCGGCAGCAATTGATCATTGCCTCGCAGAATTTCCCGGGCATGATCAAGGCCGACCTTCGCCCGGTAAATCAATCGATGGGCTTCCGCTAACGCCTTGATCGACTCTGGCGAGAAGTCGTTTCGCTTCAGGGCCACCACATTAATGCAACGAGGGCGCGTCGGCATACCATCGGCAAGCATGAAGGGCGGCACATCGTGCAGCACCCGAGACAGCCCACTTACAAAGGCGTAACTTCCTACGGTGGCGTAGTGGTGCACGCACGCGTTCCCCGACAGAGAAGCGTGATCATCAATGTGCACGTGACCACCGAGAAGCGTTCCATTTGCCAACACCACGCGATTTCCGACCTTGCAGTCGTGAGCCACGTGCGAGTTCGCCATCAGAAAATTATTACTTCCGATGGACGTGACACCGTCCTCTTTTTCGGAGGCCCGATTGATCGTTACCCCTTCGCGAATCATATTGTTGTCGCCGATTACAACCCGAGTGTCGGTACCGCGATAACTAATGTCCTGAGGTTCGCCGCCAAGAATCACTGCGGGATAGACCCGATTGTGACGCCCCAGCTCGACGTGCCCCATCAGGGTAACCTGGCTGATGAGCTTCGTGCCGTCGCCAATCTTGGCATGGGGACCAACGACGCAGAAGGGACCGATCTCAACATCCTCACCGATTTCGGCTCGGGGATCCACTTCTGCTAATTTTGAGATAGTTGCCGACATCCGTTCAAAATCCTTTGAGTACGGCGCGTTTAGGCACTGCGTAGGGCGGGGGTGGTGACCTGGCTTTCCTGCAACAGAACTCGGGCGAGCTCCGCGTTCAGGCGGTGGCCGCTTCGGTGGGCGATGAATTTGCCGACGACGTGGCAACCCGTGAGGGCCAAGTCACCAACAAAGTCGAGCATTTTGTGACGAGCACACTCGTCGTCGAAACGCAATTCGTTGTCGACGGGACCTTCATCGTTGAAGATCAAGACGTCCGAAGTGCTAACACGCGTCCCCTTGCCTTGCGACAGAAGCCACTGGGCCTCTGCTTGCAGCATGAAGGTTCGCGCCGTGGCCAGCTCTCGCTGGAACAATTCGGGCGTGATTTCCATTTCCAGCGTCTGCCGACCAATCGCTGGCGACTCGGGATAGTCGAGACGATAACGGAGCGAAAACTGTCCGCGGCGAGCGGGACGAGCCTCAATCCAATTATTCTCATCGCCGACGCGAGTCACCTCCTGCACGATTAACTGCTCGCGAGGAACCCCTTGATCAGCGATCCCGGCAGCGAGGAGAGCCTCGACAAAGGCTCGGCTCGAACCGTCGCAGCCAGGCATTTCACACTCGTTGACGTGAACCTCGCAATTGTCGATACCCAGACCATGGAGTGCCGCCATCAGATGCTCGACCATCTCGACGGTCGTTCCTCCGGCAGACAGTGTCGTCCGCAGAGGAGTCTCAATGCGATTCGTTACGATTGCCGGAATTCGCACCGGCGAGTCGAGATCCGTTCGCACAAAGACAATACCCGTGTCGGGTTCCGCAGGACGAAACTCAACACGGATATCCTTACCGCTCCAATAACCGAAGCCTTCGACAACAGCCGGTTGCGCCAAGGAGTGCTGCGAACAGCTTCGCTGCACTCCGTCGGCGCTGATTTTTACCGAACGCTCGGCCGTTGGTTCAATCGATGATGGCATCCATGCCTCCCTAAGCGTGCCTTCGAGTCATCCTTGATCTCGAAGTGTCGACTAGCAGATAACCTCTCGGCTGTTTAATAAAACGACTGCGCAGAAACGTTACCGGCGAGCAACCGGAGTACGATTCAACGCACCGAGAATCAGACCAGTAATGTCCTGCTGCTGATTCACGTGCACAATCGGGTGCGTCAACTGAGTCTGGATCGTCTGGCGACTGGCATCGACGCCTGTCGACTGCGGCGGAATGAACTGCACTACCACGGCAATACCGTGCTGCGTCGAGTATCGTTCGACCTCGGTCTTAATCTCCAGATAGACATTTTGCAGCAATTCGGACTCACGAGTCTGAATCTGCTTGCGATGCTTGGCGGCCTTGATCTTCCACTCGGCCTGCTTACGAGCGATCTCTTCTTCTCGGCCGTCGAATTCCGGCGAACCAGGACGGAGACCACTTTCCTGAAGCTCCTTAGCCATCAGCTCAATTTCTTGACGCTCGGCGCCCAGCGCTTCCGTGGTCGCTCGCAGTTGTTCCTTCAGGCGATCCAAGTCGGCCTGAAAACGCTGATGCTGATCGACGAGATATTTCATATTGATGCCAGCCACGGTTCCACCGCGAACCTGCGCGGTAGCGGCTTCGGCCTGCAAGAACATGCCCAAAGCAGTGGCCAACAAAACGAACGGGATCATGCGGGGGGAAAATTGGCGTGAGAGTTTCACGTCTAGCACTCCTTTGCCTGCGGGAAAGTGGGTCTTCCATGACCGGGACTGAAAATTGATGCGGTATTCTGCCGAGAGACCCCAAACACGTAAAGGCCAGTTTTTTTCTTACTGAAATCGCGCACGGCGAGCCTGCGCCAATAAGCCTAGATTGCTAGACGTCATGGTTAATCGCTCCGCCTTACAACAACGGACGTCCCCCCAGACGCCTACGGGGTTACCAGTGTTGCTAGCGACGAAGCACCCACGCCATGCTGAAAACGAACATCAACAACGACACGTACGTCGCGAACGAATTGACACCACTGCCGGGCATAAACCCAATAACTGACCTTGGGCAGCCCAATGCCGGGGGATTATATTCTGTGCATTAGCTAGCGTTCGACGGGCACCTGGCAAGGCCGCCAAGCCGCTTCGTAACGCAAGCAGCCGAACCCTACACCCTGCCAATCCCAAGGGCCTTCGTGATGTCAACAGTAACCAGCGACGGATCTCGGTTGTCCGATTATTGCGAACAGTACGTCCTTCCCGCTCTCTACGAACGACTCGACAGGGCATTCCCAGAGTTTGGCTGGAAACGGACAGCTACCGGCTGGGAGGGCACGCTGCCGAGCCAACCGGCACAGGTGCAGCTAGATCGATCCACGACTCAGACAGTCAAGCAATCCGTCTCCTGCTACCAACCGTGGGGATTCGTCACCCAATCGGGCGAAGCTCAAAGCTGGCTGGCCTACGTCAACGGTGGCACCGAGCCCTTTGAAGCGTCCCTCGTCACCGCGATCCGAGAGCTGGCGCGCGTGGCCGGTGTGGGCGATACGACTCTCGACGGTCATTTCAGCCGCGAAGAACAAGAGGCCACCTCGCGTCGCGAGCGTTCGCGTCAACTCTTCGAGGCCTTCGTCGGCTACACCCACCACGCACTTGCCGGTGGCGCCGGTTCCGTCGCGGTCGAGTACTTGCAAAATCATTACGGCTTCACTGCGGCCGAGGTCGAAAGCCTGCCACTCGGCTACTATACGACCTGCCGCGACGTCGTCGACTACCTGACGAGTGTCGGCTTCACGCAGCGAGAGATCCTTGAAGCCCGTGCCATGACCGATCCCGCTCTGGCCGGCCGCGTTGTTGTTCCCTGGCGTGATCGCTGGGGAAACATCCAGTCGATCGTTGCCCACGCCTGCCTGGAAGACATTGGCGACCAGCCGCGGCGACTCTACCTAAAGTGCGGAGATCTCAGCGAACCGTTCGGACTGAACGTCGCACTGCAACCCGACTGCGATGGCTGTGAGAATTTGGTACTCGTCGAAGATGAACTCTCGGCACTCGCTTTCCATGCCCGCGGCGTGACCAACGTCGCCAGCTTCGGCACCCCGGGACGAATCCCCTCGGCCGAGCAGTGGCAAACGCTTGCCGACTACGGCGTGCATAGCGTAACGCTGGCGTTTCACGACAACGCCTCAGGCTACCGCCGCACCCGCTCCGCCATCGACACGGCCCATCAGGCGGCTCGAGCGCCACATTTGTTCGCGCTGCCTCACCGGGCGCTCAGTTCGCTGCGTCGCCCGCACGCGTACTTGCAGCACAACGACAGCGAAGCGTGGCAGAAGTTGGTCGATCGACGCGTTCACGCCTATCACTTCGTTGCTCGCACAATCCTGCGAACCTACAAGCGAGGCCCCTGGACCGATGAACGGCTCATGGAAACGCTGCTTTCGGCCCTGCAATTCGACGCCGAGGTTTACACCAACGAACGTGAACTCGACCTGGACCGTTTTTTCTGGCGGGTGATTCTCGACGCCACGAGCGCCTACTGGCCGGCGGTCCGTTACTTGCTGCCTCATCGCAAAGACACGCTTCTTCGCAATCGTCCTGGCAGCTGGTCGCAACATCGCTGCGAAGAGCAGTTCCGTGACTTCGAAGAAGCACTTCGTAAAGGCGAACCCCAGCGATTCACGAACCTAATCTGGTCGGCCGCTTGCGAGTTGGCCGCTGTCGACTGGAAGCAGGCGGAACCGGTTGCGATCGCTCCCACCAAACCGCTTCGCACGCTGCGGCCGCTGCCACCGCGTCGTTCGTCACCGCTTCCGCTGCCGAAGGCGGCCCCAGCCCCCAAGCCAGAGCCGAAGCGAGAAGCTCCCCGGCAGGAAACCCCGGCACCTAAATTGCCGAAAAAGAAACCGCTGCCGCTGCGGGCTCGCCCGAAACCACTGACCTACACCACACTCGACGTCCGTCGTACGGCCTATCTACTGTGGGAAGAAGATGGTCGGCCCGAAGGCCGCGACGAGTACTTCTGGTTCGAGGCGGAACAACTACTCCGCCGCCTCGGCGCGGTAAGAGTTGATTCGTAGAGAACGGATTCAACGCCCCGCTACTTCGGCGGATCGAGGGTGACTTCCAAAACGACCTCTTTACCGTCGCGAAGGACCGTCACCTTGACCGTGTCGCCCGCCTTGTACTTCCGCAGGGCGTTGTCAAAGTCCTCCAAGTTCGCGATGCGACTCTCGCCGAAGCGGACAATCACATCGCCGCCGGTGAGTCCACCACGGCCGGCCGGGCTGCCAGGCGTGGCTCCGCTGATCGCGTAGCCTCCCTTGCCACCGGAGAAGTCGGGAATGCTGCCGAAGTAGGGCCGCGATCCGCCACCGCCGGGTCGCTTCGGCTGCTTGGTTACCAGGTAAGACGGTGCATCGGCATTCTCGGCAATCGCAATCGCCGCGTCGCCCACCATCATCGCAATCCGCCGCATACCTGGCACGTTGATCTTATCGGCATCGTCGGTCGGGCGGTGGTAGTCGTGATGGGCCCCCGTAAAGAAATGCATCGCGGGAATCTTGCGAGCATAGAACGAAGCGTGATCGCTCGGTCCGAAGCCACTCGGTTTCTTAGTGATCTTGAAGTTGTAATGCGAATTGACGCGGTCAACCAACTGGTCAAACTCCTGGGCCGTGCCGGTGCCGTGGGCGATGAGTTTCTCGTCGACGAGGCGGCCCACCATGTCGAGATTCAACATGGCCACGGTCTTGTCAAGCGAGAAGAGCGGCTCCGCGATGTAGTGCGCACTGCCAAGCAGGCCACGCTCTTCGCCGGTAAATGCAATGAAGACAACGCGGCGGGAAAGCTTCTTGCCAATCGCCTTCTCTTGAGCGACCAGACGCCGGGCGATCTCCAAGAGCGCCGCGATGCCGCTGGCGTTATCGTCGGCTCCGTTGTGAATCTCGCTGCTATCCGAGTCGAACGCTCCCGACTCGCCGCGGCCCAAGTGATCGTAATGAGCCCCGATGACAATCGTCTCATCGGCCCGCGGTCCTTCTCCTTCTAGAACGCCAATCACGTTAGCGATCTCCACCGTCTTGCGGGTGATGTCGACCTGCCCTGCCATCGACCAGCCAGAGAGCGGTCGGCTATTCGGCTTGAGCGTCTTGTCGAAGTTGGTTTCGATCGTGGCCAGATCTTCGCCGAGCGCCGCCGTGAGTACCTTATCAAGCACGCCTCGTCGCATGTGCAACACAGGCGTACCTTCGCGGTTGCCGCCTTCACCAGCACGATGAAAGGCGAGCACTGGATCACGTTGCTCAGAAATCCGCTCCGCGAATTCTTGAATCAGGGCTGCCTGTCGGCTGACCTTCTCGACATGCTCCGCCACCTCTTCGGCGGTCGGATTCTCAAGTTCCTTGAATTCGTCGTTGGTCGTGGCCAGACGGTCGACCGCCACCTGCCAGCGACGCTGATATTGTTCGACCTGCCGCTCAATCTCCGCGCCACTGGTACAGAAGATTACCGCGGCCGCGCCGTGCTCAAAGGCGTTGGAAATCTTGGCACGAAACAGCGCGTGCCGCGACGGGCCTGAACCGAAGGGGCTATGCGGATTGCCCCACATCGGTTGGTGTCGAAGCACGACGACCGCCTTGCCTTCAACGTCGACGCCCGCGTAGTCGTCCCAGTGCAATTCCGGGGCGGTAATACCGTAGCCGACAAACACCAGCGGCAAGTTCTCAATCTTCGCCGATCCACCGGCGGCCAGCGGACGATAGTCCTTCTCGAAGGCCAGCTCCAACTTGGTCGATTCGCCGGCGTCCTGAGGGCTGTCGCCAACCCTGGAGGGGCCGATCAGCGTCAGGTGGTTTTTCGCCGCGGGGCCGAGCTTGGCGCTCGTAGTCACGGTGAATTGCTGCAGCGGCCCCTTCGCGTCACTCGAGCTGGCTCCACTTCCACCATCGGCGGCGCCGCCCTTGAACAATTTGGTATCGAGTCCGATCTCCTCGAACTGCTTGGCAATGTAGTCGCCGGCGATGGCCAGCCCACGGGTGTCGATGCCCCGTCCTTCGAGTTCATCGGACGCGAGATAGCGAACCGTCTCGGCCATGCGGGCTTCGATCGACTCGTTCGTTCGCCCCTGATCGGACCCACCACCCGCTAGCACCGCTGGCGAAGCGACAAAGAAAATCGCCGCGGTCAGCACAAAAGCGAACAAAGCAGCGAGCGGGACTCGCACAGGGGCAACAGAGTAAGACTTCGAGAAACTCAGTAGAGACATATTCGTTTCGCTCTTGCGATTGGTGCGATTGGTGCGATTGGTAGGTCAGCGTAAAAACCCAAACGTTGCCAAATTCTCGGCCGCCTGACGGGGATAGTCAAGCCGCGCGAAGCTTGGGCCTGCTATCGCAGTGTTTCAGCAAGTCGCACACGTGCGAGCACTTTTTTTCATAAAAGTTGGCAATTCGGTTTTGACACGCTTCCGTCAGATGGCTATTGTTCGCACCCCCGCACACCGTGAGGTATTGGTTGATGCGTTTCGCCAGAAGCGTATCTCACAAAACACACCACGCGTGGCGAACAAGGAGAACCGGCGCGACCCACCGAAAATTCCGCGTCACACTCTCTTGCCACCCGCCTCACGGTCACCCCGAGTTTTGGTTCGCGCATGACGGCCACCAGGATCGCCTTGCGCGCACAACACGCTGTCGCTCACACGGCTCGCGCCGCGTGAATCGTATTGGATGCCCCCTGGGAGTCGCGCCCGTGTCGCTATCGTCAAGTCACCTGCCGCCGAAGAATATGCCCGAATCGTCCTCGCGAGCCAACGTACTCATCGTCGACCCTTCTGAGGACGCACGGGAAGCACTGCGTACGGGTCTGCGTCGGTGTGGACTGGAAACAATTGAAGCGGCTGGCGCGGAGCAAGGCCTGGCGATGTTCGCCAAGCATGAGCCAGAAATTGTCGTGCTCGACGTCGATCCGGCCATCGACCCGGCGGCCGAAAATCGGATTTTCGACCGCTACAGTCACGAGAGTGAAGAGCGTCATGCCCAGCTCGTGGTACTCGGTCGCACGGATCGCAATCGGACGGAAACCTCGGCGGATCACGGCGAGTTTGCCGGCTCGCAATTCTTTTCCAAACCCTATCATTTTGGGGCGGTGATCCGTAAAATTGAGGAGTTGGTGCGACTGGCGTCGCATTAACAGCAGAAGTGCAGCAGTGAAGATCAGCGCCAAAGTCTAGAGCCAGCGGGCCGTGCCTGTCGCGCTTGAGGATGAACCGTGAACCGGATCTCGGCCCATTGCGGGATCTCGACGGGCGGGGCGTCTGTCCAGGAAGCTGACATTCCTCGCGGCACTTGTTTCCTCGATTTGCTCGCGGCATCTTTTTCGGACATCACCTCGTGCCTTCGTTGTTTGTGATTCGCGGACGCGATCGCGGCCACCGCTACAACCTGGCGGATGGTCCTATCGGCATTGGTCGTGGCGCGGATAATTCGATCCGACTCCACGATACCGAAGTCTCGCGCCGTCATGCGGAAATTCGCCGCAACGGTGACGGTTGCCAGCTGACCGATCTCCGCAGCAGCAACGGCAGCTTCGTCAACGGTGAACGGGTCGAGCAGTGCGACCTGAAGAGCGGCGATCAGGTGCTGATCGGCCGCACGCTAATGCTCTTCACCGGCGGCGATCCCGGCAGCGTCTCCGATGTCAGCGGCATCGACATCGTCAAGCGAGGCAACAAGGGCGACGACTCGCGGATCGTGCGATCGATGTCTCGGGAGGAAGGGGCCGACGAGATCTTCCACCCCGCGGCCGACGAAGGCGATAGCCCTTGGTTAGCCCGCGCCCGCAGCAACTTGCAGATCATGTACCGCACGGCGCTGGCCGTGAGTCACACGCTCGACATCGATGAGCTGCTCGACCGGATCATGCTGTTGATCTTCGAATGGGTGGAGGCGGATCGCGGCTGCATCATGCTGGTGAACAATGAGACCGATGCACTCGAGCCGAAGGTTCGCCGCAATCGCTCCGGCAAAGACATCGACGAAAAGATCTCGATCAGCAAGACGATCCTCGACTATGTCCAACAGAACAACGAAGGTGTGTTGACCAGCAACGCTCGCGACGACAGTCGCTGGGATACCGGCGCAAGCATCGTCTCGATGGGTGTTCGCGAAGCGATCTGTGCCCCCATGCGTGGTCGTTACGGGGTTGTCGGCGTGATCTACATCGACACCTTCACCCCGCCCCACCGCGCTATCCAACAGGGCAGCGCCACCAAGTTCAGCGAAGAACATCTCAAGTTGATGATCGCCATCGCCCATCAGGCGGCACTCGCGGTCGAAGACACCTCGTACTACTCCGCCATGGTCGATGCGGAACGCCTGGCGGCCGTCGGACAGACCATCGCCACGCTTTCCCATCACATCAAGAACATCCTCCAAGGCATTCGCGGCGGCAGCTATTTGATCGAAGTCGGCCTTTCCGACGACGACAATGAGATCGTCAAGAAAGGCTGGGGAATCGTCGACAAGAATCAGGCTCGCATCAGCAACCTGGTCATGGACATGCTCTCCTTCAGTAAGGAGCGTGAGCCGGACTTGGTGCTTTCCTGCCTGAACCAGGTCACCGCCGATGTGGTCGAGCTGATGCAAACGCGGGCCGAAGATTACAACGTGCAGCTCAACTGGCAACCGTTCGAGAACATGCCGGAGTCGATGTTCGATCCCGAAGGCTTGCACCGCGCAATCCTCAACGTCACCACCAATGCCATCGATGCCTGCGAGTTTCGTTCGCGCGAGGCCCATGATTACGCCGGCCAGGTCGATGTCTCCACCGAGTTCGACTCGACCAGCCGAATGCTGCGGGTCATCGTCTGCGACAACGGCAGCGGCATGGCCGAAGAGGACATTGAGAAGATGTTCAACATCTTCGTCTCCAAAAAGGGAAGCCGTGGCACCGGGCTAGGATTGCCGGTGAGCCAAAAAATCCTCACCGAGCATGGTGGGCGAATCGTCGTCGACAGCGAACTCGAAGCAGGCAGCCGCTTTACACTAGAGCTACCCATGGCGGAAGAGCCGAAGACGGTGGCCGACGGAGAGGGCTTGCCGGGAGCAGAAGACCGATCAGCGGAAAGCTCCAGCGGCGAGACGCCTGGCGATGCCGAGATATCGGCGACCGCGGAAGTCACCATCGACGGGGAACTTCCACCCGAGAAACGGTAGCGTGTCGTCGCTGATCACGGTGCCTGGTTCTAAGGTTTCTCTTTAAGCTTGTCGGCAAACACCTTCTCAAGCTTGTCGAGCTTCGGCACGATCACCGCACGGCAGTAGCGGTTGTCTTGATTGCGGCGGTAGAAATCCTGGTGATCGGCTTTCGCCGGGTAGAACGCCCTGTAAGAAGCGATCTCCGTGACGATCGGATCGTTGAACGCGCCTGCCTCGTCGAGCTTCTTCTTGTATTGCTCGGCCGTCTCGCGTTGCTGGTCGTCGTGATAGAGCACGATCGAGCGGTACTGCGGTCCGACGTCGGCCCCCTGCCGATTGAGCGTCGTCGGATCGTGCGTCTTCCAAAAGACTTGCAGCAGTTCGGCGTACGAAATGATCGCCGGGTCGTAACGAACCTGTACGACTTCTGCATGTCCGGTCCTTCCGCCTATCACCTGGCGGTAAGTCGGATTGTCGACATGACCACCGGCAAAGCCTGACTCTGCCGAGACAACGCCTTGGAGCCGCTCGAAGACTGCCTCCCCACACCAAAAGCAGCCGGAGCCGAAGGTCGCTAACTCCGTCAGGCCAGTGGGCTGTGCGGATTGCGATTTTGTCTGCGGCGACGACTCGCCAGCTGGGACGATTCTTCTATCCACGTTTTTCCTGTCGGCGCCCTGGCTGTTCGTCACCTTCTCCTCAAGGGCAGGCGCGCCTCTATTCACGGGGCTATCCATGACCAACAGCGCCGCAGTCAGCAGGCAGCCCCCCACAATGAACAACCCAAATTTCATTCCACTACTGGAAGAACTAGAAGAATCCATGATCGTGTTGGCCGTGTTCGACAGAGGTAAGAAATAGCGATTCAACAAACGGCAGCCGCGATCGGCATCGCCGGCACTACCATAGCGGCTTCTCGTTCTACGGTCCAATGCCGCAATCGGTTCGAGCCACGAACGCACCTGTCCGACGCTGCTAGCAAAAGGCCAACGCTTGCCGATAGAACGTAATCGAGCGGCCGAGTCGCCCTTCTCTGTCGGTGTGTTTTTTTGCTAAAAGTCGCACTTGCGATTCCTCTTCCCCTGCAAGAATCGGTCTTAGCCAACAGGAGTCCCGGTCGTGCCCCATTCCCAAATTGCCCGTACCGTTGTTTCTCGTTCGACGATGATCGCCCTGGCTCTCGGACTCATGGTTGCACTGCTCGCGGCCCCGGCAGCAGCTCAGACTGGACTTGGGGTGTTGAGCTATACCAAGGGAGGCGGCCAAACCGAAGAAGCGGCAGCATCGATCCTGTGGGTCGAGGCGGCATCGCCTCAAATCATCGACAAGTCCAAGTCCATCAACGACGTCGAACGCGGGTTGTTTCTCAAGACGCAGATTGACTTGATCACATCGAACTACGTGATCGACCTCGCTCTTCAGCAGCCAGGCCTGCCCCGAGTCCAGCTTGAGTCGGGTGACAAGTCGATGCGTTCCTGGCTGAAGCGACACCTCGTCGTCACGACCAATATTAGTAGCCAGATCATGTATGTCGGTCTCGACGTCGACAAGCCGGAACAACGCCCGGTGCATGCCGCTTTCGCTCGCGCCGTCACGACCGCTTACCTGCAGGTCCATCACGATCAACTGGCAACCCAACGGCAACAAGAGTCGCAGCAGTTGAACCAGGCACTTGAAACGCTACGCAGCAAACGTCAGATGGTTGGCAGCGACAGCCAAAGCATCGAAGCGAGCGTGCTCGACAAGATGTGGGAAGATCTTTACCGTCAGGCTTTGGCAAGTGAATTGAATCTCGCTGCGGGACCGCGCGTGCGACTACTGAAGATGGCAGGCGACGGAGACCGACCGACAAATGCCACGGCGACGCGGCGATACGATCGGGCCGCCACGCCTCCGCCGGCGAAGTCGAATCCTCGCTCATCCTTCTCGGGATTCTTGGGCAAGTCGCGATAGGGCTGCAGCAGGTCTGATTTTCGGCGGCGAAAACAACAACACACTACCGAAGTGGACACAACTGCCCCCCTCTCCTATCTATTCCCCTTAGCTGACTCCGGCAGCTTCGCGAGCTGAAATACCACTGCGGCAGGCTCTTGCAGACTGAGCCCTAACATGAGCCTCTCCAGCCGTAGCCCGACCTCGTTACTAATTTTTTCGAGTCGCTTGAGGTGATCCTTGCGCTGCTGCATTTCCGGGTAAACTTTCGTCAGATCGTCAATCGCGCTGTCAATCTTTTTCCGCTCGGCGACCAACTCCTTCAAATGAGTCTCGGTCACTTCTTGTTGCCGTTGTAGACCGGCAAGCTCTTCCTTGGCGGGATTCTCAATCGCCTGTCGCTGGTGAATCGCTAGCTGCCGTCGATAGACTTCGGCACGCACCCGACCGATTTCCGCTCCCAGTGTCTTACGATGCTCCTCAAGGGCTCGCACGCGTTGCGACGCCGGGTGTTCGTCATCCCCGACAACCTGCCGCTCCAGAGCTTGATACGCCGCTCGGCGCTGCCGAATCTCTTCCTCCATTCTGCGATGCTCCATCTCCAGATTGTTAATGCCTTGCAGTAGTCGCTCTCGCTCTTCGGCAACCACTTCGCTCAGATACGAATTGACAATCGCATTGACGAGGTGTACCGCGGGCTCGGCGTCTTGCTCGGGGACGCGAAGCGCGATCCTGATCAACGGCGTATCCTTCGGATTCTCGATCTCGATTTTGTCTCGCAGCGTGCGAATCGCGTCGCCTCCGTCGACCTGCCACGACTTGACCAGCGCAAGGTCACCGATCCCCGGTTGCGCTAGCGCCGCGTTCAATACACGATCACTCCGAAGCAGCAGCATATCGGTCTTCACGCGGGCTGGCATTCTGGGACGAGCACCAACGACCCCACCCGGCAAGAAAACGGGCTGCTCGTAGAGCCGAACGATGGCCACGGCCTCGTTCGGGACGTTTCCCTTGGTAACAGACTTGTCAGTCGCCGCCCCCTTCTCGGCCGCCGCAGGCAGGGCGTGCCCTATCGCGAGCAGCATCACCACGAGCGCGACGACGCGTGCTGCTGAAGAGAGAGTTAGTGGAGCGGTGCAATCGTCTTCACGCTGGATGTAATCTGTCATCGAGAGTCTCCCCAAACACGAATCGATACAAGAATTGGCCTGTCTGCCCTGCAGCATCAAACAGAACACCGCAGGAAGATATCTATTTACCCCCTCCACCGGTTATCTCCAGACCGTTCGCTCGGCGGACCGTTATCTTGCGATTCTACCACTGGCCGCGGGTGAAAAACCACGTAATTGGCAATCCTATCCCGATTCTCGCCGGTTACGACCAGCGAAGCCCAGGCGGAAACAGGGCACAATGGTTTGGCACGATTTCACCAAAAATGGATTCGGATTTTTTTCTGCCCTTGCCCCGCAATCACGACTCCATACAATAGAGGGGGTACCGCTAATGCGGGGTGCACACCAGGGAGCTTGCTACATGTAGACGAGTCTGCATCCGAAGCGTTCGTATCACACACCAACGCACGGGAGATTCGTAATGAAAGCAGAAAGTGTCGCTCGTCGGTCGACTACCGACCTACTCCGTAAGACCGGACTCGATGACATCGATCCGGAGAGCACCGACTTGGAAGAAATCGAGTACGGTGACACCAACGTCGATGACCTGGAGTACGGGGCGCTCGAGGAAGACGACGCGTTCGGCGAAGACGACTTTGTCAAGTTCGGTCCGCCGAGAGAAAAATTCCGCAATTCGCTTGGCCTTGTGCGGCGAGCGAAGGCGATCGCACGGCGTGGTGGCCGCAGACGCCATCGAGGGCATTCCAAGAACCGTGGCTGGTTGCGTCGCAAGACGGATGCGTAGGTCCGAGATCGGTGCTCCGAACACCTTAACGTCCGAAACACCATAACATCCGAAGCAATCGAACAGTGGCTTCATCAGAAGCGAGCCTTCATTAGGCGTGGATCGTCGTTGCGCTGGCCTTCCCGAAAATGTTGTGAACCGGTGCAGGACGATCCCCCTTGTTGCGGCCGCGAGGCTGTCTGAAAAGTCGGCCCCGCGGCTTTTCTTTTGGATCGATGACGCCGGCGGCGGGGTAGCTGGGCGTTTAAGCGATCTGGCCTCACACCTTCCATGGGACTCACACCTACGTTTGGTAACTTTCGCGATCGCCCCTGCTAACCCGCGAGCACCGGCTGTCCCTCAAGTCTCTTCCACCGCATCCGTGCGCTCGACAAACCTGTGCCAGGCCGCCCGGTCCCCGGGCACCTTTTCGCTTTGAAAAGAACCCGCAACTGTGGTAGCGTGACAGGGTTATGAATGTCACACATTCGGTCGCAGGTAGCCAAGAAAAACGCTGGCCTTCGGAGCAGGACTTTTTTGGCCCTCGTCCGCACACCCCAGCAAACAACCGCAACCTCCACCGTCAGAACCACTTACGTCCCCTATCTCCAAATTTCTCCATCGACGTAAGTACAACCAGTAAAACGACTTTGAATTCTTTGGCCCCAACCCCATATTCGTGCTCTCGGCAAAAAAAGTCCCGGTGCACAAAACAAATCTGGGGCCTACCTGCACGGTTACCCCAGCTTTCCACGTCATTAACACAACCCGGCCTATAATAGGACAACCCAGGCCGCCCACCGGCCTTCGCCCCTCGACACAATCGCAATGACGCGTCGCGACAATCCCATCATCGTCTCCTCCTTTTTCCGCAGCCCCGTTCTCGGCCGCTCTCTTGTTGCGCTGTCCCTATGCCTACTGACTTTTCTAAGTGGGTGCGGTCAAGAGAGCACCCAAACGGACAAGCAGCCAAAGCAAACGACCGCGACGTCGGATGCGTCTGAGAATGCTTCCGCCGATGACAGCTCGTCCGAGACCGGCAACTCTAACGTCGACCAACCAGCGACCGACCCCGATGCTTCCTCTCAATCGGACTTGACCGACGCCATCGCGGAGGCGAAGCGAGCTTTCGACGAATCTCCCACCGTCTCGATTCCGCTCATCGGCCAGCGCACCTGGCAGGAAATGGACAATCCACACGAGGACGGTTGGAAAACAGAAGTGCTCGCGGAAGAGGCCAACAAACAACTCAAAGTCTTGGCGAAGCTGTTGACGCATCCGACGGAGATTAACGACTCGTCGAGCGACGCATTGATCTCAGATGGGTTTTCTTGCCAGCCACTCTACCCTGCATCTCCAGACGTCGCCCATCAAGATTCCGTATTTCGCGTGGTACGTCTCAAGACAGACAACCAAAGCCAAGGGGACCCGACCGCTTCAGCGGAAAGCGACCCGCACCATGGAGCCGCCGGACTTACCGCCGCGCTCAAGCAGTTGGCGGCCCCCTTTGCAGACGCAGAACCAGAATCCTTCATCACGAAGTTCAAGATCTTCCGCATTCACAACACAGACGACGGATTCAGGACGCGGCAGTATTTCTCCATCTCCGCCGCCGGGCCGGAAGGAATGATCGAAGCCCACGCCACTTGGTTTATCGATTGGTCGAAACCATCGGAATATTCCAAGCTGCGAATTCGCCGCATCGTGGTCGAGCAGTTTGAACTCACCGAGACGAAGAGCCCGGATGGCAAGCTGCTGGCCGATTGCACGGAGTCGGTCCTTCGAAAGACGGACGCCTACCAGGATCAACTACGACGTGGATTGAATCATTGGATCGAACGCGCACAGCAGCGACGTCATACGTACCTACTGGGAACGCCTGGCATTGCAATCGGCGACGTCAACGGCGACGGGCTGGATGATCTTTACGTCTGCCAGGAAGAGGGAATGCCAAATCGCCTCTTCCTGCAACAGCCTGACGGCACCGCAATCGAAGCCTCGCGGGCGTGGGGCGTCGACTGGATCAACGACTCACGCGGCGTGCTGTTGTTCGACTGGGACAACGACGGTGACCAAGATCTTGCGGTCGCCGTCCTCGGCGGTGTCGCGCTCGCCTCGAACGACAATCAGCAGCGATTTCGCTTTGAAACGATGCTGACCACTCATGAAGACACGATGTCGATGGCCGTGGCGGACGTGGAGAAAGATGGCGACCTTGACCTTTACGTCTGCACGTACTCGCCGTCTTTGTCGGGTCCTGCAGCATCGGCAGTTCCAGGTGCGGCCGCCAACTTTGTCTATCACGACGCCAACGACGGCCCCCCCAATGCGTTCTTCCTGAACGACGGAAAAGGAAACTTTACCGACGCCACGGTGGAATCCGGGTTCGATGTCAACAACCGACGCTACGGAATGGCCGTCGCCTGGGAAGACTATGACAACGACGGCGATCAGGATCTGTATGTGGCCAACGACTATGGCCGTGATAACCTGTACCAGAATGACGGAAAAGGACACTTTGTCGACGTCGGCCCGGAAGCAAACGTTGAAGACAGCGCCAGCGGCATGTCGATCGCCTGGGGTGATTACGACCGCAACGGGCAGATGGACGCCTACGTAAGCAATATGTTTTCGTCCGCCGGCGGTCGCATCACGTTCCAAGACAGTTTTCGTTCTACCGCGTCCACAGAAGTTATCCAGAGACTGCGAAGATTCACGCGTGGTAATACGCTGCTGAAGAACCTTGGCGACAAGACCTTCAAGGACGTCAGCCAGCCGGCACGCGTCGAGCTCGGACGCTGGGCCTGGAGTTCACTCTTTGCGGATCTCAACAACGATGGCTGGGAAGACCTACTCGTCGCCAACGGTTACCTGACAATGGACGACAACGGCGACTTGTGAAGTTTCTTTTGGCGACAGGTCGTGTCGCAATCACGAGACATCGACGGCGATCCCGGCGGCGCCATCGGTCGCTTCCGCCAGATGCTTGGTTCCGGTCGATCATTTAGCGGCCGCGAACGAAACTGCGCGTTCTTGAATACGACGATGAATGCGGACAACGGCGACTCGTTCGCTACGATCTCTTCCGTTTCCGGCTTCGACTTCCCCGACGACGGACGTTCGCTGGCCACTGTCGACTGGGATCACGACGGAGACCTCGACCTTTGGGTCGGCAACCGAAACGCTCCCAGAGTCCGTTTCTTGCGAAATGACTTTCAGTCGGAGAACCACTTCCTTACCCTGCGACTGGAAGGTAACGGCACCACCGTTCCCCGAGACGCGATCGGTTCTCGCGTCACAGTGATTACCAACGAGAGCGACAAACCGCTCGCCAAGACCGTTCGCGCCGGTGACGGATTCCTGGCCCAATCTAGCAAATGGCTGCTATTCGGACTCGGCAAGGCAAACACAATCAAACAAGTCACGGTCCGCTGGTCAGATGGCACGGAGGAACAATTCACTGGACTGACTGTCGACGGACGCTTTCGATTGAAGATCGGTGCAGGACAGGCCACCGCTCAGCCGACCTCCAAGCGATCGCTGAAACTGACCCCGTCCGAACCACGACCGCTTCCTTCGAGTGGAGCGGCAAGAATCCCCTGCGTAACTCTGCTGAAACTACCGACGATCGCCTACAACCGGCGTCCCTTCGGTAGCCAACAGACGATAACCATGGGAAATGGCAAGGCGGGGAGTAGCCAGAAGGGCGACGGCAAGGCTGTCCTGATTAACCTCTGGTCCAGTTCCTGCCTGCCATGCATCAAAGAACTGAACGAATTCTCGGAGCGGGCAAAAGATCTAGAGGCGGCGAATGTTCGCGTCGTCGCGCTTTCGATCGATGCCGGCAAGCGTGATCAAGACGAGATCGAAGCTGCTCGTGACATTATTGATCGGCTCGACGAATCGATCGTCACAGGTTTTACCGACTGGAAGCTTGTTTTTCTGCTGCAGAGCATTCACAACAGCCTTGTCCCCAGCAGTCGGCTTTTGCCTATCCCGTCCAGCCTTTTAATCGATGGCGAGGGTCGTCTAATGGTGATCTACAAGGGCCCTGTCGGAGTCGATCAAGTCCTTGCTGACCTGTCGCAATCGTCCCTTTCAACGGAAGAACGATTCAAACGCATGTTCCCCTACGGTGGACAGGCCATCGACCACCCTCGGGCGGAAAAAGTGCTCGCGGACTCGATCAACAACAACATCTACAGCTTTGCCTTTGAACTGCAGACCTCCAAACGAAACACGTCGGCCATGGCATTGTACCGGGACCTACTCCGGCGCGATCCCAACATGACGGTCGCTCACATCGCGCTCGGTAATCTCTCGCTCGTCAAGAACGATCTTGAAAACGCGACGAAGCATTTCCAGCAGGCGGCCAAGGTCGATCCTCAATCAAACGACGCCCACTTTGGCCTGGGAGCCGTGGCCTTTAGCGAAGAGCGGTTCCAAGATTCATTAGCTCACCTCGATGCGGCGATCCGGCTCGCTCCGATGAATTTCCCGGCACACTTTCCTCGAGG
>CAYLRE010000027.1:22532-25695 GCA_964385715.1 uncultured Planctomycetaceae bacterium
GGCGCTCGAACGTAATGCCGAAGCCATTGAGGCATTCGAGATAGCTCTAGGAATCGCCCCTAAAAATCGACAGGTACAAGACGCCCTCAAGAAGCTGCGTAGACAACGTTGAAATTGTCGGCTACGTAAACCGCGACTGACGCTTCGCACACCCTAGGTTGTCAAAGGGAGCAACCAGGCGAGCACGCGCCCGACGTGCGGAAATCCGCTTGAAACAGACGCTTCGCCACGAATATGATAAACGGAGTGCCGCTTGGTATCATTTCTTTTCTATCGCCTGATTCTAGAAATGTCCGCTGCGTGCTTCGTTCCGATCACGGTCATGGGTTCCCAAGGGAGTAATCGCATGTCACATCGAGCACGACCTTATTCTCTTTGGACGATTCTTGGCTCCCTGCTGTTGGCGAGCGGCTTTTCAGCGGTCCACGCAGACTACGTTCGCGCCGCAAACATTCAGGGCTGGGGAACGACGGTAGACCCCGACGGCGACTGCCAGATTACCGAGTCAGCTGGCAAGTTGACCATCAAACTCCCCACAGGGGAGCACGACTTCTTCATGGGCAACCCAACGCCCGACAAGCGGTTCAATGCCCCTCGCGTTTGGCAACGAGTCGAGGGGGACTTCACGGTTCAAGTCAAAGTTTCCGCCGACTGGACACTGACGCCTCCGCTGGCCAATGGACGTAGCTTCCGTGGTGCCGGGCTCGTTGTTAGCGATTCGGAGAAACAGTACTACCGCCTAGAACGCGTCTACTTCCGACATCTTAACGCCGGCACGCATCACTGCCTGACCACCCCCACATACGATCTTAACGAACGACGCGTCAATAAGATGGGCATGGCCGGAGCGACCGAGTTCTTCAAGGGCCGATCGACCTGGCTACGTATTGAACGTCGCGGGCAGCAGTTCATCTCGTCTATTAGCCACGACGGAAGCAGCTGGCAGCAGACCGCGGCTTTCAATACCGGCATGCATCGGACGGTTCACGTCGGGGTTCTGGCCTTAAGCGGATCGACGCAGGACTTCACAGCCGACTTTGAAGACTTCCGCCTCAACGGTAAGCTCGTGAGGACAGCCCAACCACCGCAGGCGCAACCGACGCCGCCAAACGCGACGCCGCCCGCTCAACCGCAGTCGCAGCCCACTCCGCCAACCAATACACAACCGACGCCGCCTGCTACCGCCCAAGCAGCGACCGAGATCGAAGGCAAAGTTGCCTCCGTCGCAGACAAGACAATCACGGTCGAAACAACTTCGGATCTTCTTCCCGCAATTGGCGACAAACTCACAGTCTTCGTCGAGATCCCCGGCGTGGGGCGAGCCAGCGTCGCATCGGGCAAAGTGACCAGCATCGACGGAGGCGCTATTCGTGGTCAAATCGAGTCTTCTTCCGGTACGGTAAAGCCAGGACAGCTTGTCGCCGTCGTGGCTCCCAATCCGACGAAACGTAACGTTGTTAAGGTTCCGTCCCTGATCGGCAAGAATGCCACCGACGCCAAGAAACTCCTCGGCGCCGCAGGCCTTACTGCCGAGTTCAAGATCGGCTCGCCTGCTCCTCCCGGGGCTTCTGCCTACACGGTTTACCTGCAGGCACCAGCCGCCAACTCAACCGCCGCGCCGGGTGATAAGGTCGACGTGATGATCTATGCGGAACCGAAGGAAGAAGCGGCCGCAGAATAAGCCAGGACCGAAGAGACCAAGGACGAATAGTCACACGATTGCCGCCGAATACTTCGTATCGACACATGAATTGGCGGCGATGAATAAGCGGCAATGAATTGCTGACGGCTAGCGAGCTCCATCGGCACCGATGCCGCCCCCCTATCGGCCACTTCGCCGGCTGGACTCTCAGGGCAGACCGATATAATACAAGCGGCCGCCATACTCTAGCGACGGCAGGCTCTTCGTCACAACTGCGAGAAGGAGGCAGAGATGAGAAGGCACCCTATCAAGAATGCAATTGGATTTGTCGCACTGTGTATCGTCACTGCGTTTGTGGCGTCCAGGACGATCTCAGCAGGCGAAGAAACCGCGGTAGATAATGGGGACGACAGCCAATTCCAGGTCGTGCATGATGAAGCATCTGGCATCAGCCAGATTATCCTTCCCGCAACTGAGAATGAGGTGGCCTGGAGCGACGTCCTTCGTGGACTAGCACGCGCTGGCCATCTCGACGACGCTGCTCTTCGCGATATTCTCCCCGCAGGGAAGATTGATCTCGACAGTGTCGGTGCTCAACTGACGATCATGGCGATCAACGTCGCCCTCTCCCCAGAAATCGAAATGAGCGTCGTGCCTGCAAAGGATGACCGAAAGGTTGCTGCCCTACTGGTAACGCTCGACAAAAGCGAGATTCGCAAGACGCGACGAAAGGTCAAGGCGCGAATTCGCGACGCCATTGGTGACGACGAGAAAGTTCGCGATCGAGAAAACCTAGGGCTCCGTCTCGAAGATGATTGGGAGAAACGCGACGCGAGTGAACGAACCGTGATCGTACTTCATGGCTTCAACTCAGATTCCGAAGGTGTTTCGGGCCTGGCCACCGCCGCCAGCGTCACAAACCTCCCGATGGGCACCTACGACTATGCCAACGACCAGCCGATCGCGGAGTCGGCCAAGGCCCTCTCACAAGACCTGAAGAAGTTGGCCGCCGAGCACCCCAATCGCCGCATAGCGTTGCTCGCGCACTCCATGGGATCACTCGTTGCTCGTGAGGTGCTAGAAAACCCAACTCTCGATCCAGGCAACGTCAACGAACTCATCATGATCGCCCCGCCAACACATGGTTCACAACTGGCACGTATATCGTTTGGCGTTGATCTGTGGGAACACTTCCTCGGCAGTTCCGAAGGCGGCCCCGTAAAGCGATTCTACCGGGCGGTCGAAGACGGCCTGGCGGAAGCAGACAACGACCTGCGCCCCGGTTCCGACTTTCTTAAGACGCTAAACGGCCGCGAGCGGAACAAGGATGTCGAATACAGTATCTTCCTTGGCACCGGCGGCCTGATTACCGACGAAGAACTAGAACTCGTTCGCAACTCTGTTGACAAGGCCGCCAAAGAAAGCCGCGCCGTACAACTCATTCGACCGCTATTCGATGACATGCTCTCCGACCTCGACGAGGTGCTCATGGACAAGGGAGACGGCGTCGTAGCGGTTAAA
>CAYLRE010000027.1:25705-28725 GCA_964385715.1 uncultured Planctomycetaceae bacterium
CGACTCGAAGGCGTCGAAGACACGGTCGTAATGAAGTTCTCCCACCTTGGCCCAACCAACGACAAGGTGACCAAGAACGATCGTGCCTTGTACGCTGAGATTGTTAAGCGGCTGGAAGACTAGGGCAGCGGTGCCTTGGGCGCAAGCAGTTCGCTCCGCACCGGCAATGCAGATCACAACTACTCTTGCCGCCGCCAGGCGAAGATCAGTTGCTCTTCCGCCTTTGCCATTACGAACAGGTCGTCGTCCAGGAACTTGATCTCGGCCACGTCGACCTCATCTTCTCCGTCGAGCGTCATTTCCACAGCCATATTGTCACCGTCGACCTTGACGACCTTCCAGCGCCCGGTCTTTTCGTCGTTGCGCTCCGTCGACGCCATGACCAGGGCGACCGTGCCGTCGGCCTTACACTCCATCGAGATGCTAAGCTTCGCTTCGCGGGCATAGGCGACGAATCCGGCAGCTGGCTTGCCTTTATTCAGCTCTTCCATCTTGTCGAGATCGACGGCCCATTTCCCAACGAATCGTTCGTTGGCGTCAGCGTCCGCAGCAGACACGGCCATCAGGCAGCACGCAAGTAGTGACAACAACGCCGATTTTGCAAGCAGTTTAAGACTCATCGCAACATTCTCCCATGTTCCACAGTTCAAAACTCGCCCGAGTGCATTCCCAAATCATCTTCCCACAGGCGGCAAACACATTGTCTGGTGCTGCTGGGTTAGACGCAAGAGCGATGTTCGACACCACCTATTTCTACTGCCAATGGACGCAAAACAGGCCGTATTTTAGCGAGCCGACATTGACGTCACCCCGCCCTAAACGCTCTCATGCTGGTCGATTGGGGCCCGCGTCGCCTCGACGCGGCACTTTCCGACATTCGCCGAGCAATAGACAAATCGATGAAACTCTCACTCCTGACCATCTCGGCTACTACCGTACTCCTGATCGCAGGCTCGTTAACCTACCTGCGGGGTGGACTCGGCACGCCCGGTGAACTGCCTGTAGCAAACATCAAGACAAAGCTATCCTCGTCCGCGGCCGACTCTCGCAATCGAGCGAACAACAAGAACGAGAAGACTGCGGAGGTGGCCGAGAAACTGAACACGGTCCCACCGTATTCGCCGCCAATCAGCGTGCCAGTGCAAGTCGTCTTCGAGGCCCCTGCCAACATGACAATCACCTGGGACACAACAGGCAACGGCACCTTCGATTCAGAGCCACTCATGTCGCCGGATCGTCAGAATCTCAGTTCCGGCGTCATATATCGATTCCAGCTCTCGAACATTCCTGGCCGCCGCGATACGACGCTATATCCAACGATTGAAGTTAGCTCGGTGACTCCAAGAACCGAATCCTACTTGAAGTACAACGCGATACCGATCGGATTTACCGATTCGGATCTCGATCAGGTGGCCGCAGGCAACTTCCTGACCAAAGTTATCTACATGCCCGATCCAAAATTCACGGAAGACGATAACTCCGCCACTGCCACACTCGTTAGTTACCGGCTAGCCCCTGGCGTCGATCCAATTGTCGAGGCGGACAGGCGAGGAAGCATATTCGCGATCATTCGGATGCACAACACGAACCCAGTAATCGCGGCGGACGCTCCGACCGTGCAGTCTCCCGCCTACGGACAGCCCATGAGCGGGGACTAGGTAATCATGTAGCGATCTCGAAAGCGTAGGAGCTGTCCCAGGGGAATGCGAGCGGTCGCCCTCCTCCCTAGTCTTCATCATCTTGGTTGCGACCGCAGGCAATCGCACCAACAAACGTCACGACAAGAACCATTCCCCCGATACAACCAACCTTGATCGCCTCCGGAGCAATCCCCTTCCCATCAAACGCAGCGTGTAGCTGCTGCAGAAAGATGGCGAACACAATCACGCCGCCTCCTACAAGGACACCAGCAGCAACCCATAGCTTGGCGGCGGCAGATGCCTGGAGCCAGCTAGGCAATGCCAGGCTTGCCAGTACCACTACAGCTCCGCCGCCGAAGATAGTTAGCGTGATGGGATCGATCATGGCGTTCGTTTTCGCACATTCAACACAAAATGAGGCCGCTACTCGGCCCTACCCCAACACCTCAATCGGAAACTTCCCCTTGTAGTCGGGCCGATCAGCGATATCGAGATGGGCCTCCAGGTACCAGTCGTACATCGGATAGCCCTTTGACTTCGTAGCTGACTCGCTGGCGGGGATCTCGAACGTGTGCGAACCGCTGACGCGTTCACCTGCATGAGCCTGCTGAGCATCCGCAACGGACGCCGTCTGTTCGTAGCAGGTATTCGTCGAGTAGCTCGTCTTGCTGCCCGATTTCGTTCGAGTCGACTGATCGCACTTGAGCGTGATCGTGAGCTCGTTAATGGTAACGGTACTTTTGATCGGCAAAACGACCAAGGCGGCAACTTCTCCGCCCAGGCGATACTCGTTCTTTCCCGTCATCACCAAGGGCTCCTCAACAACCCACGACAATCGAAGGCTGTGAACCCAGACGCCTGCCGGAATGAGACCGAAGGCCAGATAGATCGGCACAAAAATGTAGGCGATCGTCTCGTACTTACTTGCAGAAAGCAAATAGTGCCCGGCGGAAAACGCCCCCATTCCGTACCAGAAAATGGCCAACAGGAACACCATGCGGCGGCGCGACTTCAGGCTCATCACCGGCTGCAAGCGATATCCGCCCACCTCGCTTCGTTCCGGCGGCGTCACCTTACGACCGCCTCGAGACGCAAATATCCAGACCATCGCCGCGACCATCAGGAAGAGCATCGGAAACTGCGTGAAGATGTAAGGAAAGTACGAGTACTCGGGAATCAGAAATGCTTCATGCGGATCGCCTGGATCGTGGTACGCAGTAACGGTCTGCCCTTCGGAGAACTTTTCGATGGTCTCATATGCCCAGCCCTTGCCGGCGGAAATACTCAGCGGATACACATCGTCGCCCTCATACTCCTTGCCGGCGACGGCGTACCTGTACTTGACGATGGGGGTATATGTCGTGCTGTCGTCCCCTCTCC
>CAYLRE010000028.1:0-28596 GCA_964385715.1 uncultured Planctomycetaceae bacterium
AATATTGGAGTTACGACCACGGCGCAGATACGACTAGCGACTTTGGTGTGTATGCTCCAGAGGACAATGGCGATGCCTGGATACTTGGCACAACGGATGTTGGTACGTTACAAATCAAGGCGCTACGACTGAATAGTGGAGTCACGTACAACGTCACTCATAAGCATTACGCCACTGATACTGGTGGCGGTGGCGTGACTTACAGCTATAGCTTGAAGGTCTACGAGAACGACGTACTGAAGAGCACGACAACAAAGGAGGTTGTTAAGAGTGACGGCGATCCGGCGGACGCCACTGTAATTTGGTGCACGATCGACGGCGATACAGGCGACGTGACGGAAGTAAATCCATAGAGATATAAGGGGTAGATGATGGCGATTATGGGCACTGGGTTCGGCACTTCAATGACTGTCGGCCCCTGGGGGCACGTTACGTCGAGCTTTGATCCTGGTGCAGGCGCACAGCAGCGACTCGCGGAAGAGCAATGGGCTTTTGAAAAGCAGAAGTATCAGAACGAACTAAAGCAGTCCAAGGCGGCGGGGACCAGCCTCAGCAAGCTCATTAACCAGTACAACCAGGGCTGGGCTGAGGCGAAGGCCGCGAATGAGGCACGTTACCAGCAGGGGCTCGGGATCATCGACCAGACCACGGGCCAGCGCGAGGCCGACATCCGGAGCGATTACGCCGGGCAGCGGTCGGACATCATGCAGCAGCTTGCCAGGACTGGCATGGGGAATACCACCATTTCCCCGACGATGGGGCTCGGTGTCGAGCGAGAAAAGCAGTCTGCATTAAACCGTCTGGCCGATAGCCTCCAGGGCACCAAGCTCGGGTGGATCGAACGCCGCGAGGACGAGTATCCGGAGTCCGATATGATTGTCTCGCTCATTAACCAGCTTGGGAAGGGTTCTGGCGGGCAGAGTGGTTCACAGGTCTATAGCGCTCTCGGGAATATGAGGATCGCATAATGGGGATTCGAGTCAAGCACGGAGAGGGCGACATTACGGCCCTGGCGCAACTTGCCGCCTTGGCCGGCGCTACTGAGGCCAGGACACCGCAGGCACCGCGAATCGATCCCCAAGGGGCCCCGCGAGGCGGCGGCGGTGGTGGCGGCGGCCGAACGCGGACTAGCCGCGGCCCAATGATGGCCGACTATGGCCGGCTGCACTACCCGTCTGATCGCGAGCTAGCCGCCGAGGCGAAAACGCGAGAGATGGAGTATCAGCGAAAGTTGATCGAGCAGGAGGAAGCTCAAAAGCGGGCGATTCCGGTTGACTTCAAGTATACGCCAAAGCAGCGGGCTGAGATTGCAAGGCTTCAAAATGCCAAGCAGCAACTCACACAGAACAAGCGATATTCCGAACAGGAAAAGGCGCTACTCGCGCAGGAGATTGACACGCAAATTGATACAATCAAGCCGACTGGTATTCCCCGCGATCCAAGTGCCCCGCAGTACCCGGAAGGTCGTGGGCCCGGGGATACGTTCCAGGAGCCAGACGGTTCGTGGTACACGATCGACCAGGACGGCAATAAGAAGCTCATGTTGCGCTACGATCAAACAAAGGAATACATTGAGCAGCAGGCTGCAAGGAGGCGAGAGGAGAAGATTCTCGATATTCGACACAAGTTAATCGCGGACAAGATTAAGACGAAAGATAAGCTCGGTATGGAGTCAGAGCGTTATCGCACACCAGAGGAAGTGGACCAAGCGATGGCGATTATTCTTGGCGAAGCACCGGAAGGTGAGGTGTATCGCGAGGACTTGGAGTCTGAATTACGCAAGCGCATTGCCGCGAAGAAAAAGGAAGCTGTGCCGAAAAAGCCGAAGAAACGCGAGTACATTGGATGGGCCCGCAACCTCGGCGTGAAGGCAACGGAGGAAGAAAAAGGTATGCCGCGTGAAGTGCAGATTGCCCAGGCGTTTTTGCGGGAGGTTGGCCAGCGTGCTGCTGCTGGTGTCGAACCTCCGGCGCAAATGGCGGACGCTGTGAACCAGGCGACTGCGGTACTGGAGTGGTGGGACGCGAAGAATGCCGATTGATCGCGATGTACTGAACTTCGGCCGGCAATTCAGGGAAGGGGCGCTGGAAGTGCGCGAAAAGGGCGTCAATCAAGATGTCCTGGAGGTTGGCCGCAATCTCAGGGATTATTATGCGCAGCAGCCGCCGAAGCGTCAGGAGTTAACGGAGGCGGAGCGCCGCCAGTCCGAGCAGATTATCGAGCGCGAGCGGCTGCTGGCGCAGGCCAGCAAAGAGCTTGGTGAGTCAAACTGGCCGGGCGTTAAGGCGTATGCAATTGAGGCTGGGGCGGATATTGTCTCGCCGATTGCCAGATTGACCGGCCACGATGAGTATGCCGATCGGATGAATCGCTTCGCGGATGCGGTCGAGCAGGTCCAGCGAAAGCGCGAGCGTGGCGGGATCGTCCCCGACGTTATTCAGAGCGGCGTCCGCGGGGCTGGACGATCCCTCACGACAATGGGTGCCGCCGGGATGGCAGGCGGCCCCGCCGCGGCGATTCTCGCGGCCTCCGGCCAGGAGGCGAACCGGGCCATTACTGAGGGGCGGGACGCCGGGCTGAAGGGCACCAAACTAGCTGGCTATGCAGTTAGCCAGGGCGTTATCGAGGGAGCCCCGGCCGCGGTTATGCAGAAAATGGGCCTGGGTGGCGTCGAAACCATGGTTGCAGGGAAGCAGGCCGTGGCTGGCGGGGTCCGCGAGGGGCTAAAGCGGCTCGGGATGGCAATCGCCCAGGAAGTCCCGGAAGAACTCGTGACTGAGATCAGCCACGGCGTGGCCGCGAAGGTGGCCGACGTGGACCCCGAGGCCCTCACGAAAGACAGCCTCCGGCAGATAGTCAATGAAACGACAGTCCAGACGGTGATTGCGTCGGCATTTGCTGGGTCCCCGGGGATCGTGCGGCAGATGAGTCGCGAAAAGGTGGCTCGGGTGACTGGCGAGATCGTGGCCTACGCCAAAGAGGGGCGGGTCCCATCGCGGAAAACCTGGAAGAAATGGGGCCTGGCTCCCGAGTACGGCGAGTCTCGCAAGCAGCGGAGGGCGTTCACGGAGGAAGTAAGTAAGGCATTTACGCCCGCTCCAGAGGCCCGAGGGGCCAAGACGGCCCAGGAGCCGGCCAAAGCCCAGGAGGCCGTGAGCGAGCCGCAGACGGACGCTGACAGGGCGGTAGCGGCCCAGGAATCGCCGACCGTCGAGCCTAAAAAGGCATGGGAAGTATTTAAGGTGGGGAAGACGACCGTAGTAAAGAACCCCACGATTCAGGACAGGCAAGAAATATCGGCAGAGTTCAGAGAGAAGTATCCCAGCGCCCCGAAGGGCGAGCCAAAGACGAGAAGTACGACAGACTCCGAGGGTAACGTATACCTCTGGATAGCTGATAAGACTCACACCGAGATCGAGCCGGCAATCAGCCGGAGGTACGGCACGGCAGTCAGTCAGAACCCGCCTGTAGCCGCTGAGCCGGCCAGGGTCCTCCAGCAGAGGGCCATCGGGATCGCCGGCAACCTAACGACGGAGGCCCTGGAGTCAGGTGCTCCGCTTCCGGCGGACGGCATTCACGCGCCAGAAACGGCCGCCAAGCCAGGGAAGAGGAAGAAGTCGCCCGTAGCCTCGAAAGCACGGGCGGCGGCCGAAGACCTTGTGTCGATAGCGTCCCCGGTCGCAGCCGGTGGGCGGCGGGCCAGGCGAGCGGGGCATATCCTGCGCGGCCAGATGGCTCGTGCGGCTCAGTGGGACGAGGCGTCCAAGCATTCGCTCGACAAGATTGAGCGGTCATTCTACAAGATGTCGCCCGACGAGCGCCTTGAGTTTATTGACCGCATGGAGTCCGGGACAGAGCAGCCGGGTGAGTTAAACGCCGTCGCAAAGGTAATCCGAGGTGAGTTGGACGCGGCGCGAGAGCGTGTTCAGAAGGTCGGGAAGCTAGAGAAATTCAACGAAGACTACTTCCCGCATTTATGGAAATCCAGTCCAGAAGCAGACACGGTGCTCGGGCAGATTTTTCGGAAGACCTATCGGAAGTCTGGCTTCCTCCGTAAGCGGGTTATCCCGACCGTGAAGGAAGGTCGCGAGGCTGGCCTCGAACTTGTAACCGACAACCCGGCGGAGTTGGCGTTCATGCGGATTCATCACATGAACGAATACGTAGCGAAGACGGAGGCGATGGGCCTACTGAAGCAACATGGCCTGGCTGTGTTCGTGCCGGCCAGCTTGGAGAAAGATTATCTGCCGAGTGGATTCAGGTTTGTTGATGATCCGGCGTTCTTGGTGCAAACGTCCGGAGACGTGACAGTCACGGAAGCGTTCGACAAGCTACTCGTGGATCAACTCACGTCAGTCGCAAACTCTCTGGGAGTAGCGACAAGACGGGTAACGAAGCTGGAGTCGTTTGGTGAGACCGTCGTAACGAAGAAGGGACGTAGGATCATTAGGACGCGGGTAGGGACACCTGTAGCGACACTCGCACACGAGATCGGGCACAATATCGGCGAAATCTACGGCCTGTACGATTACATGGTGGAGAGTGGCGGTAAGGCGGTGCAGCAGGAGTTGGACGCGCTGTCGTCACTCCGCGTCGAGAGATCGATACCGGAGACGGAAGGGTTCGTCGAATACTCTAAGACGCCGGAAGAGCAGGAGGCCGTTATCTTAGAAGCGTGGCTTGCAACACCGGAGAAGATGCGAGAAATCGCGCCGAAGGTGACTGGGATATGGCAAGACTTCCTGGCCGCTAACGAGCCACTTAGTCCGCTGTTAATGCTGGACCGCTCGCTCGTGCTCGGGACGCAGGAACAGACGATCAAGCAGCAGGGCGTGAGGGTGCTGGGGCGATGGGCCATGCCAGATAAGGTCGCGGGGATGATTGAGAATCAACTGTCGCCTGGGTTGAGGGCTAATCCGAATACTGCTGTTCGCACGTTATACAATACTGCGCGCATGTATGGCAACGCAATGAATCAGGCTAGCTTAGCATTATCTGCGTTCCATGGAATCAACGTGACGACTGACGCCGTTGCTACACAGACTGGCGTGTCAATTTTGAAGCTGTTGCGTGGTGACTTACCGAGTGCGGCGGCGGAGTTCGTCACGGCCCCAATGGCAGGCTTTAAGTCGCTGTGGCGCGGAAATAAACTCATTAAAGCGATGCGCAGCGACCTCAGCCAGATCAAAAATGAGAAGCTAGCAGACACAATTGAGGACGTTATCAGGGCTGGCGGACGGGCCAGTATGGACGCCAGGTACCATAACCAGTCGATTAAGGCTCTCAGAGGCACATTCTATGACCTGAAGTTCGGGGGCCCCATAAGGAAGGTATCCTCGGCCGTTAAGCTCCCGGTTCAGGGTATCTTCGCGACCCTGGAGGCAGCGGCAATACCAGTGATGGAATACATGGTGCCGCGGCTGAAGCTTGGAACCTTTCAGTATTTAGCTGGTGATATATACAGCAGGTCAGCTAACCTTACCGAGGAGCAGATTACCGAGCAGTTAACTCAAGCGTGGGATAGCGTTGACAATCGCCTTGGGCAGCTACCCTACGACAACTTATTCTGGAACCAGTACGTCAAGGATGTGAGTATGCTGGCCGTGCGGTCAGTAGGCTGGAACCTCGGTAGCATCCGCGAGTACGGTGGCGCAATCACGGACATCTTCACTACCAAGGAACGGATTGCGCTAGGCGGAGAGCTAATCAGTGGCAAGCAAGCGTATGTAATGGGGGCGGCAATTTCTTATGCCACGCTCGGGGCCGTGCTGACCTACCTGTTTACTGGAGAACGGCCGAAAGAACTGAAAGATTACTTCTTTCCGCCAACTGGCAATCGAAACCCAGATGGAAGCGCTGAGCGGATTGGCCTGCCGACTTACTCCCGTGATGTGTACTCGTGGACGCATGATCCGGCGCGAACGGCACACCATAAGGTGCATCCGATGTGGGGCACATTCGCCGATATGTGGGTAAACGAGGACTACTACGGAACGGAAATTCGGAACGCAGACGACCCGTTGATGGCCCAGCTAATTGACAGCGTGCAGCATGTTGGCGAAGCGTACATACCATTCTCGGTCAAGAACTACCTGCGGATGCGTGAGGCGAAAGAGCCAGCCGTCCAGGCGGCTATTACGAGCGGTCTCGGAATCACGTCCGCGCCGGCATACATCACGAGAAGCAACGCGCAGAAGTTGGCGATGCAGTACCTCGCGGACAAAATCCCGGCTGGTTCCAGGACGCGAGAGAAAGCTGAGAGAAGCAAGAGGCGCAAGGGGCTAGTTCGGCGATTTCGGGCCGACGAGGAAGTTACGCCAGAAGAACTGGAAGGGTTCGCCGGCACAGAGCGAAAAGGGATTCTGGCAGAATCGAGGCTGACGCCGCTCCAGGCGTCAGTCAAGAGACTATCGCTGCGCGAATCGTTGGACGTTTTCCTGCAAGGGACAGCCGAAGAGCGCAAGCAACTTTGGCCGATCATTGCGGCAAAGCGCAATAACGCGAGAACGATAGACCAAGAGTTGGCTGAGTATTACGTTGAGGTGGCAAACCTGTTTCTTTCTAAGGAGTAGCACCATGAGATTGTTGCAATTGCTTTCGTTGTTGAGACGTGTGCCCGTCCGCGATCTGATTAACTTCCCAGACGACCTGAGTGACAGCGAGGACGTGCGCCGCTGGACTATGGCGGCTATCGAGACGGGCGTTGTGCTCGCCGAACGCACCGTAATCGAGATCGACGATACGATTCTTGATTTCGCTGCCGATTTGGTTGCCAGAGATGAGGCGTGGGCGCTGATTCACGGCGTCGTCCTGGCGGTTATTGAGGGGCGATTCACGGCCGAGCAGAGCCTCCAATGTTCGCAGGAGCTTCAAGAGGTTACTGAGTGTGCATTCAACCCCATGATGATTTTCGCGATCATCCAGGCCGTCCAGGCTGGTATCAAGATCCTGAAGGCGCTGCGCGAGGCCCGTCAACAACGTCAGATTTCATTTGCTGTGTAAGGAGGTACCTGTGAGACGACTGCTCTTGATTCTGCTGTTGGTGTTGCCGGGTTGTGTGCCCATGTCGGACGGCGCATGCCCGGATGATGATTGTGATAAGTGCCCGAAGGGCGGCTGTCCGTCGCAGGAATTGCCGATCCCAGAGCCCGGCGACCCGATCGTCGATCCGGAGCCGGAGCCGTTCGATCAGCTTTACGAATACCTGAAAGCGACCTGCCGTGTACGCGGCGGAGGTTCCGGCGGGAGTGGGTGCTGTTTTGCGATTGACGACAAGTACGTCTACGTACTCACTTGCCGGCACGTCGCCGGGCGAACGAAGACATTCATTGTCGAGTTCTGGTTGGACGGCCATATCACTGGCGAGTACAAGGCGACGGTCGTGAAGACCCTGAAAGTTGATGCGGCGATCCTTAAGATTCCGGTAAGTGCGTTCAAGGAGGGCAAGTTACCGAACGCAATTCCTATCGGCGAGGCGTCCCCGGAAGAGGATACCGCGATTATTTCGATCGGCTGTCCAGGGCTCTCATGGCAATCGCTATGGGAGGGGCATGTCAAGGGGAGCGCGAACATGAGCCCGAAGTACAACGGCGGCCGGACGAGCTTCACGTTCGTCCCGCCACCTAAAGGTGGCCGGTCTGGCTCCGCGATCTTCCAGGACGGCAAGATTGTCGGAATCTTGTGGGGTTCCGATGGCGGGATCGGCTACGCCGTGCGCTGCGAGGATTTTCGCAAGGGGGCCCTGAGTGCGATTGGCAGCCAGGAGGGTTCCGGTAATTTCTTTTTCAGGGCCGACTGGTGCCGATTCTGTCCGCAGATGAACGAGATTGTAGTTCAGTTGGTCCAGGAGGGGGTCGACATCCAAGTGATTGACTATGACGAGAATACGACGTTCGCCGAGATGTACGAGATCGGTGGCCTGCCGGCCTACGTGAACCGGCTGGGCGAGACGCTTTCTGGGGTACAGCCGATCGACCGGCTGCGCGAATTCTACGGGAGGGAATAGGATGAGATGGCTTGCGTGTGGGCCGATATGGGGAATGGCTGTGCTCTTGGCGACCGAGGGGGCCCCGGGGATTCCGCAAATCGCCCCGGAGATGCTTCAGGGCGGGGCCCTGGCGGTCCTCGGCTGGACAATATACTATGTGCTGTCGAGAGTCGGCCCGGCCCACACGAAGGCCCTGACAGAGCAGCGAGACGCCTTCCTGGAGGCTTTGGCTGCTGAGCGAAAGGAGATTCGAGAACTGCTTGCGGCGCTCAGGAGGCCAGATTGAGTGTATTGCGGGTGGGGCGGGACTGAGCCGGCCACGTCCACGGCCGGCTCTTTTTCTGCGCGGGTGTAACTACACCCGAATCTGCCCCCCAGTGTCCCCTATTGTCCCCAATTGACCAAGACAACAAGAGTCGGGATTGACGTAACCTACGGCCAGTAAGTAGGATATGACACATGCCATTTTCCCCGCAAATGACCCACTACCAGGCCGCCTAGTTTCCGGGGTGTCACCCTAAAGCCTTTCCTGGCGACGACTTACGGGGCAACCGCCACGCCTGGCGAAAATCCAATAACACCCTCTTTACACCCGGAGACTTCCTAGTTATGCTAAATTAGTGTGAATTGGTTCGGAAATGTAGTATACTTCCCTGGAGGGCGGTTGACATGGTGCGCCCCGAAGTCGCTGAGTACCGAGAGTGGAAGCTAGCCCACCCCGACTGGCCCCTGACGGTCCATCCGAGCGGCCAGTGGAGTAAAAAGGTCAGGGGGCGTGTTCACTACTTCGGCCCGCTGACCGATCCCGACCGGGCGCTGCGACTCTGGCTCCAGGAGCGCGACCACCTTCTGGCCGGACTGATCCCGCCGACACAAGACGGCAGCCTGACGGTCAGGGAACTGCTCGCCAAGCATCTCGCGGACGTGGACGACCGGATCGTCACTGGCCAGCTTTCACCAAGGACTCGCCACGACTATCAGGCCGCCAGTCAACTCCTGGAGGATACCCGGCTCGCCGGGGTGCCGATCGCGTCTCTCGGGCCAGAGCACTTCACAGCAGTCCAGAGCGCCATGGAACGCCGGGGCTGGGGCCCATCGACGATGCGAAATCGCATCACGGCCGTCCGGACTGTCTTCCGCTGGGGTCGTGAGATGGGGCTGTACGACCGAGAGGTTCGCTATGGCCCGAGATTCAAGGCACCTGGAATCCACGCAATCGAGTACGAGCGAGAGGAGCGCGGTGTATCTCGCTTTCTGGACCGGGAGGTAATTCTGGCGGCACTTCGGGTCGCAGAGCCCAGTATGCGGGTTGCGATCCTGCTAGGGATCAACTGCGGCTTCTATCAGAGTGATACGGTCGCCGTGACGCTCGACCGGCTCCACCTGGACGGCGAGATTCCCTACCATGATTTCCGGCGAGTCAAGACGAAGCGCCGTCGCATGGCGGCCCTTTGGCCCGAGACTGTTACGGCGATCCTGGATTACCGAGACAACCATCGTAAGCCGGTCGACCAGACGGAGCGGCGACTACTGCTGACCAGGCGGCGACGCGCACACAGCGGGCGGGAAGCCCTAGAGCGGGCGTGGCGCAAGCTGCTGGCAGACAAGCATCTCCCCGGGGCCGGAATCGGCTCCCTCCGCCACACCTACGCCACTGTCGTGGACCTCGTGCCCGATCAGGCCATGATCGACCTTACGATGGGACACGCCCCGAGATCGCTTCAGAAGCGGGTCTACTCACAACTCAATCTCAATGAACTAGGGAGACTACAGAAAATAGCGAATACTGTACGCGAATGGTTATTTGATGGATCGGTGCGGGATTAGCCTTGACAGGATGTTTCACCCGGATTAGACTACATTGAGATACAGGAGGGCACGGAATGGTGATTACGGCAGGAATCAAAATGCCTATCGACCCGAAACTAAAACGACAGATGCGGCGGGCCCTCTTTGAGGCCAATATCTCTCAGCGCGAACTGGCAGAACGCACCGGCCTGGCCGGCAGCACTATCTCTCTCGTGCTCGGCAATAAGCCGTGCGACGTGAAGCTCTCCACGCTCGAATCTATTGCTCGCGCTCTCGACTGCGAGCTTCATATTCACTTCCGTGAGTTGCGCGAAGAGCCGCGCGACTAGCACGACCTCTTTACGTTCTGTCTCGCTTTCCCAGTTTCGTTTTCTGCGATAGCGGTGCGCGCCACTGCTCCTTATGCAATTTCTGCTTTCTGATACTGAAGCCGTCGATCTTATGCGGACGGCGATACGGCGCACAGACGGAATGCTTCTGATCGACATCCCGGATACCCGACTGGCTAGCGTGCGGATCAACAGGCCGCATCTGCGATTCGACCCTAAGACACGCACGGTTCAGTACGGGCAGCAGAGTCTCCGGTTGCCGGTGGCTGAGTTCAAGCTATTCCGACATCTTCGCGAGCACGAGCGCGCGACATTCGAGGAAGCGCAGGACGTTGCGTGGGGCAAGCCAATTAGCGATAACGCGATTCGCAAAGCCTGTTCTCGTCTCTCTGAGCGACTTCTTGATGCTGGCATTCCACTCGCGATTCTCACGCGACACGGCAGTATTCTCTTAGAAGAAGTCTCTGTCTGATTTGTGACGAAAAGTCGCCATTTGTGACGAATCTCGTCACAGTTGTGACAAGCCGGCTGGATAGGATTGAAGTATCAGAATTGAGCTTCAACCCTGTTTGACACGGCAATCATGCGACTTTTGACCTTCAAAGAAGCTGCCAGGCAACTCTCTTGCTCTGTTCGCACCGTCAGACGCCTTATTGAGCGGGGCGATTTAGCGTGTGTAAACGTCTCGCCGTCCGGCACTCGACGACCGCGACGACGGATCAGGGAAGAAGACCTGGCAGCTTTCTCTTTCGCCCACCGGGAAGAGCCTCGCCAAGAGCGTTTGTTGCGCCGGCGACAGCGGAGAGCAATCCCATGACGGAGGATGAGATGGTCGACTGGAATCAACGACTGGAGGACGGGTGGCGATTGCTGGCGGACGACTACGGTACTGAAGACAGCGACGGGTTGACGATTTGGGAACATAAGGAGCCAGAGTAATGGCCTACGATTTGAGTCAAATCACATCCGGGAAATGCATTCGAGCACCGCGCATCATTCTGTTGGGCGTGGAGAAGATCGGCAAAAGCACGTTTGCCGCCGAAGCAAACAATCCCGTATTCCTTCCGATCGCAGGCGAGGAAGGGATCGACGACTTGGACGTGCATAAGGTGCCGGTCTGCCAGTCCGTCGGAGACGTACTTGGCTGGTTGCAATTCCTGTATGAGAGCCAGCACGAATTCCAGACAGTCGCAATCGACTCCGTGAGTACGCTTGCACTGATGATGCACGCGGAAATCTGCCAACAGGGTGGTGTTAAATCAATCAACGACGTTGGTGGTGGATTCGGCAAAGGCACTGACGAGGCTTTGTCACGATGGCAAGACATTACGGCCTGGCTGGACGCACTTCGGCGCGATCGCAACATGACTTCCATTCTGGTTGGCCACGTCAAGATTCGGCGCTTCGACGATCCAGGGGGCGACTCATACGATCAGTATCAAATGGACGTGCATGAGAAGGTCTCTAACCTTCTCTTCCGTTGGGCCGACAGCATTCTCTTCTGCAACAACAAGGTGGCCGTCAAGGAGGAAAAGCTGGGCTTCCACAAAGAGAATGTCAAGAAGCGCGGGATCGAAATCAATCCCGGCTCTCGCTGGCTCTATACGCAGAAACGACCTGCGCATCCAGGCGGAGGGCGTGGCGTATATGGCGAACTCGAATATGAATTACCGCTATCGTGGGAGGCGTTCACGGGGGCCGTTGTTTCCGCAATGAGGAGGCGCGGGAATAGTGGTTAAAGTATGCAGTAAATGCCACAGGGAAAAAGATGAAAAGTGCTTTCCGCTATCGTATCGGAAAAAGACAGATGGTTCTATGTCTCGCATAAGTATATGCCGAGAGTGCAAGCGAGAGTATGCGGCGGAGTGGCGGTCTATAAATCGCGAACATGTTAATCTTCGGCAGAGGGAATACAACTCACGAAATCGATTCAGGGTTACGCTAATCGAGTCACGTAAAGTAGCAAAGAAGCGCGGCCATAAATCGTGCTCAGCAACAATAGAAGAGTTGGAAGCGTCCTATACTGGTTACTGTCATTCATGCGGCGTCAATGAGGCCAGCCTAAGTACAAACTTGCACATGGACCATAGCCATGAAACTGGCAAATTAAGGGGATGGCTGTGTAATGGATGCAATTTAGCCGCTGGATATTTGCAAGATTCGAGCAGAAAAGCGCAACTTCTTGCAGGCTACTTAAACGCTATTGAAGAAAAGAAGTCGCCCGAAAATACGCGGCCCGTGCGCTGACAACTTCCTTGCGAACCGATAGGTCGGACTACCGGAGCACACGGGCCGCCCGGAAACAGCATGAAGTTCAAGACTTGTAGTCGCTGTGGAAAACGAAAGCCAGTAAGTGAGTTCTACCTTCGCCACGAACGAACGCCTGATGCAGATGGTGAACCGAAACGACGCAACCCGTGTAAGGCGTGCCGGAACGAGAAAGCCAAACGGCGGTATGCAATCCAAACAAGTTGGGACATTGCTGAGTATAAACGCTGTCCATATTGTGGCGGTGAAGTACGGCCGATCTACCTGTCGGAGTACCTGATTGTGCCGTGTTACGTATGTTACCTGAACGGTCTTGTTGAACCCCTGGAGAATCCAAATGCAACCACCCCCGTCCATGCCAGTCCCGCCGTCGATGCCGGCCCCAGCGCCAATGGCGATGGAGCAATACGGAAACCTGACGGCAATCTTCGGCCAGCCGATCGACCCGAATACGATCGCGCCGCAGGATGATTTCTCGCCAGTTCCGCCCGGCACGTATCCCATGCTGATTGAGTCTGCCGAAATCAAGCAGACCAAGAAAGGCGACGGCCACTACATTAATCTCGCCATGACCGTACTGGACGGCCAGCAGAAGGGACGGAAACTCTTCGATCGCATTATGATTCAGCACCCGAACGCCGAGTGCTTGGCGATCGGAATGAAAGCGTTCGGGGCGATCGGCCGTGCGATCGGGGCCGCTGAACTCACGGACACGTCTCAGCTATTGAATCAAGTCGTGGCTATCCGGGTGCGTGTCACGACAGACGAGAAATATGGCGCGCAGAATGAAGTTCAGAAATACCTGCCCCCCAGTGAGGCACAGCCGCAGACTGGTGATGCTGGCCTGCCGCAACCGACCTACGCACCGCCTCCAGGACCGCCCGCACAGCCCGTCGCTGTCGTGCCGCAAGCCGTCGGCCCCGCTCCTGCCCCGGCAGGGCCGGCGGCCCCTGTGGCGGCTCCAGCGCAGCAACAGGCCCCGCAACAGGCCCCGTGGATGAGAAAGGCCGCTTGAGATAGGTGTTGGTCAGGTGGCCACGGAGGGCCACCCTTCTGCTTCCTTACGAAAGAGGACTAATGCCATTCGGCTGGCTCGGAAACGCCCTGATTATCGCCGGCCACTGGAGGCTCGGTGCGCGGTCCCGGGTAGGGTTTTTACTCGGGATCGCCGGGGGCTGCTGCTGGATCGTTGAGGGCGTTCGGATTGTGAAACCTGACCTGATCTTTATCGAGTGCGTGCTGGCCAGTATCGCACTCCGGAACTTCCTGAAATGGGGACAACATGACTGACGAACAAGAGCAAGTCAAGACCATAAGAACGCTGGCAGGGAAACTGCGGGACGCGAAGGACGCGGAAGCCCTTGCACGCGAGGTTCGGATCGGAATCGAGACGCAGATTGCCGAGTTGGTCCCGACCGACGAAGAAGGTCAGAAGACGATCCCGGTTGGCGATGGTGTGAAGTTGACCGTGAAGCGCAGCCTGGCCTATAGGGCGGACATGGAGGAAATCGCCCGCACGCTCAATCGACTCGGGCTCCGGGACGGCAACAAGTATCACCCGCCCATCAAAACCACCACACGGCAAGAGTTAGACGTTGCCGGCTATAAATGGTATCGCAAAGAATCGCCGGAGGTTTGGAAGGCGATCGCCGAACACGTCGTAGTCACCCCCAGAAAAGTCGCCGTGACCCTGAAAGAGAAGTAATGAACCTGAAACGATTACCGACCAAGGCGGAGCGTATGCGTGCCTACGCAGAGAGACATAAACGCAAAGGGCGGCCTGGACTCGACGTGAAGCGCGGGCCCTCTGCCTCGCGACTTCCAACCTGTGTGGGACTACAAGCCCTGGCTGATGTGTGGGGCGCAACCGCGAGGAGCAAATGATGAAAGTGTGGCTGTCTAACGTCTGGCTGAAAGATGCCGAGAAAATCCTCCGTGCCTTTCCAGGCACGTCTGTGAAAGTTCCGCGGGGACCGAAGAGTCTCTGTCGGGTCGGAATCGCAAGCATCTGGGCCCCGAAAGAACTGGCAGAGAAGATCAGAAAGGAACCCGTATCGTGACCGTTGACGACCTTCTCACAACCATGGTTGCGTTTGCTGTTGTCGAGTTCGCGCTTGGCTTCGTCTGTGGCGCTTGCTATAGGAGCCTGTTCAAGCCATGAGCCCGATCATTGAAGAGGCTATCGTTGCTGCTGCCTTAATCGGTATTGCCGGATTTCTAATCGGCGCGGCAGTGTGTCTTGTTTGGCTCAAAGGGAGACACCGTGGGTAACATCGCAGACATGCAAGCTGAGTCGCAGACCGTCAAGGCGATCTACGACCACTATAAGGCTCGGGGCGACAACGGCTACCTGAGCCGGACGGTCTCCGCCTCGCAAATCGGCCACCCGTGCGAGCGATATCTATGGTATTGCTACCGGCAATGCTGTAGGCCGAGTTTCGACGGCCGGATGTACCGCTTATTCGAGACTGGCCAGCGGGAGGAAGACCGGATCGTCGAGAACCTTCGCGCGATCGGTTGCGAGGTTCATGCCGTGGACCCGCAGACCGGCCGGCAATTTCTCGTGACCGACTTCGGCGGGCACCTGAAAGGCTATCTGGACGGTTGCGTTCTCGGGCTCCCCGAGGCCCCGAAGACCTGGCATGTCCTGGAAGGGAAGACATATAACGCCAAGTCATTCCGCGACCTGTGTAAACAGGGCGTAAAGAAATCGAAGCCGATACACTACGCACAGTGCATGATCTACATGCACAAAACCGGCATGAAGCGGGCCCTGTATTTCGCGGTGTGTAAGGATAATGACGCGATCTATGTGGAGCGGATTTATTACGTCGAAGCCGAGGCTAAAGCGCTGGTAGATAAGGCGAAGAGGATTATCGAGTCGCCGTTCCCGCCACCCAGGCTCTCCGACCGCCCCGACTATTATGAGTGCCGTTGGTGCGACGCGCACGCAATTTGCCACGGCACCGGCGAGGTAGCTTTACCCGTTCCGAAACTCTCGTGCCGGCATTGCTGCCATGCTACGCCAATCACTACGGGTGATGGCGGGCAATGGGAGTGCGAGCGATATAACGTGCAAATCAACACGGACGCCCCATGCCGCGACCACATCACCCTGCCTGGCCTGCTGCCATTCGCGGAACCGGGTACCTATAACGCGGACGATGCCGGCCACCAGTCGATCGAATTTCGCAACGAAGACGGAACGACCTGGAAGCATGGCAGCGCCCCAGGCTGCATCACGAGCCATGCTCTCATGGGAATGCCGGCCAGCCTGACGGGGAACGAGACGATAGGCGCGGCCGGAGACCTGTTCGGCGCTCGCATCACCGGCTACGTCCCAGACGACATTCTGGCTCGCTACCCCGAAGAGGACTCACGGATTGTCTGGAAAGGGAAGCCCGGCGGGTTTGTGCACGCATGGAAGGGGATTTACGGGGAGAAATTCTCGGAACTGAAGCCGATCGCGCGGTGCGATCTGGCTGAAGCCACCGTATGCGAGTACGAGGGCGGGCGAGTGGCGATCCTCTGGGAAGGTGGCAAGTGGGCTGAAATTAGAGAGGGGGTTGAGTGATGAAGAGATTGGAGCACCATCCCGTTTCAGAGGCATTTCCGCTCATGGAGGGTGACGACTTCAAGGAGTTCGTTGAGGACATTCGCCGGAACGGACTGCTGTGCCCCATCGAGCTCTACGAAGGGAAGATCATCGACGGCCGCAACCGCTACCGGGCGTGCTTGGAGCTTGGGATTGAGCCCGAGGTGGTCGACGTGGACGGCCATGTTAGCGACCCCGGAGGTTACGTCATATCGCTGAACATTCACCGCCGCCATCTCTCGATCTCGCGGCGGGCCATGTCCATGGCTAGGTTGCGTGATATTTACGACGCGGAGGCGAAGGAGAGGCAGAGACAGTCTAAGGGGCGAGGCCAAAAAGGTAAGGAAGTATGTCCTGACCTTAATGGCCAATCCCGCGACAAACTTGGGAAGCTCGCGAAGGTCTCCGGCAGGACGATCGACAAGGCAACGAAGATCCTCAAGCACGGATCGAAGGAACTGATCCGTGCCGTAGAGACCGATCAGGTGACGGTCAACCGCGCCGTCACGGTTCTTGATCGGCCGAAGTCTGAGCAGTTGAAGGCCCTTAATGTTAAGCCAAGGGAGCCCAAGACTCGCGAGAACAATGGTCAGTGGAAGACCAAGACGATTCGACGGGAGAGAATCGAAAGGCTCTTTAACGGAGTTGATGATCTTGTCACATACCTAAATCGTGGTGACATGTTCGCGTGTGCGTACACGGCCTGGGAGAAGGCAACGGTTATTCACGAGGACGTTAAGTCGATGTTGCGTTAGTTCTATCACAAAGGAGAGAGAGATGTTTAAGTTGGTATCGAGTAAGCATGTTCCACTGACGCCAGAATTCGCAAAATACTTCTCGGAGTTGCCTTCAATTGATGGCGACAGAGATCGGAATTCGCCGGAAGGCAGGCGGAGGGTGGCATGGTCGCGTGGGTTGCTTTCGGCCGGAATGTTCTACACTCCCAAGTGGGCGACCGCAGAACTGGATGGCAAGCTGTATCGCACAGACGGCAGCCACACATCAGGAATGTTGGTTGAAGCGAATGGCGAATGGGAAAATGCGCCACCGACAGTTTGTATCGACCATTTCGTGTGCGACACGCACCTTGATTTAGTGAAGCTTTTCGACCACTTCAACAGCCCCAGGTCAGTACGTAAACGACATGACCAAACGCGAGCGCACGCAGCAGCGGAGAGCGTGCTGAACGGAGTTTCCCCTACGGCAATTAACTGCTGCCTTGATGGTATCGTGCATTGCAAAGCGGAATTTTGCACTAGCAAGTTGATACCGCCAACTACCAGGGCGTATTTGATTCACGATCATGCCGGCTTCATTGCTTGGGCAGCTAGCTACACGAAAAACCGGCTCTTCAAGCGCATCGGGATCGCAGCCGCAATGTTCGCGACCTTCAGCATCAACGAAGAGAAAGCCAAGGAATTCTGGGAGTTAGCGTACACATGCAGCGGTGGCACTGACGCCCCAGCCACAAGGCTCATGGTCTGGCTCCGCGAGTGCATCGGATCAGACCAGAAGTGGAATCATCGCGCATACTACTGCAAATGCATCCAGGCGTGGAACGCCTGGCGACGAAATACCGGCACTGCGCTCCGATACTTCCCGAATAAGCCTCTCCCGCGAATCGAGAAGTAGTGACCCCACGCCCATACCAGAACGATTGCCTCACAGCGCTGCATAATCACATCTGCACGCTGGCGACGAACCCGTGCGTCGTGATGCCGACGGGCTCCGGTAAGTCGCCATGCATTGCGTGGGCGATCCAGAAATGGAAGCAAGACGCACCGTGGTTCCGTTGCGCGATTCTCGCGCACCGGAAAGAGTTGATTGAGCAGAATGCTGCGGCGCTGGAGGCGATCGCCCCCGGGCTTAAAGTGGGTGTTTTCTCGGCGGCGCTAAAACGCCGAGATTGGGAGGCTTCCGTATTATACGCCTCTATTGATTCGATCTTTTGGCGGGCCGGCGATTTTACGCCATGGGACGTGATTATGGTGGATGAGGCCCATAGGATACCGCTGAAAGGCGAGGGGAAGTATCGGCGATTTATCCAGGAGAGCAAGCAGTGGAACGATCAACTCCGCGTCGTCGGTTGGACTGCAACTCCCTTCCGCCTGGACGGCGGGCCCATCTGTCACCGTGATCACATCCTGAATGAGATTTGCTACGAAGTCAGAGTAACGGACCTCATTAAGCAAGGCTACCTCTGTAATTTGCGGTCCAAGGTCGCCGAGACGCAGCCAGACCTAGCGACCGCCAAAAAGTCCGGCGGAGACTATACGATCAAGAGCCTTGCGGCAATCACGAACCGCGACCAGATTGTGACGGACGCCGTATCGGAGGCTGTGCGCCTTCTTAAGACCGAGGGCCGTAAGGCCGTGATTTTCTTCTGCGTCGACATTGAACACTGCCAGCGAGTTAACTTTGAGCTTCAGAAGCACGGGATTCACGCGCCGATCGTGACCTCCAAGACGAAGCAGCGCGACCGCGATAAGATCGTCCGGGACTTCAAGGCTCGGAAGATCAATGCCCTCTGTAATGTGAATGTTTACACGGAAGGATTTGATGCCCGGCATGTCGACTGCATTGTGCTCCTGCGCCCCACGCTTTCAGCCGGACTCTATTCACAGATGGTCGGCCGCGGATTGCGAATCCACGAGGACAAGAAGGATTGTCTCGTGTTAGACTTCGGCGGCTGTATCGAGCAACACGGTCCGATCGACCTGCTAGGCGGCGAGGCGGTTGTGATGGCAACGTGTGGCAACTGCCGCGAGTCTTTTAGCCGTGCCGTGCGAGTCTGCCCGCAGTGTGGCTGGGAGATTCCGAAACAAGAGATCGACCGCCTGGAGGGCGAAGAGCGAGAGCGGCGTTTACACGACCGAAAGGCGTCCGACAGGTCGATCCTCTCAACGCAGCCGCGCACCTACAAAGTAGACGCTGTGCATGTCAATCGACACAAAAAGCACGGCTCGCCGGATTCGATACGGGTACAGTACCGTTGTGGGCTGTCGATGTACCGAGAGTGGGTCTGCTTGGACCATCCCGGATACGCCGGCCAGAAGGCACAGCAATGGTGGGCCGAGCGGTTCGGGAGGCCGAAAAGCGGCAAGGTCAGTGTTAGCGATGCGCTCGAAAACCTCTTCCTCTCGCAAGGGATCATGGAACACACGAGGACTGTGACCGTTCGGAAGAACGGCAAGTTTTGGGAGATCGTTGCGTACAATCAACCCCTTCAGGAGACCGAACGATGAAGTTCATGTCGAGAGCGTTTCGTAAGATGGGCAGCACATTCTACTCGCCATGCGAGGATCGGGATTGCTGCCCAATGGACCTTGGTTGGCTGGATGCCCTGGAAATTCCGGAGACCGCAGAAACGCTCTGGTTTGAGCTGCGCGACACATCGACCGACGGCTCGATTCCCGTGAGAGCGGACCTGGGGTGTAATTGCGTGGACTTATGCACCGGAAACGAGTATTCGGCCCTCTATTTCGATGAATTTGCTGGCAAGGCCGACGAAAAACTGAGAGACCTCCTGGAAGGCGATCTAGTCGGTTATGTCGATATGCACTTGCAAGTTCTTTACCGGGAGTAGATCGCCATGACTGTTCGTGAACTGATCGCAGAGTTGCAGAAGTATGACGAAGATTTGCCAGTTGCCGTTGCTGGCTACGAAGGTGGCCCGATAACAGGAACGTACAGTCCCCCAAGGCACTTCACAGCGACAGTGTATATCGAAAAAGAGTTTTAGTAAACCACTCTCTTTCCCTATGCGAGCCAATGATTGATGACCAACTAGTCGCAGAAACGCTTTACGCGATCCAAAAAGAGTGCCGTAGAATGATGCTCTCTAAACCGGAGCGCGAACACGCCGTTGTACTTACATCGTTAAAGTTCCACGAGCAAGCAATGAAGGTTCTGCAAGAGCGGAACATGCAAATCACCGACCATAAGGGCCTGCCGACTGGGCACCTGTTTGTTTATGGGATGCGCGTCGTCGAAGTGCCGTATTACCATCACTCCACATTTGAGATCAGATTTCAGATCGACAATAACATCAGGCTTTAGTCAATGAACCCCTTCCTTAAAGCAGCCCTGAAGTACGCCGAGTTCGGTTGGCACGTCTTTCCGTGCAGGCCAGGGCAGAAGATTCCCATCACAAAGCACGGCGTCAAAGACGCCACGCGAGATGCCAATCAGATTCGGACGTGGTGGACGGTATGGCCGAACGCGAATGTGGCTGTTGCGTGTGGCGCGGAGAGTGGCGTCTATGTGGTGGATGTAGATGTAACCAAAGCCGGGGACGTGAACGGCTACAAGTCCTTGGAGGAATTTCCGTCACTCCCTTACACGGTCACACAACAGACCCCGCGCGGCGGCTTCCATGCCTTCTATCATACCGACAACCCGCCGGCCAACAGGAACGGCTTCCGGCCGGGGATCGATCTTCGTGGCGACGGGTTCTACGTGGTCGTCGCGCCGAGTATTCACCCAAACGGTGGACAGTATGCTTGGGCCCAGGGCTGTGCTCCGGGCGAGATTGCGATCGCTCAATACCCGGAATTCATGCGACCACCGGCCCGCCCATTACTCGTTAAGCCGGTCACACCGCTCCCGCCCCACGTCCCAACAGGCGACAGTGCCGCGAGGATGCGTGTCGCCGAGGCGTACATCCCGACGTGCGATATAGCGGTCTTGCACCAAGCCGGGCACAACAAGCTATTCTGGGCAGCCCAATGCGCGATCAACGGAATCGGGCTCTCGGATGCCGAAGCCTACGACGTTCTCGCTCGGCTCTACAACCCGCATTGCCAGCCACCGTGGGACTTCAGCAACCCGAAGGACGAGAAGGATTTCCGCCGAAAGATAAGCCAGGCCAGAGATAATCCACCGAACGACCTGCCGCACTTGTGGATTTGGAACAACCCCGACTACGCACATCTCCGCGAGGATGCGCCCCCTGAGGCGTATGGCTGGGCCAGAACGATGCTGGCGAACCATTACGCCAAGCAGACCTCGGAAGAGCAGCCCTACGTAAGCACAGTACCGGCCTTCACATTGAGCCACCCACCGGGATTGATTGGCGAGATATGTGAATGGATTGACGCTACGTCGTTGATTAAACAGCCGCTCTTAACCTTGGCCTGCGCACTGACGTTCGGTGGAGCTTTGTTCGGCAGGAAAGTCAAGGACGAGATCGGGACGCGCACCAACCTTTATTGCATGGGGATCGCCGATTCGTCCGCCGGGAAAGCCTCGGCACCCTCCCGGATTCGTAACCTCTGCACGTATTCAGGCTGCCTAGACTTATTGGGCGGGGAGTCCACGGCGTCTGACTCCGCCTTAGAGGAGCGCGTAGCGAAGCATCCGGCCACTCTGTTCCTGTGGGACGAAATTGGGTTTCTGCTCCGGTCAATTAAGCGCGGACAGAATCAGTATCACGCATCTATCGTATCGTTACTGATGAGGCTCTATTCCGCGTCTGATTCTACATTCACGGGCCGAGAGTATTCAGACGAGGAGCGGAAACGAAAAATCATTCAACCCTGCTGTTGCCTGTACGGCACGTCGACCCCAATCCGGTTCTTGGAAGGTATTTCGGCCGGAGAGTTGGATGACGGATGGCTTGCTAGGTGCCTGCTGTTTCGGGTCGACGACCAGATACCGCGCAAGACACGGACGCGAGGCAAAAGTGGCGACCAGCCTCCCCCGGGACTCTGCGAGCAAGTGGCAAAATGGTACGCCCGACAGCCACAAGCCACGGACGGGCATAGCATCAGCGAGTTCGCGCGGTTCGATCCGATTCTCACGCAAGCAACCGACCTTCCGCCAACACAGATTGTCGTGCCGCGCACTGAGGAAGCGGATCACCTGTTTGTGGCACTGGATGATGAAGCGCACGACCCTGCGATCAAGGCTTCCAGCGTGGCTGCACTTTGGCGTAAAGCCGAGGAGAACGCACGGAAAGTGGCGCTAATCATTGCTGCTGGCGTGAACTATGACGCACCGGAAATCACTGAGCCGATTGCGGAGTATGCCTGCCGGCTCGTGCGACACTTACTATTGCAGTTCACGAAACAAACAGCCCCGGAGATTGTGTGTAGCCAGATCGAAGTGGATAAGCAGAAGATTTGCAAAATCATCAAAAAGCACGGCAGAAAGGGCTGCGGTCACCGGACAATTACCCAGAACACGCAATACCTCAACAGGAAAAGCCGAGACGCCCTGATCGCGGACATGATTGAGGCGGGCAGGATCGTGCGCGAGCCGGACGGCCGGACATTCCGATACTGGACAACAGAGCACTACCCATGGACGCAGAAACCGTAACGATCGTACTACCGCTCCCTGCGCGGGTACTCAGCCCGAATTGCGCGGTTGCTACGCCGGGCGGACGATTCGCGAAGGCCGCAGCAACGAAGCGCTATCGACGGCTAGCACGCGAAGCCGTCCAGGGGGAATGCCTGGTCGGCTGGGAACGAGCTTCCGTAGCCGCAACCTTCTACTGGCCGAATCAGAGGCGACGAGACACCGACAATGCAATCGCGAGCCTGAAGGCAGCTTACGACGGGCTTGTAGATGCTGGACTGCTGCCCGACGACGACTACGAACACATGCAACGCGAGCGGCCCGTATTCGAGATTGACCGTGACCACCCCAGGGTGGAATTACTTGTGACGAGACTTCAGTGAGGGACAACATGGCGAAAAGAAAGAAGCCTGGCCAGAGATTGACGAACTTGATTGTCGTGTCTGACCTGCATTGCGGCTGCCGCTTGGGCCTGTGCCCGCCGATGGTGAGGCTGGACGATGGTGCGGTCTATAGCCACACTCCCGTTCAGGCGGCCATCTGGCAGCGTTGGCGGGAATTCTGGCGCGACTGGGTACCGATGGTGACGCGAGGCGAACCGTATGGCGTCGTTGTGAATGGCGATGCAATCGATGGCACACACCACCGGGCCGTGACGCAGATCAGTCAAAACCTAACCGATCAAGCCAGGATCGCGAAGGAAGTTTTACGCCCCGTCGTGGCTGGGTGCGAGGGCCGCTATTGGCATATTCGCGGCACGGAAGCGCATGTCGGCCCGTCCGGGCAAGAGGAGGAGCGTCTTGCCGAAGAGCTTGGCGCGATCCCTGACGACGATGGACGGTTCGCCAGATGGGAACTCTGGATTGAGCTTGGCGTTGGCCTATGCCATTTAACACACCACATCGGCACGGCCGGCTCTCTGGCCTACGAAACTACGGCTGTCCACAAGGAACTGGAGCAGGCATTTGTTGAGGCCGCACGATGGGGCGACAGACACCCAGACGTGATTGTGCGCAGTCACCGTCACCGGAATGTCGAGACCCGCATTCAGACGGCGCACGGATTTGCGACTGCCTGCACCACGGCCGGATGGCAGGCGAAGACGCCGTTTGTTTTCAAGATCGTTGGCGGGAGGCAGACCTTACCGCAGATTGGAGGAACGCTAATTCGCTCCGGCGATGAGGACGTTTACACGCGACACCGCCTCTGGAATTTGAAGCGACCGAAGGCAGTGGTCGCGATGATTCAGCAATCAGAAAGGAAGGCCGCATGAGCGCGGATGTAAGCACACTGGAACTTACGACGGAGCAATGGCGAGAGGAACTAATGAAGTTCGATAGGGACGACCCCGGGCTCAGCGCTAACGAACTGGCTGACGCATGTGGCCTTCCGCTTCGTACCGTACAGCAGCGACTCAGAAAGCTGCTGAAGACCAGAGGATGTAAGCGAGGATTTGCCATACGCCTTGACTCGCTAGGCCGTAGGCAACGGGTCCCAGTTTACCAACTCTTACCCGGGCATTAACTGAGGGAACGGCATGAAAGTCGACAGGTTCGACGTAGAAACAGGAAGGCGCATGGCGGTTCTTACTGAGAGTGACTTTCGCCATATACTTGTCTGGGCGGAAGCCCAGGTGGACCCATGGATTAAGCATCTCCAAAACGGCGGAGATTACACAGACTACCGTAGCTTTTACCGTTTACACCCAGAGGAAGACGCCCAATGAGAACTTTCGACACCGGAGCCACTCGTGACGACGACACCGACAAGCTGGACTATGAAGGATTCTTCTCGCCGGTGGCCATGGAGGCGTACGCTGAGTATCTGCATAAGCACCGTAAGCAGGCTGATGGTAAGGTGCGAGCCTCCGACAACTGGCAGAAAGGAATCTCATACGACGTGTACATGAAGTCCGCTTTCCGGCATTTCATGGACTGGTGGACAACACATCGTGGCTATGAAGTACACGACAGAAAAGACGGCCACGAGATTTTCACGGAAGAGGCTATCTGCGCATTGATCTTCAATGCATTCGGCTACCTGCACGAGTTGCTTGTTAGTGGTCGGCCGCCAGAAGCCGCGCACGCCGCGGTTGAACGACCTGATACCTGTGATTGCGTTAATTGCACCAAGAAAGCCGCATAAGAGAGACCCCTATGCTGATTACTCACATCTTTCTTGACCTGGACGACGTGTGCAACATGTTCACGATGCACGCGCTGTCGCGAGTTGGCTGCAAAGTGGAGCCGAATGAACTCGAAAAGTACGATCCTAAATGGGGCTTCGATATCGTAAAGGCAGCAAATTCACTCCTCACCCCAATCACCGGGAGCGACCTCGCTTTCGAGTCTGCGAAGGCATTTTGGGACGAACTTACGGGGCCGGAGGTATGGCGAGACGCACCGGAGTCTCCGGAATTCCGGCCGCTTCTGGCATTTTGCCGGGCGGTTGCGAGGCGGAACATCTGCCTGCTTACCAGCCCCGTGCGCGATCCCGGTTGCGTGACTGGCAAAATGGAATGGATTCACAGGCACATGCCGAAATGGATGCACCGACAATTCCTGATCGGACCTCAGAAGCATCTACTTGCCAGCGAAGTCGCGCTGTTAATCGACGACAGCGACGAGAACGTGAATGCTTTCCGTACAGCCGGAGGCTACGCCTCTCTCTTCCCGAGGCCGTGGAACTCTCGACACGAACTCTGGCGAGACCCGCTAGGTACGGTATTTTCGGACGTAACGCGCATTGTGAGGGCGCATGACCGTACCGGCGCTCAACTCCGGCCACCGGCGAAAGCATGACGGGAGCTTTCGCTTGGATCGGCCGGCTGGCCGAATGGATCGGGCAATGGATTCCCCAGGTAAAGCACCTGGAGTGTACGGACATTGCCGTGACGATTACCCGGGGCTCTGTGGTTCGCGTGCGGAGCCCCGGGTTAGTGGTCCTCTGGCCGTTCTGGACAAGCTACTACAGCCGGCCAGGGAATGTGCAGACCGCAATCCCACCGACCAAGACGCTCACTACGGCGGACGGGAAGTCCGTCGTGGCGGGCTGCATGGTCCGATACGAGTTCGCAAGAGACGTTGAGTCCGTCACCCGGGCCCTGATCGAGACCGACAGCGTTGAGGATTCGCTGGCCGATGAAGTGTGCGCCGTGCTCTGCGCCCTCGTGACCAGCAAGACCTTCGCTGAACTAATGGAAGACCGCACGGCCATTAACCGCTCGCTGACAGGCCGGATCGGAACTCAACTTGCCCAGTACGGAGTCCGCGTGCTCCGGGCACAGCTAGCCGACCTGGGACAATGTGTTAATTTGAACCATACCGGCTACCAGCCGGGGATCAATTATGGAGAGGAGGAGGAGTAAGTGCAACACCGACTAATTCACGGCGACTGCCTAGAGGTTCTGCCTACCCTCCCGCACGCCACCTGCCTGTTCGCCGACCCGCCAGACAACATCGGCCTGAAGTACGCGGAAGGCAACGACAGGCTTCCCAACTGGGAATACATCAACCTGTTCGGGGCCTGGCTGAAGCTGTTCATCCACTCGGCAGACATTGTGTGGGTGTCGTACAATGCGAAGTGGTTTGCGCAGGTCGGCACAATCGTGGATCGACTGCTTAACCTCTTCCGTTGGCTCCGGGCCCGGCAATGCATCCAGACCTTTACCTTTGGCCAGCATCGGCAAACGAGCCTCGGTAACAACTACCGACCCCTGCTCCTGCTGCATGACGAATGCGCAAAGTTCTATCCGGACCAAATCCGAATCCCATCATGGAGACAGAAACATGGCGACAAACGAGCCGACCCGAGAGGCCGAGTTCCGGGAGATGTATTCGATTTCCCGAGAGTGGTTGGAAACTCTAAACAACGCCGATCTTGGTGCCCTACGCAACTGCATGAAGGTCTTGTCGAGCGATGCCTACGTTTTTCGACGCCTGATTCTGGGGGCGGAACTGTCATTGATCCTTTCGCTGGAAGCGGGACCACTTTTCGTGTATGCGCGAGAATCAATCGAGAATGCATCCTGATCGAGAAGTGCAGCGCCTACTGTTCCGAGATTGCAAAAGAACACGCCCTGGAGATCGAGAGACCTCTAGGGCGTGCAGGGAATGCGGCTGCTTAATGGTCCGCGTCGGGCAGTTCTACGTTTGTCCTAACGCGGACTGGGCCGGGAAGTGCGGGAAGCTATTCCCTCTCCTCTAAGTCTTCCGGAGACAAGGTGGAGCCACACGGGCACGCCGGGAGCCCGACTTCGATCCACTTTTGCGTCGTGCGCACTGTATACCCGCAGTCCTGGCATGACAGCTTCTTCATGCGGGTCGACTGCTTAGGCTCCGCGTTGCTGTATTTCAACTCAGCATGCGGATACTTGCCGATCTCACTGGCGATTTTCTTCAGTTTGATTTTCAGTTCATCGCTTGCCGTCGTGGCGGTCATTTTCCCTTCCAGCCCTACCGCCCTGGCCAGCGCGCCGAAGCGCTTGCCGTGCTTCTGGTCAACTCCAACCGCGCAGTGTACTAGCTCGTGAACGAGCACGGCCAACACTTTAATCGGATCGTCCAAGAGTGGCGAGATGAAAATCTCAAAGCTTCCATCTGCGCTCTGTTGGCTACACCACGCTTCCCCGATTCTCTTGCGGCGCTTTGCAAGAGCCGACTTAGACGGCCACGAGCACGAGGCCCGGACCTTGCGCGGGATCGGCTGTCCAGCTTCGCGGAACATTGGACGGAGCGCGCTAACGCACTCCGTCAACCATCGCTCTCTGTTCATCACTTACCTCTCTCTGAAGCGTCACGCTTTCGGTTGATCCACCGCCGGCCACACACCGACACGAGGTTCCGCTTGTTCCGCTTCGCTAGGTCGCGAAAGAGCGGATGGTCAATCACGCCAAGCAGATACAAATCATGCAACTCAATCGCAACGGACAGCAGTCTCTTGCTTTCCCGTTGTGCTCTAAGCTCGTACAACAATGGCCCGCGGGTATGGGTTGGCAATTGAGTGTTGCCGCACATTGGACAAAGCCTACGAAGCCTTTCCCGCCGTTCCGCGGCCCGCCTTGCCCGTAGCTGGGCGTTGTAGCAATCCTTGCACAGCGCCGCCACTCTCTGGGCGCCACCGGGCCTAGCCGGGCCTTTGAGGGCGAAGTCCCCCAGTGGCTTAGTGTGCCCACAACGAGTGCAGACCTTATACTCTGCCATTAGCTAATTCCCCGAAGGTTCTCAGCACAATCTCCCTGCGCTCTGTTGTTCCATCGGCGAGGTACAGCAGGATTCCGGCCAGGGTATGCGCCGTCATTGGCGTGAAGTCGATGGCCTCCAGCCGCTTTTTGTAGCGGTTGTATCGCTGTGCCGCGGGGTTGCCGCGCGGTCGCTTGGGCCTGCGACTCGGGAATGGGTTGGTTGGGGGTTTCATAGCTTGCCTTTCTCTGGAGTGATAGCTTTCCCGGCCGGTACGCTCATTTAGAGCCCAATTCAGCCACTCGCGGAAACGATGTGTCGCATTTACCATTGCCCGCCTTTCCTCAGCGATTCGCAGGTAATAAACCCGGCGCGCCCTTCATATTTCAGGGTGCGCTCCATTCCACGCCGGTTACTCTCCGCTTCGGCCCGGGTGTGGTACGGCCCGCAAGGCTCCACGCCTTGCAGACCGACCACCCACCAGCCGTCTTCGCGCTGCTCAATTCTCGACATTAGGCCGCCACCTCCCTTTTCGCTCTGCTGATCGGATCGGTTGGGCCTTCGTCTTCCGTGACCGGCTGCGCTCCACTCATTGGGCCGGAGTAGAGAAGCCGGGAGCACCCGCTCCCATACCACGGAATTAGTTCAACCGTAACACAATCCACGCCATTCTCATCGACGTGGGCCGTGCATCGAACCGCGCCCGACCATGAGGCGCATTGTGTCACCATACCAGAATTGCGCGAACCTAACCGGGTCGCCTGAGTCTTGGCTTTACCTTCGCAGGAACCATAGAAACGTGCCATCGGTGCATTCTCCAAAGGTGTGAAACGGTTAGTTACCCCTCGACAATCAAGCCAGGATGCTCTTGAAGGTAGCTTTCAATTGATGCGAATTCATCCCTGTTTTCGGTGGCCCATGGGCCAAGCGGACCCAATTGATTCCAGTCTTCTGCCATTTCAGCGTATGCGCTAAGAAATCCTAACAGAGCCTCTAATCCGTCTTGCAGCGTGCCACCCCCCACCGGCGAGCATAAGTCATCGCCGATCACTTCCGTTCCGTCGCGCAGGTCGACATAGTAGCGATATCGTTGTCGGTTGTCGTCTGTACCGCCGGCATACTCAATTG
>CAYLRE010000029.1:0-26798 GCA_964385715.1 uncultured Planctomycetaceae bacterium
GCTAGTAGGCAACTTAAAGAACCCTGATTAGAATCCAACTTAGCCCCCTATCCTGGCGAGACGTCGCCCGATTGACGAGTAGGCAAGCGTATGAAGCCCCGAATTCCAATGAGCATTCCCGATGTGAGCGGTCGGGAGGAAGAGTATCTGCGGGAGTGTATCTCGTCCGGTTGGGTTTCGTCGTTGGGCCGCTTCGTCGAGCGATTCGAAGCGGACTTTTCGCAGTTTTGCGACCAGCAGTTCGGCGTCTCGGTGAATTCTGGAACCGCGGCCATTCACCTGGCCTTGCGGGCGATGGGGATCGGGCCGGGGGACGAAGTGATCGTGCCGGCGCTGACGTTCGCGTCGTCTGTCAATTGTGTGTTGTATCAAGGAGCCACCCCGGTCTTCATTGATTGTCAGGCCGACTGTTGGAATCTTGATCCAGCCGAACTGGAGACACTGATTACCGATCGGACGGCCGCGATCATGCCGGTTCACCTCTATGGCAAGCCGTGTGATATGGACGCCATCATGGAGGTTGCCGCCCGGCACAATATCCCGGTGGTCGAAGATTGTGCGGAGGCGCATGGGGCGCGCTATCGTGGCAAACCGGTTGGCAGCTTTGGCGTCATCGGTTGCTTCAGCTTCTACGGCAATAAGATCCTAACGACCGGTGAAGGCGGGATGTGCGTGACGTCCGACGCGGCGCTCGACGAGCGACTGCGCGTGCTCCGCGATCATGGCATGAACAAGACTCGTCGCTACTGGCACGACGATGTTGGTTACAACTACCGACTGACGAACCTTCAAGCGGCCGTCGGTTGTGCCCAGCTCGAGCGGGTTGACGAGTTCCTGGAGAAGAAAAGATGGAACGCGGAACAGTATCGCAGTCGGTTGGTGGACACGTCCTTGGTCCTGCCAGCTGAAGCAGAGGATACGACCAACGTCTACTGGCTGTACACGGTCATTTTGCCGGAAGCGAAGACCGAGGCCGATCGCGACGCACTTATCGAGCATCTCGACGCCAATCAGATCGAATCGCGGCCGTTCTTCTACTCGCTACCGCGGATGGGGCCTTACGAAGAATACGCCCGCCCGCTGCCCAACTCCGATGCGATGTCGACTCGCGGGGTGACGTTGCCTTCCTACTTTGCTCTCACCGAAGAGGACATCGAACGCGTGACGACTTCCATGATCGATTGGCTGGAGAAGCCATGAAGATCGCGATGATCGTTACTGATCTGAGCAACACGCGTATCGGTGGAATTTCGCGTGTGGCGACCGAGATCGGCCGAAATCTAGTGAAGCTGGGTCACGAGGTGACCGCCTACGTGCTGCGGCGAGAAGACGCAGCGTCGCCCGAGGAGTTCGACGGTATTCGCATGCGGTACGTAGAGCCGTTTCGCTCGGTGAATCCCGACTACCCCGTGGTCGCCTTCAGTCGTCGCGCGTTCGCGATGCTACTCGCTGACCTGGAACACGAACATTTCGATGTCGTGCAATCGTTTAATCTGAATTCGATCGCGCTGACCAAGTACCACCGGCAGCTGAAGGCCAGGAACGTTTCGGTGGTGCTCTCTTGTTACGAGACGATCGGAATGGACGTGGGTGCCAAAGCACAGGAGTTTCGTAAGCTCCCGTCACTCAAGCTACTTGCCCAAATCATGGGCGAGTCGTACTTGATGTGGTGCCATGAGCGACGCTACCTGCGATTGGCCGACGCCATCATCACCGAAGATGAGAACACTCGCGCCGCATTGGCGAAGATGGGGATTTCGGCAGGCGGCGTGCATCTGGCTCCTAGTGGAGTCGATGTCGATGCGGCCGTGGCGACCACGCCGCCCGACGTGCCCCGGCCCTGGGAGCCGGGGAGTCCCGTCATTGGGTACGTCGGGCGAGTCGACCCTCGCAAGGGCGTTCAATACCTGATCGAGGCGATGCCCTGTGTGCGCGAGAAGTTTCCCAATGCCCAACTGGTGTTGGTCGGTGGAAGTCGTCACGGCTACGACGAGACCATTCGCAAGTTGATTGCCCGACTTGGCCTCAAAGGACAGATCCATGTTCTCGGCCGGGTGCCAGGCGACATTTTGCCGTACTACAAATTGATGGACATGATCGTCATTCCGTCGCTGTCGGAGGGGATTCCGATCACCTTGGGCGAAGCCATGGCGTCCCGCGTGCCGGTCACGATTACACGACTCCCTGGGGTGGTGCCGTTCGTAGAACCGGCTGACCTGGTCCATTGGGCGGATCTAGGGTCTCCTGAGTCGCTGTCGGAGGCGATGGTCGCATCTTTGGAGAATCCGGATAAGGCAGGCCAAATAGAGCGGGCCTTCGAGTTCATCTCCAGGTACACCTGGCTGGCGGTTGCCGAGCGGCATGCCGAGGTCTATCGCAGCACGCTACGGTCGTAACGACGCTTTTTCCCTTGTGATGTACAATAGAGTTGATGTAATCGCCCTCGAGACCGAGATTCGTTCGGATTTCAATACTTTGGAACTTTCATGAAAAAAGCACTTATCACCGGAGTCACTGGCCAGGACGGAGCGTATCTGGCGCGGTTTCTTGTCGACAAAGGGTATGAAGTCTTCGGAACGTACCGACGGGCATCGACTCCGAACTTCTGGCGATTGCAGTATCTCGACGTATTGAATGAGATCACGCTGATCCCGGCGGACCTGGCAGATATGTCGTCGTTGCTCGAGGCGGTCAGCGCATCGGAGCCGGACGAAGTCTATAACCTCGCGGCTCAGAGTTTCGTGAGTGCTTCGTTCGATCAGCCGCTGCTGACGACCGAGATCGATGGCACCGGAGCGGTGCGACTGCTGGAGATTATCCGCCACCTGAACAAGGACATTCGCTTTTATCAGGCTTCGACCAGTGAGCTTTACGGCGAAGTAGAAGAGTCTCCTCAAAACGAGTCGTCGCGGTTCTGGCCGAATTCGCCCTATGCGGCGGCAAAGCTGTTGTCGTATCACAACGTGCGAATCTACCGCGAGGCCTACGGGCTGTTTGCTTGCAACGGCATTCTCTTCAACCACGAGTCACCTTTGCGTGGTTTGGAATTCGTCACGCGAAAAATCACCAACGCCGTGGCCCGCATTAAGGTTGGCCTGCAAGAGAAGCTGTTCCTCGGCAACCTGGAGGCTCGTCGGGACTGGGGCTTCGCGGCCGAGTATGTCGAGGCGATGTGGGCCATCTTGCAGCAAGACAAAGCGGACGACTTCGTCTGCGCAACCGGCATGACCAAGTCGGTGCGTGAGTTCTGCGAGCAGGCGTTCAAAATCGCTGGTTTGAATTACGAAGATCACGTCGAAACGCACCAAGCGTTTATTCGACCGGCCGACGTAGAACTCCTGCAAGGAGATTGCACCAAGCTCAAGGAGACGATCGGCTGGGCGCCGAAGACGAAGTTCGAAGACCTCATTCAATTGATGGTCGAAGCCGATATTCAGCGGTGGGAGGATCACCAGGCTGGTAAAACGTTCCCCTGGGACGCGTTCAACTACGGTGATGAGCTTTCGCACCTGCGCCGAACCGTCTGATTTGCTGGCCACACTCTCAATCACGCCCTGAATGCATTCATGTGCAGACCCAACTTCTTTATTGTCGGGGCGGCCAAGAGCGGGACCACGTCGCTCTACGAGTACCTGCGCCAGCATCCAGATATTTTTCTTCCGGATATTAAGGAACCGGTCTACTTCGGTAGCGATCTTGATTTCGACACCCGCCTTTGTGCCCGCAAGACGATCCATAATCGCGAAGAGTATCTCAAGCTCTATCAGCAGGCGGGCGACATTCCTCGGCGAGGCGAAGCGACCGTGTGGTACCTCTACTCGGAGGTCGCGGCTCAAGAGATTTACGACTTCGATCCCGAAGCCAAGATCATCATCATGCTTCGCAACCCGGTCGACGTCATGGTTGCCCTACATCAAGAGTTCCTATGGGATTGCAACGAGGATATTCTGGAGTTTGAGGAAGCGTACCGGGCTCAGGACGATCGCCGACAGGGCAATCGCCTGGGCCGCACCACGCACTTCCGGCAGGGGCTGATCTACGAGGACGTGGTTGCCTATGCCGATCAGGTGAAGCGATACTTCGACGTCTTCGGACGCGAGAACATTTGTCTGATCATCTTTGATGACCTGGTCGAAGACGATGAAAGGGAGTTTCGACGAATCATCGAGTATCTTGACGTCGACCGTTCGTTTCTGCCAGTGCGGAAGCACATGAACGCTCGCAAGCCGACCCACCTCCGTGCGGTCAATCAGTTCTTTGCGGCTCGCCCTCGATTGCGTCGGGTGCTGTTGAGCAACATTTTCTCGCAAACTGCGAAGCGAGCCGTGATTGACGTGGTTACGAAGCTCTCCCGTGGTAAGGGAGAAAAGAAGAAGATCGATCCCGCCCTGCGAGCGGAGATGCAAGATAAGATGCGTGGCGATGTCGAGCGTCTCAGCGAGTTGTTGGGGCGTGACCTGAGTCACTGGTGCCAAACGAAGTAATTCAATCATTCAAAGCGGCGTTGTTGCCAATTGAGAAACGAAAGCGAACTGTGGCTTATCTGGGCTCCCATCTCGAAAACGTCGTATTCATTCTGTCGTCTGGCAGAACGGGTACCACGGCCATGGCTCGCTACCTGAGCGAGTGTTGTGAGGGGACGCTGGCTCTACACGAACCGAAACCGTCTCGCATCTTACGCATGGCCTCTAGTCGTCGACTTGCCAGGCGACTGACCAACGAGCAGATGTCACAGATGTTGCGTCGAAAGCGGCAGCGGCTGGTGTCGCAGATCGACCAGCCTAACTACGTCGAGTCAAATCCTTATCTCTACGGTTTCGTGGAAGTGCTGGGCGAAGTCTTTCAGCGGCCCAAGGTCATCCACGTGGTTCGCGACCCGCGAACGATGATTCGCTCGGCACTCAACTTCGGAGCCCAAAGCGGCATCAAGCGAATCGTCACAGCCCTGCTTCCGTATTGGTTAATTAAACCGGATCGAGTGGAGGAGAATCCGGAAAGGAGATGGCGGGACATGTCGGCCGTGGAACGGATTGCCTGGTACTGGCGAACCGTGAACTCGCATTTGGATCAGGGCAGCAAAGTCTATGGCGACGACTATACCCGCGTTCGGTACGAAGATCTGTTTAGCTCCGACGGCGCTGGAATTCGCCAGTTGATTGAGAAGCTTGGCCTGGAGGAACGGCCTGGAGTGCTGGAGGAGCTACTCGCCAGCCGCGTTAATCGGAGTCGCGGGAACGTGATGCCGGCCTGGCCTGATTGGCCGGAGGCCGATTGTAAGGCTCTCGATCACCAGTGTGGCGAGCTGATGCGGCAATACGGCTATGCGGCCGATTCGCTGGGAACGATCGAGGCGGCGCAATAATTTTTGATTCGTGGAGACACCGAATAGCCCCGGCCATACATTCCAGCACGCCGTAGGCTCGCGGATGACCGATTTCCTTAACGGCCACCAAAAGCCTGTTCTAGAATGCCGCGTGTTGCGACCGTAGGCACGAGCTAACACCCGTCAGTGCGGCACGTTACAGCATCGGAGTTGCCCTGACGTGAAGTCTGAAACATTATAGTATAGTGGTGCCGAACGGGCCGCACGCCGTGTATCGGGTTCTGGCTTGTTGGGCAGCAGGGAGGAACCTGCTGGACGGCTTCGTGCGCGTTCGGTGGTAAAGGAGGCAGAGGCATCGAACGCTATGGCAGAGCCGATCCAACCAGGTGATCTGATCGCGGACGACAGCGGTTCCCGTTGGGGCCGTGTGCGGCTGCGCAAGATATTCGCCTGGGTGTTGCTCGCGGTGATCGGCATCGTGATTTGGCGATCGGACATCGACATCCTCGATGCGCTTGATCGAATGCGGCGTGCCAACGTTTGGATGATGGCCGGCATGATCGGAGCGTTCATTGCGGCCCGTTGGTTCGGTGGTGAAATTCTTCGCCAAACTTTGCAAGTGCTGGGGCACCACATTGAAAAGTCAGAGGCCTTTTATATTACCATCGTTCGCACCTATGCGGGTTTGCTCGTTCCCAAAGGTGGTTACGGTGCTGCTAGCGCCTATCTCAAGGTCAAGCACGGAGTCGATTTTGCGAAGTCGGGTTCACTGCTGCTGCCGATGCTGCTCCTACAATGTGCGGTCATCGGTCCCATGGGATTGATGACGCTGGCTGTGATCTGTTGGCGCTATGAAGTTTCCGCTGACGTATGGTGGGCGGAGGACGCATGGTTGCCGGGACCTTTCACCTGGTGGGCGGGCGCGTTCTTTGTAACGACTTGCCTGGGCTTTTCGGTCCTATTGGTGAAGACCTCGATTCCCACGAAATGGAACGGCAAGATTGTCCGCTTTGCCAGACGGGTTGGTGATTCCTGGCGTCAGATCAGTGGCAATCGTCCGTTGATTCTGCGACTCATGGGGATTCACACACTGCTTGTCATGCTGCGGGCGCTACGGCTGTTGTTGGCGTTCTATGCCGTTGTGCAGGACGTTGGGTTCTTGCCAATCCTTGCGGCGTCTCTGCTGGCTGACATTGCGTTTATTGTCAGCCCAACCCCGAACGGTCTCGGCACGCGCGAGGCGACGATCTTGGCTTTCTTCGTCACGCTGCCGGCGGTCGATTCGGTGATCGATCCCGACAAGGTTGCCTCCGCGGTCATACTTGATCGAGTGGTGACCACGCTGATCGTGATTATCTTCGCGCAGGTCGGATTGGTGCGTGTCTCGAATGCCAGCGCACGACAGGAAGATGATTCGCGGATCCGACCCGGCGAGACGCTCGACTCGAAAGCGGTTGCCGAGACGCGGGTGGAAATGAGCCGGCACCCGTCGAACCCGGATGATCAGAATGCCGTCGACAAAAATGGGGCGAGCGAACAGTCCACTTCGTCCTAGGTGAGCGTGCTCTCGTTGCTAGCAGTGCGTTCAACCAAAGCAATGTAGCAGCTATCCAGGGCCTTCTTTGCTTTTGGCAATGGTTTCTGCGCCGCGCGTCGTGCAATTCGACTCGTGTCGTCAAATCTCTTCGGCCGATATAGAAGAAACCAGATTCTTCCACCCGCTGTCGGCCGTCCTTAGACGGCGGCCGCGGAACACCATCGCCGAGGGAACGATCGATATGCCGGGCTTAGAACTTTCCGAACCAATACAAGCGTGGGCCAACATGATCCTGATGTGGATCGGATTCGGCACGATCACAGGGCTCATGGCCAAGGCGATCATGCCGGGGCGTGATCCCGGCGGTGCCGTTGCCACGCTCTGCATGGGCATTGGCGGCGCGGTCATCGGCTGTGGCGTGCTGGCCTATTTCTGGGAAGGAGCCCGCGTGTCACCGATTACGCCAATCGGATTCGTGGTCGCCATCGCGGGCGCGTTCGTGCTGTTGTTCTTCTATCGCTTGCTGGCCGGTTACTGGTTCATCGAAGGCGAGGTGCCTCGACCACGCTATGCACATCGACACTCGCGAGGCCGTCGTCGTCGCCGTTACGACGCCGCCATCTACGACGAATAGATCTTGCCCCGCGAGTCGACGAGAGCTCTGCTACTCGTAGACTATGGCGAGCCTACGAGACCGCCTCGGCTGGATCCGTGTCTTGCTGCGCTGCTAGAAAGAGATAGCGGCCAAGCCGGCGACGTGTTCGTGGGAATCGTTGCTAGTCAATCAAAGGAACACGTCGCCGACTTCGGCTACTGCGGACTCTGCGGACTCTGCGGACTCTGCATCGTTACACGGTTGCGACGACCGCGGCGACTGGTTCGCACGTAGCGGCGGCACTTTCGCCCCGTTGCCGCTCTGCCGCTAGACGGGCTCGACGGGCCAGAAAAACTGCGCCTGATATTCTTAGAGAACCGGCCTCGGCTGGATGCTCGAGTGGAAACGCCGGCGATTCGATTTCGATTTGCTCGGTAAGCACTTGGCGATTGAGGGTGCCAGTACTTTCTTGACTGGGATTCTTGCTTCGCGTGATGGTCTCTCGATTCTTCGCGTCGTCACGCGAAATCCGTACGTCGGCCGGCGCCTCGATACCGATGACGACGCGGTTGCTCGTGATCCGTGTGACGACGATGGTCGTGTTGTCGCCGATGGTGATTCTCTCACCCTTTTTTCTGCTCAGTAGCAACATCCGATCGACCTCCTAAATTTGACTCGATTTGCTATCCGTGACAGCAACTCTATCGCCTGCAAGTGAAGTCGCTGTGAAGGTGACAAGGAAGATTGTGTTAAATCGAGGCCGCGATTCCTGCGACTAGGTGCCGCGGCGGCGCGCTAAAAAACGCCCCCGCCTGGTTTTCGCCAGACGGGGACGCATCAAGCTGCTCGGATGTTTGCGGTAAGGTGATTAGGGAGCTGGAAACATCCCGAGGAACTGTCGGTTGGGACCGCTGTAGGTGAAGTAGTACGTCTGGGCCAGATTGGCATTGGCGTACGGAGCGTAGCGGACCATGGGCAGAAATGTCTGATAGTTGTCGTAGCCAGGACGAAGGTCGTTGTCGAAGCGGATCTGAATCGTGTCGTGGGAATAGGATCCCGGATAGGTGAAGTTGGCCCACATCAGCCAGTCGCCGCCGGGGTTCAGGCGGACGCTTTGCCAAGGACCGTTTCCAAAACGGTATTCAAAGCCAATGGTCATGCTGGAGGTGTTGACGATACGAGTCAGGGCGACGGTGTCGGCGGCTTCGGCCTTGTTGGCTCCGAGGCTGCTAAGGGCGAGAACGGCGACGGCGGCGAGGTAGGTGGTTTTCTTGAACATCGTTTGGGTCTCCCGTGTTTCAAGAGTTTGGAGGGGGCGAGAAGAAGTTGCTTTCTACCCCCTACATGTTCCGCAAAACCCGAAACCCCACACCGGCGGTGAAAAAATTTCAAAGTTTTTTTGTGGCGCCCATGCCTCCGCATCTGATTCGCCATAACTCCCTATGCAACCGCCATTTGTGTTGGGTTCCTGGGATCGCGTCCGGAACCCCTGTGGGTGTTTGAGGGGGGGATGCTAGACGCTGTCGATTTTGGCGGATGCCAGCCTATGGACGCTCCCTCGGCACCGTTTTAAAGTAAGGTTGAGGTGGCGCTTTGTCCGCCTGGGAAACGGCCGAACGTCAACGGGCGAACAGTGTTACGATTCGCATGCCTGTTGACGTAACGGGGGCTGATCTCGGGTCAATAGGGCGCTCCTTCGAAGAGAGCATACGCGGAGCAGGGCAGGGGGCGGATCGGAACGGGCTAGAGGTGTTCGTTGCGCCGGCAGGGCCGGTCGCGCGTCGACAGTCGCAACAGACACCGAACTCCTGCATTTCCCGACAGCATACGCCCCGATTGTAAGCGCCATGGCAAGTGAAAATGTCACAGGCTGGATTGCCAAATTAGGCGATGGCGACGAACAAGCCGCCCAAGCGATCTTTGAGAAGTACTACGATCGGATTGTGAATCTGGCTCGCCGCAATCTTCGTGCAGGTCGCTGCCGTGAGGCCGATGAAGAAGACGTGGCGGTCAACGCCATGCACAGTTTCTTTCGCGGCGCGAACGAAGGCCGCTTCCCGGTCCTGGCCGATCGCGACGACCTCTGGAAAATCTTGGTCACCATTACGATTCGTAAGGCCTCGGCACAGCTGCGACGAGAGAACGCCGCCATTCGCGACCAACGCAATGTTCGTGGCGAGTCAATTTTCATCCGTAAGGAAGGAGACGACGACCGCGTGGCCGGCTTCGATGGCAATGTCGGCACCGATCCCACGCCCGAGTTCGCCGCCCTGATGGCTGAAAAGTGCGACGAACTGCTCGACCAACTCGATGACGAGTCGCTTCGCACCGTGGCCCTTTTCAAATTGCAAGGTTACACCCACAAAGAAATCGCCGAGAAAATTGGTAAGGTGGAAGAAACCGTCAATCGTAAGGTCAAACGAATTCGCGAGCGCTGGTCGGAGGTGAAGATGCCATGACCGATTCTTCCTCGCCTCAAGACTCGCCGGCACCCTCGGGCGGTCCTGCTTCGCCGCGAGGCAGCAGCCAGCGTTCGGTCGGCTCTGCGATCGACTCGGCTTGGGATTCTTTTGAGGAAGCCTGGAACGGAGGTCAACGTCCCCGCATCGAGGACTTTCTCTCCCGCGTGCCCGATGAAGAACAGTGGGAAATGTTGCGGGCGTTGGTGAAGTTGGAATGGGCACTTCGTGAGCAAAGTGCGGAATCACCGAAGACGGAAGAATATCGCGAGCGATTTCCGCAATTCGACGAACAGCTGCTCCGCGAGTTCGGCGAATCTTCCTGCGAAAGCCCCTACGGACAGCAGCTGGGCGATTATCGATTGCTCGAGCGGCTCGGTGGTGGCGGAATGGGCGACGTCTACAAGGCGGAGCACGTCCGGCTCAGCAAGACCGTCGCACTTAAGGTGCTCGCCTCGAGAGCTCTCGGTGACCCACACGCCATCGCTCGTTTTGAAAATGAAATGCGGTTGATTGGGCGGCTCAATGATCACGAAAATTTGGTTCGTGCGAGCGACGCCCGCGAAGAGAACGGCATCCACTTCTTGGTCATGGAGTACGTCGACGGGGTTGACCTGGAGCAGCTCGTTCGCCGGACCGGGCCGCTCAACTTCAACGTTGCTTGCGAACTGATTCGCCAAGCCGCTGTCGGCTTGCAGCACGTTCACGAACACGGCCTGGTTCATCGCGATATCAAACCATCGAATCTGATCCTAAATTCGTCGGGACGCGTCAAGATTCTCGACCTCGGATTGGCCCGCCTGCAGTCGTCTAACCCGGAGGCAACACGGCTAACGCAGCCCGGTTTTGCTCTCGGTACTGTCGACTACATGGCACCGGAGCAATGGGATGATTCTGGCTCCGTCGACATTCGGGCGGACATCTACAGCCTCGGCTGCACGATGTATTACTTGCTGACCGGCTCGGCACCCTATAGCGGCCCGGAACTGAGCAGCATCAAGAAGAAATTGATGGCCCACGCGGCGGCTCCGGTTCCTTCCGTTATCGAACGCCGGCCAGAATGCCCCGAGGAAATCGATTGGACGATCAAGAAGCTGCTGGCGAAGGAAGCCGACGAACGTGTCGACGCGCCAGGCGAAGTTGCTGAGGCCGTGCAGACGTTTGCTTCGACGAAGGCGGTAAGCGTATTGCTATCGACCCAGTTGTCGGCCCGACCTAGCTCACATATCGGTACCGATGTGCTGGTCAAATCGGCGCTCACCGATACCGAAGGCAAACTGGCCCGCAAACTCGCACCAACGATGGCCGGTATGGCGGTCGACGGGGGAAGTCGCGGTTTCTCTCGCCGACGTTTTGCAGGTGTGATGGCCGGACTGTTGGTAGTATTGGCCGGAGCTGCGGCGTTATTCTTCCAAGGGCCTAAGGTACATCCCTTGCGGGCGGACTTGGGGGCGTTGCCTGGGCTCAATGGCGACTGGTGGTTCGATGAAACCCCCTGGTACACGCCGGGCATTCGTAGTGAACTGATGAAGGCGGTTGACGCTCGGGAGCCGCTGGTCGGGGATCGTTCTCCGCTGAAGGTTCTCGAGGCGGCCCGCGGTGCCGATACGGGAACACTCTATGCGGATCTAAGGCGGATGGCGCGGCCCTTGACGGTACGGTTGCCGACGAAGGAGCGAGACATTACCGGAGAGCTGATCGCGATCGATCCGGCCATGCACGACCAGGGCGAATACCTGGATTTGATCGGACCAATTGCCGACGAACTTTCAGAACGGGAGGATCTCTCCGCGACGGAGATGCATTTGTTCGCCGTTCTTCAGCACAAGCTGGGACGAGCCAAGCAGGAGGACGTTCAGGCGGCCTACCAAAGGGCTCTCGATCTTTACCAACAGGAGGGGCAGGGAGAACTGTACGCTCTATGTGCGTCAGATCTTGCCCGATATTGCTTCGCTCGAAAGCAATATGGCAGGGCAGTCCGTTGCTTTGAAGACGGAGCGGCCCATTTCGTTGCCGCACAGGGTGAAGCAGGTGAGACATCCTTGGCTCCCGCTTGGCGAATGGCGGCCATCTGCCTACAGGCGGACGCCCAACGCCGTCGCGGCTACGCGGACAAGGCGTTGTCTCTGCTTAAATCGGCCGAGAAAATCAAGGGGCTCGAAAAGGGGCATCCGTTGCATGCCTACGTGCATGAACGCGAGGCGTGGGCTCACCTCGACCTGTGGGAGCTGGAAGAAGCGATTGGCGAGTTCATGAAAGCTGACAAGCTCCGCGGCAAGCAAGAGGACGAGGCAACCAAGGTTCGCCGATTTTGGATCCAGCAGGGGATCGCCATGGCGACCCATTTCGTGGGCGATCAGGATGAGGCGCTTTGGCTTTACAAGGAGCTTGCCGAGAAAATTAGGGCTGAGCTCAATCCGCAAGGGAAAGGATTTTCCGTCGCCGGCCAAGCGCTTTCCCCGCATGCGAGGAGCGTGTTCCGCGGGCGCCAACCGAACGTCTATGAACGCTGGGCTGACGCGCTTCTATTTGGTCGCAAGCCAGATTATGCCGAGGCGGCTCGAAAACTAGAATTCGCCCAGCATGAAGCCGAAGAGGTCGGCTTCGCCCGCCAGGGAGATCCGCGAGCCCCGTACCTCTACGTTATTCAATACAAGCGGCTTATTGCCGAACTCGAACTCTTGGACGGTCGCGATGTTGCGCCGATCCTAAAGAGATTTCAGCAACTCGAATCGCAGGAGATTGTCTCGCTTTCAGAAGGAAAGCAGAGGTCGATTGTCGATTTCCCGCGGGAGCTGGCGCGTGCCGTTATTTCGCTCAAGACGGACGATGTCGATTTCCGCCAAACTGGATTCGTTGAATTGCGGAAGCTGCTTGACGACGAAAAGGTGAAGGCCGGCAAGGTTAGTCGATCCAATCTTGATGTCGTTCTGTTGGCGATCGAAACGATGGCCAAGTCCGAACAGCTTGATTCCAAGGCATTGGCACGGGCCGCCAGACGCCTCTATCAAGTCTATCAAGCAACGCAAAAGCCAGAAGTGGGTGCCCGCCAGCTTGACATTTATTTGGGACGCTACTTTGACAGCGTACTGGCGGCAATTACCGATCACGGTTACGAAGAAGGCGATCTACTACACGCCGAGTACGAGAAGCTTCGTCAGGCACGTGATCAGATGGACTAGTGGGACTCGGAGAGTGTCTACTTTGTCACTCGCCAGACGCCGAGGGCGATTAAAACGGCGCCGATGATCAGGTAGCTGCTCACGGCTTCGCCCAGGATCAGCCAGCCCAAGGCCATGCCCAATAGCGGCGTCGTCATGCGGAACACGGTGACGTCGTTCGGCGAGTGCCAGGAGAGCAGCGTCATCCACATCAGCACGGCCAATCCGGAAACGACGCAACCCTGGTAGGCGATTGCTGTCGCCGCGGCCACTGTCCATTCCACTTGGGTGAACTCGCCAAGCGCGAAGCTGATCGCCAGCAACATTGGAGCGGCACAAATGGCCGTCCAGAAAATCAGCGGTACCGGCTTCACGTATTTGAGCAGCGATTTCACGTACGTGATCTTCACGCCCATCATCGCCGCGGCTGCCAGTACCAGCCAATCACCAGGAGTGTTGCCGATTCCCGAATCCAACAGCCCTGGCGCAAAGACAACCAGCAAACCGGCAAAGGCGATCACCAGCCCACTGATCACTCGCCAGGTAAATGGGAAGTCGGGCAGGAAGTAGTGACAGAAGATCGCGGTAAAGAACGGGAAGCTATTGATGATCACGATGTTCTTCACGCTCTTCGATTCTTCAGGGCTGTGCCCTAGAGTGAACAAGGCCGTCTGAATACAGAGCAGCACCGCGTGGCCAAGAATCCAGAGCCTCCACCGCCGATTAATTCGCAGCGTGATCCGTGCGACGTAGGCCGCTAGGCCGATAACGATCATCGCCAGCACGAAGCGAATTCCCATTACCAAGAAAGGTGGCAGTTGTGTGACTGCTACCTTGACCGCGACCGACTGCCCCGCCCACAACAGCGAGCAGGTGAGGGCCATGATCGCCGAAGCCAGCCCGACCGGCCGCTTGCGCAGCATCAGACTGATCCCGGATGAGGGCGCAGTCTCTTCGATGCTGCTGGGGCGATCGGTCGTCATGGTCGCGATTCTTGGCGTTCTATTCTTGATCGACGAGCACTGCCTGCACGATGCCAGCGCGACCGACGTTCGTAACGGGATGGGGCGAGACCCGCGAAAATAGCCCCTGGTACTTACCTCGGATCATACCGAGGGCGATCGTGAGATGCATCGGCAGAGATGTCAGGGCACCGCCGGAATCGGCCTCTTGCGAGGCGGAAATGATCGGCAATTGGGCCGCCTCAGCGTAATCTTGCACAACGCACGGCAGTTCCGCTTTCAACTCGCAGGCGGCAAGCCATTCCTGTTCGCTACAGAATCGGCCCACGACCACGCCGAAGCCGCGACCTTCGTTGGCCGGCTTGATCACCAGCTGTTCGCGATTGGCCCGCACGAACGGCATTAAGTCGATCGCCTCCCCGTGACGCGTTGCGGGGCCATCTTGGAGTTTCGCGGTCCACAGCACATGGTCGGCCACGAGCTGTCGCTGCTGCAGAGTTAGCTGCGCCGAAAACGCTTCATCGGCCAGCAGAGCGAGCAGCGATTTGTCTTCGGCGATGGTGGCGGCCACGAGATTGTTGACTGACACTAGAGAGCCTGCCTCCAGGGCGGCGAGAAATCCGGAATAACGCTCTTCAAAGCCAGGCGACCAATTGTGATTGGGGCTGCTGTCCGTACTCACTCGAATCTTGTTGTAGCTCAGCGAAATCGGCTGGTCTTTCCAGCGGAGCTCGCCGCCGTCGAAGATGAGTTCCGCCGCCTGAACGATTTCGGCCCGTCGACCGCGCTCGGCCAGCAGTCCTTGAAACAGCGTCAGCTCGTTCTCAAGTTCGTTCTCGTCATTGATCAGGGCGACGAGCTGCGGCGAAAGTCCGGCCGCTTGTTCTAACTCTACGAGGGCGTCGATCAGTGCGTTCTGCGGGATTGTTCCCAACTGACGGCCGACGCCCTCGCCAAGGGACAGTTCATCGAGCGCCACTTGCGTTGCCTGCGAGAAGATCTGTCCATGACAGAACCCGGCCGGGCAGCAGGTATTTAGCTCGATGATCTTGAGGTCGCCGTTTGGCGTGACCACCGCGTCGTAGCGGGCGTAGCCTTGCCAGGAGTCGAGGCCGGGTGTCCGATTGCCCAAGAAGGGAAACAGGCGGCGATGCTCGCCAAAATACTGTTCGAGTCTCTCTTCGTCGGCCAGCACCCAATCGAGTGCGATTTCGACAATCTCGTGCAACGACTCACCCAACTGACGCAGCGAATCGACGGAGGCCGCGTTGAGCGAGAGGGCTGAGATAGCCCCGGCCATCGCTTTCCGGCGTTCGAAGGTTGCCTGTTGCTGGCGAAGCAATTCATCAGCGCGCGAAGCAGCCGCCTCGAATCGCGCTGGGTTGGCACGCCAGGCGTCTTCGAGCCGGTGATGGAGCTGAAATGTTGCGGATAGATCGATCATGGATTCCGTGGTGTTTTTCGAAGGAGGCAAACGCTCGCAGTTGAGCCAACCGCTTGCCGCCGACGAAATTGCCCGGGGGGATTATTTCATAGTCGCCAGCTGGGAGCCAGGCGAACGTATGCTCATTTTCAGGCTAGTTTTCGTCAGGCGGAGCGGTGGATGCTCATGACTGCGGTGAAAAAAATCAGTGGCGAGTCTCCGGGGTCTGGCTGGCGGTTATCTGGGTGGAGTAGCGGTTCTTGTCGGCTAGGCGGTCGTTTGGATTGATTTCAAAGGGAGGATCGATGTGCTGCGGTGAAGAGCTTTATGCGAGTCCGAATCGGCGTGTGAAGCGGATGCTACGGTGTTGGGCGTACCATTCTCGCTTGGCCTTGTTCGTTGAGCTTCGTCGTTTTCTCTTACCGTCTGGCATCGTTCTTTCCTTTCCTTACTCCTTACATGTTCCAGAGCGAAGAAAACCCCACATGCGCAACACGTTTTTTGTGGAAAAGATATGCGGATTCCATAAGTCTTTTGTTAAATGGGTCTTACGGATGCGACTTAGCTGCCCCAATGGGGCTCAGTGGCGAAGAACAGCGGCCCCATGTCCGCAAAATGAGGAGTTTTTGAGCCATTGCAGAGCGATTCGTGGCGAGTTCCGCTCGCCGACAAACTTGCCGCTAGAGCCGAGGCGGCGAGACCGGGTAGTCCGCAGTCGGGCCAGAATTGACCCCTATAAACGACAACGGCCGGCAAGAAAGCCGCAGCTTTCTCACCGGCCGAAGTCAGCGGGGAAAAATTGAACGCCAGTGAGGTCTGGCGGTTGGTAGGGGGATCAGGGGAAGTCCAAGGGCGCGGCTCGTTCTCCAGGCGGCCGAAAGCAGGTTATTGAAAGGGAACCAAGAAACAGGGGGAATATTGGGTATCGAGGGCAGGGGAGGCCCGGCTGGCCCACCGGGCGCTCCGGTGAGGAAAGTGCGAGGCGCTGCGGATGAAGAGCTTTATGCGAGTCCGAATCGGCGTGTGAAGCGGATGCTACGGTGTTGGGCGTACCATTCTCGCTTGGCCTTATTCGTTGAACTTCGTCGTTTTCTCTTACCGTCTGGCATCGTTCTTTCCTTTCCTTACTCGTTACATGTTCCAGAGCGGAAAGAACCCCACATGCGCAACACCTTTCTAGAAGAAATTTGGGTCTGGCTCCCGGAATGCCTGAGAAAGCGGCTCAAGCACCTCTAGAACGACAACGGCCGGCAAGGAAGCCGTAGCTCTCTCACCGGCCGAAGCGGTTAGGATCTATGAAGAACGCCTGGGATAGGACGGTTGGGGAGGGAAACGGTCAGGGAGGATTGGCACCCGCCTGGACTGGGGAAAGGGAAAGGGGAAGCGTCCAGGCGGGGCCAAGTTCACACAGTTAACACGAGGAAACTAGGGACGCCATTGGCGAGTCGTTCGCACGTCGTACTTTGGCGTGGGGTAGTGATCGTCGCAGGGTGGACGGTAACAAGGCGGAGGACAAATCGGTCGGACTGGTGGTCGAATCGGCCAGCAAATGGGCGGGCGCACCGGCGGACGGATGGGCCAGCAAACAGGCGGGCGGCCTGGCGGATGGATCGGCGGGCGAACCGGCGGACGAATGGGCGGACGCCAGCACTTGGGTGGTTTCCAGCCGTAGTCACCGGCTTCAGCGGTATCTCCTGTGCCAGCGACACCGACGAAAACCAGGGCGACGATTGCAATCAACAACGAGACTTTCTTGAGCTTCTTCATTTCACGAATTCCTTATGAAGAGGTTGCGGAGGGAAGTAGGAGGGTGTTGTCTCTGGCCGGCTAGGCGGCTCTACCACCTACATGTCCAAAGTCACCACGAACCCCACAAAGAAATCGAGAAAAAAGAAAATAGTTTCTCGCCGGCAAGAAACGGACGCCGCAAGAGGCGCGCAGGCGCACCACGTGCGCAGCGACAAGAAACTGCGTTAGAGATGAGAGCGCGCAGCAATAGATCGTGCCGCCGCTTACGGAATCCCGTTCGCTAGTCCTCGTTCTTTAGTCGAGGAACCGTACCTGGCCGGATGCCACGTCGTACATCGCACCTACGACTTTGACGGCGCCTTCTTCCATCAGCTCGCGAATAACCGGGCTGCGTAGCGGAATCTCGTCCACGGTCTGAACGACGTTGCACTCGGCGACTGCTTGCACGTATTCCGCGTTCGACGAGTTCTGCTCGCCTGGAATATCGTTCACGGCATCGACCGCCGGTTTGAGATTTTGAAGCATGTCCGTCAGGTTGCCGAGTTCAGCACAGTCGCAGGCCCCTTTAACGGCACCGCAGCTTGTGTGACCGAGGACCACGATCAGTTTGGAGCCTGCCAACTTCGTGGCGAATTCCATGCTGCCGAGGATGTCCGTGTTGACGAAGTTGCCGGCGATTCGTGGGGAGAAGAGTTCGCCGATTCCCTGGTCGAAGATCACCTCTGGCGGAACACGGGAGTCGATGCAGCCGAGCACGACCGCGAAGGGATATTGCCCCGAGGCGGTTTCATGCACTTGGGCCATCAGGTCACGAGATTGCATTTGCCCGTCGACGAAGCGATTGTTTCCGGCGCGGAGTTCGGCCAGGGCGTCGTCGGGGGTCATCGATTGTTGACGTTGTTGGGACATGATTGCCTCCTTCGGGACAGCGAAATTTGCTGCTGATTATACGATCCGTTGGTGGTAGTGCCACCGCAATTGCGAGATCTGTTTTGCAACTCTTTTGCAGTTCCGCCTGGCCTGTCACAAACGCCGGCGTTCTTCGCTAGGGGAAAGCAGTGGGTGCCAACGTGCTTGCCACTTCAAGAAGGAGTGGCGGTGCGGACGCCCCCGTCCATGCCCCGTTTCGTTCCGAACATTCACGCGAAGGAGTATTTGACATGAGCCCTGACAAAATGAACGGCGTCACCGATCCGGCCGAAATGGAGGCGGCCGCCAAAGAGTTCATGCGCCGACAACGCATAGCCCGCGCGTACGGGATGATCTTTTGGGTGCTCGGCGGAGGTATCGGGGCCGTGGTGGCGACCGCCATGCTGGTGACGGAGTTCTGTCCACAGCTTTCGCCCCCGGAGGCGTCCAGGACGATCTGGTCGATTGCAATCCCGCTGGTAGTCGGCGTATCCGTCCTCGGCTGGTTTGCGACAAAAAGCGCGAGAGTCCTACGCTGGAGCCTGGTCGGCTGCATTCTGCTTATCGTTGGCCTGCGACTGGCGACCTATTTTGTGTGACGAATCTAGGCTCTTAACGCCTTCGCCAGATTAGGACACCCAGACCAAGTAGCCCGAGAGTCGCCATCGCAATGGACGAAGGTTCGGGAACGGACTGGAAGTATATCTCGTCGTAACCCACACCGTCCCCTGAGATTGCAGTGATCGTGACGGTGCTAAACGGAGCGTCGCCAATAAATCCAAAGAACATCGCGTTGCCATCGGGGTTGGGCGGCGACACGATTGTTTCGTCGATGACAACTTCTTGTCCTAAGTCGTTGCCAAAGGTGAGCTGCGCGTCGATCACAGGGCTTTCGCCGAAGTCCGTAATATTGACGCCAAAGGAAAGGACCGGCGTGTCGAACGAAAACGTTAAGACGCTCGGGAGAGTTGTCGAGCCTTCCGGATGAAACGCTCGCAGGTAGTTCGTGCCATCGGTCGGATGCATTCCTTTGTATAGAGATGCGGTGATGCCGTAGTGATTGTTGGACGAGACCGTAAAGGGGCCCACGTCGGTCGGAGGATTCGACGCGACCGCGAGCGTCAGTGATTCAAAGCTTTCAAGTGTTACCGGGCTAGCAGCTGCTAAGAACGTGGCCTCGTCGGAGAAAGTCAACGGAACGCCATAGGAACTCGAGGTCATGGCTATCGTCATCGCAATGCAGATTCCCAATCGTTTCATGGCAACTTTCCTCCCAATAGTGGTGCGTCGATCTCTACTTTCGGTTGACCGTACGTAGACAACCAGGCTGGTAAGCAACGCGGATCCCCAACGCCGATATAGAGACGAAAAAAGCCACCTGAAATCTCCGTCACGAACAGCATCTTTGTGTGATGCTGCCCAGAGATTCCGGGTGGCTTTTGCGTAATTGGCGAACCCCGTATCTACCCACGATTCGGCGCAAATGCACCGGTTGCCGTCAGGCTAGCGTGTGCCAGAATGGGTGTCAATAAGCGGCTTGCCGTTATGCCGTGTGCCAGCCGATGGAAGTAGCCGTAAACGAATCGCTGGCTTTGCTTTTTACTCCCGCACTTGTCGGAAGTAGTGCACGCCCTTTTTGTTCGACGTGATGATGTCGACCAGGCCGTCGCCATCGACATCGGCCGTTTGGAATTGCGTGCCGGGGCCGCTGTCGTGGTCGAACTGATGACGGACCCACTTCACCTTCTTCTTCTTGTCGTTGGGCTTCTTGCCGTCGGGGCCGTCTTGCCGCGTCAGCTCGTACCAGCAGAAGACGGCCGGTTCACCGCCGCCAGGATCGCCGCCGCCGTGGGCCCACCAGCGTTTGCCGGTCACGAAGTCCTTCAGTCCGTCTCCGTTGATGTCGGCCACACAGACGCCGTGGGTCTGCGAGTAGCTCGTGTCGATTTCGTGTCGCTCCCAGCCGCCGTCGGCCAGTTGTTCGTGCCACCAGATGCCATAGCTGTGAGGGCTGGCAGCCAGCACGTCCGCATCACCGTCCCCGTCAAAATCATCGACGTGAATGTGCGAAGCCAGGTGTTCGTCCTGCGGCGTTTTGCCCTTCTGGCCGAAGCCCGCCTTGTGGAACTTCCATAGCCCGGTGTCGAGCTTCTCGGGCGCTTCCCACCATCCATCGCTGCAAAGGATGTCAGTGCGGCCGTCGCTATTTACGTCGCCGACACCAAGTCCGTGGTAGTACATCCGACAACCGGGGGCACCTTTGACCGACACGGGGTGAATCTTCCAGGCCGCGGTTGGATCTTGGCCCCGGGTGAAGTAACCCATCTGTCGTTCTTCGCCATTGGCGACCGCCGTGCTAGGAGCGAAGGCGGCGACAAGATCCTTCACGCCGTCTCCGTCCACATCAGCATAAGCAGGACTTTCATTGTTCGTCACAGGCGTGCCGAGGTGCTTCTTCCACTCCTTGCCGGGCTCCTTGGGGTTCTCGAACCACCACGTGGGTCGGCTGGGAAAGTCGACCACGATCAGGTCGGTCCAACCGTCGCCGTTGACGTCGTCGGCGTAGTTGCTGAACGAATTACTGTAACCCTTCGGCTTGTAGTGCAACGGTTTGCCGAGCACCGCGTTATTTCCCGAGGGGATTTCGCTGGTGATCGTGTGCATCTTCCAGTCGGGCGCTTCGTACCACACGAACCCGGCGGCGATGTCATTCTTGCCATCTTTGTTGAAGTCGCCGACCGCGACCCCCTCGCTACGGAACTGCGAGTCGAGCTGCACCTTCTTGAAGCGAATCTTGATGGGCTCGTCGGCCGAGGCGCTCGCAGCGAAAGAAAACGCGAATACGGTTATCAACAAGGCAAGCGGGGCGATGTGGCGTTTCAAGGCAGGACCTCTGGCATGTGATGGGTGCAGGGCCTTCGCGCGAAGGCCAGGGGCAAAATTCTCGGAAATCTCACGAGGTGATTATCATCGTATGGGGTATCATAGCAGGCCGGTAGGGTACGTGCCGGACAGGCGAAAATCCTCGGCAAAACGAGGCCAGGCGCGGCTTGCTTCCTGTCACGGAGTCAAAAATTTAGGACGATTCACCAGGCAAAGGGCGGACCGATGTTACGAATTATTTTTGCGGACATCTTAGGCGGAGTTGTCTACCACGCCTGGGTGTTCATGTCTTGGATGACCTTTGGCGTTCACGAAGGCACGATGGGGGCGCTTCCCAATCCTAATGCCGTTACCACGGCGCTAAAGTCGCAGAATCTTGAGAGTGGCGTCTATACACGCCCCTGGCCGAGTAACAACGAGGAGGCCATGGACCCGGAGTCGGCGTTTAGCAAACGACACGCGGCCGGTCCGCTGTTCACGATTTACTATCGAGCTGAAGGGGCGCCCTCGATGTCGGTCAACATGATCGTTCGGGGACTGGTGCTGAATATCGCTTCGGCCGGACTCGCGGCCTGCTTGTTGTCTTGCACTGCCGGTTGTTGTTGCAACTATTTCGGTCGCGTCGGATTCGTACTCGGGCTGGGACTGTTTGCCGCGATCGTCACACATGGGGCGTACTGGAATTGGATGGGCTTCCCCGCGCACTACACGCTGATGTTCGTGGTCGATCTGGCCGTCGGTTGGACGCTGGCCGGTTTGGTCATGGCGGCTCTGGTGAAGCCGAGGCCAGCAGCTGCGGCAACTGCTGTCTAACTCGGAAGAAGAAGATGCCGCACGCACCGCGAAAGGTGAAGTTGCTCATGGACACACTGGTTCTCTGCCTGGTCTTGTTGTGCCTGCCGGCGCTGGTACTTTCCGCCGCGTCGCCGCCCGCGGCTGCGGAAGATAGTCCCGCGAAGAAGGTCGTCATCGCCCATCGCGGTGCCAGTGGCTACTTGCCGGAGCATACGCTGCCAGCCAAGGCGCTGGCCCACGCCATGGGAGCCGATTTTCTTGAGCAAGATGTCGTGCTCACGAAAGATGCCGTGCCGATTGTGCTGCACGACATTCATCTCGACACAGTCACCGATGTGGCAAAAGTCTATCCGGAGCGGGCTCGTGACGACGGTCGCTTTTATGCGATCGACTTTACGCTCGCTGAGATTCGCCGCCTGAATGTCTCCGAGCGTTTCGATCGGGAAACCGCCAAGGCGGTGTACGCCAACCGATTTCCCGTCGGACAAGGAAGTTTCAGCGTTCCGACCTTGGCCGAAGAGATCGAGCTGGTTCAAGGTCTCAACAAGAGTACCGGTCGCGATGTCGGGATCTATCCGGAAATCAAGTCGCCCGCCTGGCATCGACAACAGGGACACGACATCAGCAAGATCGTCTTGAAAGTGTTGTCCAAGTACGGTTACCAAGACCGTGACGACAATGTCGTTGTGCAATGCTTCGATGCGGCAGAATGCAAACGCCTGCGCACAGAACTGGGAACGAAGCTCCGGCTTGTACAGCTGATTGGCGAAAACGATTGGAACGAAGCGGCCACCGATTACGACCATCTACGAACGGCCGAAGGTCTCAAGGAAATCGCCAGCTATGCCGATGGGATCGGGCCATGGATGCCGCACCTGGTCGCAGAAGTGCAGGGGAGTGCCGATGCGGGCGGTGGTGATCCGCAGACTCGCGAGGCGAAGTCGGGTCGTTGGCGCGATACGGGTCTGGTGAAGCTCGCCCACGACGCAGGTTTAGTCGTCCACCCGTACACGTTCCGCATCGATTCCCCGCCACCCTATAGTGATGATTTCGACGAGGTGCTGCGGATCTTCTTCTTCGAGGTCGGCGTCGACGGCATCTTCACCGACTTCCCAGACCGTGCGGTGAAGTTCCTGGGGACTGCTAGGGACAGCAAAATCTCTCGATGAGCAGGTAGGGGGCTGCTCATGAAAAGTATTGGCCGGTTACAGCGAAGCCAAAACCCGAAGCGTAACAGGATGTCTCACAGATTGCTGTAAGTCGTTTGGCAGCCTGACATGCTTAGCCCGAAACGTTAGTGAGGGAACTAGCTAACAACATGCGACGCGTTAGCGTCGCTCCACTGTTATGAATCGTATATACGGGTTGAGGTCTTTCAGCTTACGACAAACTGCAAAATATATTCGTAAGCGAGGGGACAAGGGAAATCGGGCGTCGCGCCAGCGACGCTTCGTTTGGAGTCCTTGACGAACGCGCATCCAAGAGATCATGGCAGTCTACCGAGATAGTCCCGTTGGCTTTCTTCTGACATGGGTGACGTACGGGACATGGCTGCCAGGCGACGAGCGGGGATGGAACGAATATCAGATAGGATGGCGTCTGCCAGACCCGGTTCGGAAAATAGAGGCGAAGGCCAGAATGACTGACGACGCGTGTCGGTTAGAAAAGTTACAGCGACAGGAAGTCGAGCTGCAGATCCGTGAGACGTGTCGACGACGACGGTGGAAATTGTACGCGGTCAACTGTTGGTCGAATCACGTTCACGTTGTTGTTTCTGCTGCGGAAACTCATCCAAGGAGATTGCGTATGGACCTCAAGGCATGGGCGACGCGTCGTCTGAAGGAGGTTTCCGACATGGCGCGTCAAAAATGGTGGGCAGAGCGCGGGAGTATTCGTTACCTCTGGGACGACGAAAGCCTAGAGGCGGCCGTCGAATATGTACTTGATGGCCAGGAAAGGGCGCCGAGAGGTGCTGGAGGCTAAACTTCGCGTTAGTACGTTGTTCGTTCGCCATTTTCTCATTTGGCACCGCGGTCTATTTCCTGCCAGCGATCTGGTGAGATCGATGCAGCGGAGCGACGCTACTGCGTCGCAGGGTCTGTTTCTAGGATCCCTCACTTACGTTTCGGGTTTCGGTTTGAAAGTGGTCGTATTTCGGTACGCAGTAGGATGCGTGAATTTGTGGAGTCCCATGTGACCGTTCGTTCGGGGGCGGGTTTCGCTTCTGAGCGGCGAAACGAGCGGATATTCTGCCCGTTTCCCCCTCTTTTCCAGGCGAATTTTCCCATCTCTTCGCCCCTCCTAGCAGCCAGCGGGCCAGCTGGTACAATCCGCCCGCATACGCCGATTCTTCATCGTTTCTAAACCGCATCTTAACGACGGCTTTAAGGCATCAAGGACGACTCTCGTGGAACTACAAATTGCGTTTGGCCTTATCGGCGGTTTGGGCATCTTTCTGTTGGGCATGAAGAATATGTCCGACGGTATGCAAGCGGTTGCCGGCGACAGTCTTCGCAAGATGATTAGCGCCGTGACCAACAATCGGCTGATGGCGACCGGTGTTGGAACGATTGTGACCTGTGTGGTGCAGTCGAGTTCGATTACCACGGTACTGGTGATCGGTTCGGTCAACAGTGGCGTGATGATGCTCAATCAGGCAATTGGCGTGATCTTGGGCGCAAATATTGGTACCACGATCACGGGTTGGATTCTGGTGCTCAAGATTGGCAAATATGGGCTGCCGCTATTGGGCGTCATGGCGCTTGCGTACTTGTTCATCAAGGGAGACCGCTGGCGATTCTGGGCGCTCACGCTGATGGGCGTCGGCATGGTCTTTTTTGGCTTGGAGTTGATGAAGGACGCTTGTGCCGGCATCAAGGACATGCCGGAATTCGAAGCCTGGTTTCAACGCTTTCAGGCTGACAGTTTTTTGGGCATCTGGAAGTGCGTACTTGCCGGTTGCGTGCTGACGATGTTGGTGCAGTCTTCTTCGGCAACGCTCGGAATTACGATTTCGTTGGCATTCCAAGGCATCATTTCCTACGAAACCGCCGCGGCTCTCGTGCTTGGCGAGAACATCGGCACCACGATCACGGCCATGCTCGCTTCGATCGGTGCCACCGTGAATGCCAGGCGGGCTGCCTACTTCCATACGATCTTCAACGTCACCGGCGTGATTTGGATCACGATCTTATTTCCTTGGTATGTACAGCTCGTGCCGACGGTGATTGAATCGACGGCGAGCGTGCTAGAATCGGTAGGATTTGAGCCGTCGTTCGGAGCAGGCGACGTCAATCAAATGGTGGAGCAGACCAATAGCGACGGCAAGACGGCCGAGGTCTACCCGCACACGACGGCCGCCATTGCCGCTACGCATTCGATCTTCAACGTTGCCAACACGCTGCTCTTCTTGCCGTTTCTGCCTTTGTTCGCGCGACTGTTGGAATGGATGGTGCCATCGAAGGAATTCAAGGAGAAGCCGCACCTGACTGACCTCGACATTCGTATGCTCGATACGCCGCCCTTGGCGATCGAACAGTCGCGGGCCGAAATTCTTAAGATGGGCGACGGTTGCCACAAAATGCTGGAGTGGCTCCGTACGCTGCTCGATCAGAAGACGCCGGACGTGGCCCTGATGGATCGCATCACCCGTCGCGAGAAGGTGCTCGACAATATTCAGGACGAAGTGGCGGTGTTCATCACCAAGTTGCTTTCGGGCAATGTCACGCACGCGGTGGCGGAAGAAGCCCGACTGCAAGTGCGGATCGCCGACGAATACGAGTCGGTGAGCGATTACATCACGAACATCATGAAGTTCCGCCGTCGGTTGCACAAAGACGGGCTCAGGTTTACCGAGGCTCAACTCGCCCACTTGAAGAAGCTGCACGAGTTGACGGCCGAGTATGTCGATGTTGTGAATGAGGCGTTTGGTCACCGGAATGGCGCAATCGGGCCGCACCTCGACACGATGGGTAAGCACATTCGTGCCGAAATCAAGAAGATGCGTGCCGAGCATCTCGAGACGCTAAGCTCGGATGAGATCGCTCCATCGGTGGGTGTCGCCTTCATGGCCTCGCTGAATGCCTACGTCCGCGTGCGTGATCACTCGCGGAACATCGCCGAAGCGGTGGCCGGCGAAAAGTAGTAAGGCGTCGCTTGTCGGCCCGGTTGAAGAGATAATCAGCGTCTGGGTTTGTGATAGCTGGATTCACTGCCGCGTCTGCTCTATGGTGGCGTTGTTTTCCAATTGCTCATTTTCAAGCCACGGGACTTTGCCATGCTTGCAAGTATCCCAATGATTCCGCTCGCCAATTTGGCGCTCGCCTTCGTGCCGGTTGTGGTTGTGTTGATCATTCTCTTCCGCTGGGGAGACGATGTTGTCACGCCGGTCTACGGAATCGTCCGCATGATCGGCCAGTTGCTGGTTGTTGGTTACGTGTTGGCATTCCTCATTGAGAAGAATGAAGTCGCCCTGGTGCTCGCAGCGCTCGGCGTCATGCTTTCGGCAGCTAGCTGGATCGCGCTGCGGCCGCTCAAGGCGGATCGAGGAAGGCTCCTGCTCAAGGCATTTGCGTCGATAGCCGTTGCCGGGGTCACTACCTTGGCCATTGTCACGCAGGGGGTGCTCATGCTCGAGCCTTGGTTCTTGCCATCGAAGATGATTCCCTTGGCCGGAATGATCTTTGCCAGCGCCATGAATGCGGTCAGCTTGGTCGCCGAGAGATACTACGCTGAAACTCGTAACGGCATCGGCTATATCGAGGCACGACGAATTGCCTTGCACGCCTCACTGATTCCCAATACGAACACTTTGTTTGCCGTGGGCATCGTTTCCATTCCCGGCATGATGACTGGCCAGATCCTTGCCGGCGCAAACCCAAACGATGCTGTCCGTTACCAGATCATGGTGATGGCCATGGTCTTTGGCACGGCCGGCATCGCGGCCGCCTGTTTCTTGCAAATGTTGAAGGGGATGCAGATGCACAACGACGAACCGGCGGCC
>CAYLRE010000030.1:0-26306 GCA_964385715.1 uncultured Planctomycetaceae bacterium
CGTTGAACTGCCGCTTCGAGTCTTCCAGCATCTCGCTGACTTCACGATCCATCTCCGTGCTCACTCGCTGTTCGGTCTTGCGGGCACCGGCGCGTTCGGCGGCTCCTTTTTGCTTGCCGACCTTGCGCCAGGCGATACGTTCGATGATTCGTCGTTTGGCGGCCAGTCCGGTGACCTTCGTCTTGGTCCGTGCCTTGGCGGTAGCACGATCGGCGCTGACGCCGTTCTCGTCGATGTAGAAGGACTTGCGGGCTGTGAAATCGGACGTTCCTTTGGTCCAGATGGTCACCCCTCGGTTGTAACCGACAGCATCGGAGGTGATCACGCCGCTGAGCGTCAGCTGGAACATGGCGCGGTCGTCGTTGGGAATGACATCGGCGGAGACCTGAGCCGTCGTTTCCGCGTCGATCGTCAGCGAGGTGCCGAGGATGTTCTCGCGAATTCCCTTTTTGGTTTCGTTGACCTCATAGCTACTGCCGAGCGCGATTACCTTTTCGGTCACGTAACCACTGAGATTCGGATACGAATGGTGTCCTCGCACCGCACGCACGAGCGTGTCCGCTTGTCCCATCCGTTCAAAGAAGGCGAGCCGTTGCCCAATCGCTTCTCGTTCGCGGTAGTCGGCCTGAATGGGGCCTTTTTCCAGCAGCTTTGCCAGTACGGCCGTCTGCTGCTCGTATTGTTTCTTGACGTTGGGATTGTTCGCTGCCTGATAGGTGTCGACGAATTTCCGCAGCCCGTCACGAACAGCTGTGTACTGCGGCATTTCGAGACCATCTTCATCGGCCGTAAATTTGCGAGATACCTTCTCAAAGGCTACAGGGTCCGTCTCGTCAGCAGCGAGTGCCGCTTCCAGGTCCGAAAACTGCAGGAACGTCTTCCAGGCTTGCCCGTTCTCACCATGGCGATCGAGCCAGGCGCCTAGTGCTTCGGTGCTGGCTGCCAGAGCGGTCTTGGCGGCTGCGACGTCGGCCTCGGTCATGCTCTGGAATTCACCACTGGCGGATTGGGCGAGCGCCGAAAGTTCACCAGCAGAAGGCAGCAGCGTTTCTTGCCAGGCGGCCAATGCCTTGGCCACGTCGGCGAAGTGATAGTCTTCCAGGCCGTCGACGCCACTCTGGTACTTGGCGAGAATCTCGCTCACCGTTTGGCGGCTAGCCGCGTCTCCTTTGGCAACCTCGGCGCGGAGATCGTCACGGCGGAGATAGCGATCCCAACCCGGGCCTTGATCACTGCGCCCCAACCAACGATCCATATGACTCAATGCTTTATTGAGTTGGTCGGTGGTTTCGCCGGCCATAAGCGGTGGGGCGGCGAACATCGTCGAGGCGATCAGGACAATCGCGGCGGCTATGCGAATTTGAATGCGAAACATTCTTTCGCTCCTTGCCTGAGGTGAGGCGTGAGAGGGTACGCAGAATAGATGGCTCTGAAACTTCCAAACTCTTAACACAACGGACCCAATCTTCCTAGACGCTTTTGCCTAAATCCCATGTTCTTCCAAGACGCATAAGCCGCCGTAACTGCAACCCATGCTACCTGTTGCGCGTAGAATTCGCAACTTATGCCCCTGGTGGGACCCGTAAAGGCCATTTAGGCCCTGCAGCATGGGCAGCCCCCCTCGTTGAAATCGGCCCTGCGACCCTCTAAATTCGTTGCTTCACTCCAGTCGACCCCCGGGCCACTAATAACAGGCCTGGGCCATCCCACCAGGGAACCTTTCGCTCGCATCGGGATTTCGATGCCCCGGTTCCCTTCTCCGCGATTTAGATTCCACAAGCCAGATTAGCAACTTCGTTCGCCCGAAGAGGTCGACCATTAGAGGCCAGTTTGGAAAGGCCAGTCATCGTTGGAGCGTACCCACCCCCTGTGCACCTAGAGGCACCTTTGGACTCAAAGGCGGTGCACACCAGAGAAAGGAAACGGAACGGACTTATGGATTTGACAAAACGACTCTTGAGTTTGGCAGCGCTGGTTGCCGTGCTAGCACCTTCGATCGCGGTTGCGGAACCTGGAAATGGTTCCGGGCATCGCACGACAGAAACGAACCAGGGCACGACAAGAACATCGTCGCTCACCTGGTACACCGACTACGCCACCGCTCGCGACATTGCGGACATGCAGGAGAAGATGCTGTTCATCTACTTCCACAAAGGTGAAACGAGCGAAGCGATGACCGACTTCGATCGTGATGTTCTCGCGCAGCCTACGATTCGCCACAAGCTTGCTAACGACTTCGTGCTGCTTCGCCAGAGTCTCGACGCCACGACGAACTACGATTCGCAACCTGCGGTCGATTCCGTCGTCTTGGAGCACCAGGCGTTTGCCGAACTGAAGGGCTCTCCTGGCTTGGCGATTGTTGACTTGGCGAACATGGGGGCCGAGCACTATCACCATGTAGTGAGCGCTTTTCCCTTCGACGCTGGTCAGGACTACGACGCCGATAAGGTCTCGGTCATTTTGAACCTGCCTGCCGGAACGCTTACGCAGCGGACGTTAATCTACGCCGTGCGAATTCATCCCGAAGGTCCCCGCAGCACCGACGGTGAACTGCATTCGGCGTTGATGAAGAGTGCCACCTGGCATTCGCAGCACATGGCCAACATTGGCGTGCAGGGTCATCACCAGTGGGAGTCGCGATTCCAGTCGCTACTGGGCAAGATTCCTGGCGGCATGATGCCGATAGAGGTCGCGGCCGAAAGCTGGCCTGGCGAGTCGCTCGTTGAGGCGGCCATCGAATGTGTCGATAGCTGGCGTCACAGCAGCGGTCACTGGCGAGGCGTGGTCGGCAATCATCCGATCTATGCCTACGACATGAAGCTTGGCAGCAATGGCATCTGGTACGCCACCGGAATTTTTGGCAAACGCGGTTAAGTGAGTCACCTGCCGGCATGAAGTGACACGAACGCCGGCGAGAGGACTTGGGTACTGCATTTCAGTACCGCGCAATAAAAAGGCGACCGGTCGAATTCAATCGGCCGGCCGCCCTGTTTTTTGCGCTAAGAAATCGAGCGACGAGTAGGACTAGCCATCCTTCTTCGAGGCATTCTCAAAGCCGGCTTCCTTGATCGCAGCGACTGCCTTGTCGGCGTCAAACTTGCTGGCATCGACCATGCAGGTAACCGTCTTGGCCGCGATGTCCACTTCCGTGGCAGCCATATCACCGATCCCGTCGACCGTCTTCAGTGCGCCCTTCACGAGGCCGCCACATCCGGCCGGTCACGTCATGCCAGGTACCGAGAATACGACCTTGGTCAATTCAGGTGTCGCGGTTGCCGACTTGTCTTGCGAGCCACAGCCAACCATTACGGCGACTAGCAGGCTCAGCGCACCGAGGCGTGCCAGAACTTGATACTTCATCAGAAGATCTCCAATCGTAAAAAAGCAAAACTGAAAAGAACGAAGTACGCATCGTCTATCGACACGCCTGTCTTTGAACAATATGACCGTCATTGAGCATTACGGCTGCCAATGAATGTCGACACCCATGATACCCTGCTCTGACGTCGAATCCACATGTTGGAGTGTCGAAATTTCGCGACGTCGACGCGAAATGTAGATCCTCCAGCAGGGTTAGGAAGAGGCGGAAGGCCACCATCCGGAAGTCCTTACCTATTCTACGCGGCCGGACCGGCTGCGGAATGTAAGCCAGCACACCGTCGGGCTTCTTAACATGTAACGCGGCAGAGCCGGATTGGCCACCGCGCGCAGCCTGCCCCCAGTGAAAACGAGGGGTGGAGCTTTCCAAGCGGCTACTTTGAGCGGCGGAAAATGGCCAGGTAGGCGATCGTGTCTGGATCCTGACCCGCGGAGAGCATCTGCTTGCCCATCGCCGTGTAGTGGCGATCGATCATGGTGTATCCGCAGGCCTGCATAAACTCGACGATCTCGGCTCGTCCGCGCAGATGAATTTCGACCTGCACGCTGCGTGGCGCATCGGCTCCGGTCAGTAGCGATTGCATTCCCTGGAGCACTTTGAGTTCGTTGCCATCGACGTCGATCTTGATCACGTTAGCCGGGCGAATCGCGCCGGCTGCCAGGAGTGCGTCGATGGAGGTACCCATCTTCCACTCGCTGTAGCACGGTTCGAACGGTCGTTCCATGACGTCCGCGCGTTCGCCGAACTGGCTCATTGAGGAACCACTTTCGGCACTGTGATAGTTAAACGCTTCAAAGCCTTCGGTGTCCGAGAGCGGCGAGGAGATGACCTTGGTCCAGGGGCCAAACTGATTGGCAGTTACGTTTCCGAGCAAGGCCTTGGCGTTGGCCATGTGCGGTTCAAAGGCGAAGACCATCCCTTGGGGACCGACTCGCTTTGCCGCCGGCAAGGTGAAGATGCCGATGTTGGCTCCGATGTCGTAGAAAACGTCGCCCTCTTGGACTTCCTCGTCGATCCAACGAATCGTGCCTTCTTCTTTGGTGAGTAGTGTCTCGGCGCGGGCGCGCTCCGTCGGGGTCTCGCAGCGAAAACGATATTCAAACTTGTTGTCGCTAACGGTGGCGATCTCGACCAAGCTAGCAAGCTGCTGAGCCCAAGCTTCGGGCGACAGCCGACCGCAAGTCGGCGCCCCGGGAGCAGGCGAAGTCGGCATCGGCCCACAAGCTGTTGACGGCTGTGGCGATGATTGTTGTGGCGCGGCAGTCGGAGTAGCGGCAGTCGGTGCAGGTGGCTGCTGGATGCCGGTTGGCAGTTGCGGTGGTGCCGGCGGCAACTGCGAACTTGCCGCAGGAGCCTCACCTTGTGCGGCCTCCGTTTCGCCTTGTGCAGAGAGCCCTTTGGGCAGCTGCGGTGGGGGAGGGATCTTGCCCAACGGGTGCTGCTGGTTCGCACTTGGGTTCTGCGAATCTTCCGACTCGCCCGGCTTCTTTCTTCGGTATATTTCTTGTGCCATAGGGCGAAGTATGCCGACGATCGCCGATCCGGGTCAATGTCAAATTGGGTAGGTGTTTTGTGGCCTCCCTGTTTGCAGGCGTGGCAGTCCATTTTTCCTTGTGAGTTGCCTGCTCAGTTCGTATAAGTAAGGCCATGTGGCTGCGATAGCTTTGTTAGACAGCCCGAAGGTATCGAATGGGAGCACGCATGACCGACAAGAATCCGAATCCCTTCGAAGCCCCGCAGATGCTTGCGGACATGGACGGTTCTGCTGGGGCGTCGTCGGCTGAGCGTGTGATCGTTCCGTTTCGGCCGGCCGACACAATCTCGAGGATTGCCATCGTTCTGATCGTCGTCTGTCTAATCGCCAATCTGCTCTGCATCGCGGCGACATTGTCTCAAATTTCGCTCTTAGGGAGTGTTGCCGGTGGCGCGGTTATCGGGATCGACGAAGCGGAGGCGAACGACGGCCGTTATGTCGCGGCGAATCTTGTTGCCTTGCTGACCATTGCCGCGTCGGGCATCGCGTTTCTGAGTTGGTTTCATCGCGTCCATAGCAATCTTCCTGTACTGGCGGCGCAGTCGATCCGCTTCACGCCCGGTTGGGCGGTGGGTTATTTTTTTATCCCTTTCGTGAACTTGGTGCGGCCGTATCAAGTCGCCGACGAAATATGGAAGGGCAGCGATCCCGGCCGAGTTGATGGCTCCGGCATTGCACCAGCCTCGCCAAGCATCGTTGGTTGGTGGTGGGCGGCATATATTCTCAGTTCGTTAGCGAATTCCGTGGTGTCTAGGCTTGCCGTAGGAACCGAGAGGATTTCAGAGCTGATCTATCTGTCTTGGGTAGAGGTTGGCGCTACCGTTGTCCTTATCGCGGCAGGGATTTTATTGGTGCTCGTTATCCGCAACGTCACCAAGAATCAGTCGACTCGTTACGAATTGTTGCAAACGCCACAGGGCGCCCAGCACATGCGGAACTATGGTGGTAGCGAGGCTGTCACGCCTGCCGCTCCTACGATCGAAGAGATGTACGCCGAAGCGCTGCTTTACGGGGCCGAGCTAGTTGCCGACCGTGTTACTTACCAAGCCGATTGGAACGCTGCCATGATTCGCGAACATGGGGAATGGGTCGAACCGCAGCTGACCGAAATATATGAGCTTGCCAAGCAGATTGGTAAACAGCCGAAAGACAATTGGAATGAACTGATCGTACAGGCCACACGAGCGTGAGGCGATCGATTCCGCGGAAATGTCGCGAGCACGCGTTGAAATCTAGCGATTGCGATCGGAACGTCAGAAATTTAGTAGCCATATTCCAAGTGGCCAAATTCAAGGACGAACATATGAGCGACGAAGCGAGCCCTACCGATTTCGAAGAACCTACTTCGGGTGAACCTGTTTGGACGCGGCCAAATTTATCGTGGGGCAATGCCGGGCGGATATTGCTCGTGGTGGCGGTGGTTGCATACCTCGTGCTGAACCGTAGCTTCAGCCGTGGCTGGGGATCTTCGTTTGGCTTCTTCATCTTGCTGTTGGGCGCCTGGGTGCTGCGCGATATGGTGCGGTTGGTGATTCAAAAGCCGAAACGTCAGAGGCCGAATCTTAATGCCGATCCGGGCGACGCGGCCGCTGGCGAAGTCGAGGACGAAGCCGAGGATTCACGCGCCGCCTAGCAATGCCTCTCTGTGCGGTATGGCGCGCCTGAATCTGTAGGCCACTGCGTCAGCGCTTGAAGATCCCTCACAACTGCGTTTATTTTGGCGTAATACCGCTCATAACGTTCACGCAACCGTTGCCTCGGCAGGTTGTTCCGAGGCCCTCGATTTGAGAGACTATTTGAGTCGCCAGTTTGCCAGAAATCCTCTCCCCCGGGCGAATTGTTCGCGACCCTTTGCGATCCCCGCCAACACCACAGAAAAGTTTTGCCGATGGAATTCTTCTGCTTTCACCTGATGCCCTGGGACCGAATCGACGAGAAGACGCTCGACGAGCACAAGACGGTCTGGACCTGGCTACCCAATTCGCACTACGACGCCGAGCACGGTCACGAGCTCTATAACCGCTATCTCGACGAGCTGATCTACGCCGAGGAACTCGGCTTCGACGGCGTCTGCGTCAACGAACATCACCAGAGTGCCTACGGCACGATGCCGAGCCCCAACCTGATGGGCTCCATCCTGGCTCGCCAGACGAAGCGGGTGAAGATTGCGATCATCGGCAATGCCCTGCCGCTCTACAATCCGCCAACTCGCGTGGCGGAAGAGTTCGCCATGATCGACGTGATCAGCGGCGGCCGCTTGATCGCCGGCATGGTCGTCGGCGGCGGTCCGGAGTACTACAGCTTTAGCGCCAATCCGACCCACGCTCGGAGCATGTACACCGAGGCGCTCGACCTCGTCATTCGTGCTTGGACGGAGCCAGGCCCGTTCGAGCACTACGGCAAGCATTGGAAGATGAAGTACGTGAACCCCTGGCCGACGCCACTGCAAAAGCCGCATCCGCCAATTTGGGTTCCCGGTGCGGGAAGCATCGAGACGGTGAAGATGGTCGCCAAGCGACGCTTCAGCTACATGGGCATTCCCTACTTTCATGCCGACGTGCTGAAGAAAAACTTCGACATGTTCCGTGACGCCTGCGAAGAAGAAGGCTACGAAGGAACGCCCGACAAGATCGGCCTCCTGATGCCGATCTACGTCGCCGAGACCGACGAACAGGCGTGGGCCGAATACGAGAGTCACCTCTTCTACTTCGCCCAGAAGTTGCTCAAGGGCTTGGCCGTCTTTCCGCCAGGGTACACCAGTGCCCGCAGCATCGCCCGCATCAATCAGGCGCTCAAGAAATTCCTCATCGAGGTCAAGACGCGCAAGGAAGTTGAAGACGGTTTCTATGCCGTGGTCGGTAGTCCAGAAACGGTACGCGACCGCCTTACCGAACTGAGCGGTCGTCTCGGCTTTGGCAACTTGCTCGGCCTGTTCCAGCTCGGAACCTTGCCGGCGGATCTGACTCGCAAGAACATGACGCTGTTTGCCGAAGAGGTGATGCCGAAGATGCGAGCCGAACTGGGCATCGAGGCACCCGCACCCGTTTAGGAATCTCCCAGTAACAGCTCCCGCCCTGGATGCTGCTGGCGTGAATCGCTGCCGCATTCTCCTTCACAAGAAAACTCAACGAGTACCAAGACACGATGAGCTCACAGACGACGATCGAAAACCGGATGATCGAAGTAGCCGGCAAGAAGACCCAGGTAACGGTCGGAGGCGAAGGCCCTCCCCTGCTCTACCTGCACTCCGCTGGCGGCGAAACGGAATGGACGCTGCCGCATGAGCAGCTGGCCAAGAACCACACGGTCTATGTTCCGGCGTGCCCCGGCTTCGCGCTCTCTGAGGGGCTCGACAAGATCGACGACATGTACGACCTCGTCTGGCACTACGTTGACTTGCTCGACGCCTTGGAACTCGACAAGGTTCCGGTCGCCGGCTTCTCGCTCGGTGGTTGGCTCGGCCTAGAGCTGGCCATTCACCGACCGGAGCGAATCGAGCGGCTGGCGTTAACGGCGGCTGCCGGATTGCATCTCGAGGAAGCTCCCATGGGCGAGATGTTCATTGACGATCTAGATGAACTTCGCGAGTTGGTCTTTTTCAATCCCAACGACGAAACGGTTCCGCTGGCCATGCCCGAGTCGCTCGACGACCTGCGAATCTTGAATTGGATTCGTGCCCGCGAGGCGACCGCGCGAATCGCTTGGAACCCGTACCTGCACAATCCGAAATTGCGCGACCATCTGCATCGCGTGAATTGTCCCACGCTGTTGATCTGGGGTCGCCACGACAAGCTGATCCCGCTGGCCCACGGCGAGTACTACGCTCAGAACGTGCCGGGCGCCCGGCTGGAAGTGATCGAAGAATGCGGTCACATGGCCCCCTTCGAAAAGGCCGACGCCTGGAGCGAGTTGGTGCTCAAGTTTATTGGGCAGGGGTAGTACGCTACGGTACCCGAGGGTGCCATGCCCACGTTCACGTGGGCATGAGAAGGAGCCGCGACACAAGCATGCTCACCCAAGGGTGAGCATGGCACCCTGACCCTGCTCCGCGTTCCTGTCCGGCACGTGTTGTGGGGCGGTCTCCTGACCGTCCCACCCGGCCGACCGAAGGTCTCCACGTGTCTGACCGAAGGTCGCCGTCAATTGCCGTTGGGAGACCTACGGTCCCGATTGAGAGGGCTGGTCTGGAGACCTGCCCTCATCCTGTCTTTACTCGCCCTCCCGGCCCTCTACTCGGCCATGGGCATAGAAAACGACGACATCCAGCCAAGCGGCAATGCGATACCGGTGATCCAGCGGGCATCGGACGAGGCCAAAAAGGCGACCGCCGCCGCGACGTCGGCCGGCTTGCCAATTCCCATCGGGTGACAAGCCTGGAGCTGCTGCCAGGTTTCGGCGTTGAGCTGCTGGGCGTACTGCGTCGTCATCGGCGTTTTCACAATCGCAGGGCAGACGGCGTTCACACGCACTCGTCGCGGGGCAACTTCGGCCGCCAGGGACTGCGTGAAGCCGACCATGCCCGCCTTGGTCGCACTATAAGCGGCCAGGCCAGGTGTTCCGCCCATCGCGGTGGCCGAGGCGACATTGACCACGGAGCCCTTGCTTTTGAGCAACGCCGGCATGGCGGCCTGGGTGACGCGGATCGCGCCGCTCAAGTTGACGTCGAGCATCTGCTGCCACTCTTCGTCTTTCAAATCGGCGAAGGCCCCCGAGGTATCGATGCCAGAATTGTTGACCAGCACGTCGAGGCTGCCGAAGGCTTGAACGGCCGCTTCGACCGCCGGGCCAATCGTGTCGGCCTGGGCTAGATCGCACTTGATCCATTGAGCACGTGACTCTTTGTCATCGCCAGCATGCTTCTCCAACAACCCGGCCGGCTCGGATCGGGACATCAAACAGACCGAAGCTCCTTCTTCCAACAGTCGCTCCGCGACCGCTCCGCCGATCCCCTGCTCGCTGGCCCCGGTGATCAAGGCGACTTTGCCTTCGAAACGAGCCCCCAGTTTCGCGGCCGAACGTTTCTTGGTGGTGGGAGAAGCCGGTGTAGAAGCTGCCATCGCTATGTCGAACGCCTGAAGAGTTTGGGAGTGGTTGGTAGTGAGGGAATGTTGGGATCGCTGCCGCTAGTGGTGCGCGTTCGTGGGCGTCTCCAACGGGTTCATTCTCATGGCCCTGCTAGCGTCCGTCAACTAGCGAGGCAGGTGGCGATGGCGGATGTCAGATTGATCTAGGTGGCCTTGATTGGATGTGCCTAGAATTCGCGGCGGTCTCTTGTAGTGAATGTCGATTGGGAGCAATGCGATGGGTAATCGTTCTTTCTCGGCGAGAGGGCGATGCTGGTGGGCGTTGCCGGCCTGTTGTCTTTTTGGGGTGGCGGCTGCGACAGCGAGTGAGCCTACTGAAGACAAGCAGGGGGCTCCATCGCGTGTCTTTCAAATTGCCGTAGTCGATATCACGTGGGTGGTGGAGCAGTCTCGACCGTTTCAGGAAGAGCGGGAGCGTCTGCAGGAGAGGATGCGGATGTTGGATGAGAAAATTGCGGAACTCGAACGTCAATTTGCAAAGGTTCGTTCCCGGGAGGCGTGCGGGTGCATTCGCATCAACAAACTTCCTAGGACGTTTCCTGAAAGAGATCGACTAGCAGAACAGATTCGACAGCATGAAGGTGCGCTGCTGCAAAACGGGCGAGAGCTGCGACATGAGAACCGAGAATTGATCTATCGCCAGGCCACACTCGCACTCGCCGCGGCACGCGAGTATGCCACGGATCACGGGATCGATATGCTGCTCAACCATCCGACACGCTCACAAGACCGCGAGGCGAGGCTCAAGAACATGCAGTCAGTGGTCATCTTCCAGCAGACGGTCGACATAAGCGAGGCGGTTGTCGAGCAATTGCGGTCGGCGGACGGGAAGAAGTAGTCGGCCGATGTTGTTCGTTCCATTACGGAAGCATCTATCGCCTTGCGCGCCGTCAATGATTTGACAGGATAACAGGATGAAACAGGGCTTCTCATCTCGTCGATCCTGTTCATCCTGTCTGATTAGGCACTGGTAGCGAGCTACCAGTGGCACCCAAGGTACCAACTGGCCCCAAGTTGGTTGCGGCCGGCGGTAGTCGTACAATGAGTGTTCTCAGGGAATAACGCAGGAAAGCCGCGGGGCAAACTCTTGGACGAACTGGCTAAATCAATTCGCGGTTTCCTCCTTTGGAGCGTTGTTGGGTTGTTTGCCCTGGGGCTGCTGTGGGGTCTGGCGATCGAGTTTCGCAGTGAAACGCTGTTGTACCTACTGGCTCCCTGTTGGCTGGTCGCGATCGCGATTCCGATCCGCTGGCTGGTGATGGTTTGGCGCCTGCCGCTTCGCACCGGCATGGCGTTGTTTCAGCTCGGCTGGCTCGGCATGTCACTGTCGCTTCTGCTCGGAAATCTATTGGGGAGGGGGCACTTCATTCCCGACATCATCGATTTCTTTCCGACCCTGTGGTCCACGGTGGCCCTGCCGGGGGCGATCATTCTGGCGATACCGGATAGGCGAGATCGTGGTGACGACGTGGGCCAGCTATGGAGGCAGCTGACCTCGTTTCGTTTACGTCACCTGCTGATCGCGATGGTTGCGTTGGCAATGTTGTTTGCCGCCGCCAGGATTCCACGAGGGCACGATGACGTTTCCAGTTTAGGATTCTATAGTTCGGGACGCACCAAACGATTTTACCTAGAGGCGGCCGATGTCATGCATCCTTGGTTGGTTGACCAGGGATACGAACGCGTTGACCAGGGATACGAACGCGTTGACTTTGGGGCCGGATTGCCGCAGTCGTGGACCATTGATGTGACGACCCGCTGGTATGCCAAGGAGAATCCGGATGGGACCAAGGTTTACGTTCACGTCGAATGCTCGTCGGGCAGCCTTGAAGCGAACGTAGAAACCAAGGTGTCCCGGCAGTTGTTTCCGGAAAGCGATAATCCGTTAGCCGAGTTCCACCGAATTGACTTGGAGCTTCGGGATTGGTGGCAGGCCTACCTCAAGGCGAACGGTTGTCCGTAGTGGCGCGACGTGACCGGTCATGTTGTGAGACGTGCGCAGGTGCCAGGTGGGTTCTTTTTGAAAATTGACATTCTGGCAAAAGTTGTTATGGTGTATAGGCGTTTATGAGTGAGGTTTAATGTCGCTGAATGCTCCGCAATCAGCTTGAGCTTTGCACGGAGTGTTCCGCGACAAGAAGGCACTGGCAAAGCCAGTGGCACCCGAAGAGAAGACAACCCATAGATCGCGCCCGAGGTATCGGCAGAGCTTGCAGGCAATGTGCCCGTAGGTATCAAAAAGAGCCCGCGCCGATTCGGTTCAATGACAGGGACCGAGTCCGCGCGGGTTTTTTATTTCATGAACAAATCAGAGGCTCACGCCATTTAACCCGAAGCGTCAGCGAGGGACACGATCAAAAAGCTTTGAGGCGACAGCCGATGTTGAGGTGCGACATGTCCACCAATTACGAACCGAACATGAGGACTATAGTCGTGCGGCACTCCGCACGCGCCAACGCGGACATCCAATTGTTGGTGAAACCCGCTTGATCGTGTCCCTCACTGACGCGTCGGGTTATGGCGGAGAGGCAAGCACGGTCTCGGTACCGAGGAGGTAAAACAAACATCGAACAACCGTCGAACAACCGTCGAACAGATGCCGAACAGATGCCGAACAGCCGTCGCACAGCCGTCGCACAGCCGTCGCACAAAGGAGGAACAAACGCTGGAAAAACCGGTGTCTACTACCGATTCTTGTAGAGCGGGGCACCGCCAAAGTAATGGTAGCGGTCGAATTTGTCGCCGCCGCCAACTTCGCGGGGGTCTTCGCTCTCAAGGAGTTCGCGAGTCAGCTCCGCGGCCAAGGCCGCCTTCTGCTCCTCGTACTTCTCAACGCCCGCCACGTTGCGGACCTGCTCCGGATCTTTGGCCAGGTCGTACAGCTCCTCGGCCGGTCGCAGCCCGAAGGAAAGGTCGAACAGCTGGCGATGCAGCAGGTCCTTGTGGACGTTGTCAATCATGTAACGCTTGGTCGGGCCGTTATCGCAGTCGGCATACCAGCCGCCTGGCACCGCCGCACCGCGATGGTTGGCGTTACCGGCTGGCCAGCGATCGATGCGGTAGTTGCGGATATAGAGAAAGTCCTTGGTGCGAATCGCCCGGCAGGGATACCCGCCGTAGTCCGGCCAGGTCTGCGAGGCGACATGCCGCTCCTTGCCAAAGAAAACTTTGTCGCGCGACGGATCGACCAGGCCCGAGGACGCACTCTTCAGCACCGGCATCAGGCTGCGGCCGGTCATGCGAGCGGGCGGGTGCATGCCCGCGGCGGCGAGAAACGTGGGCGCCATATCGGTCAGGTTCACAAAATCCTCGACGCGGCGACCCGCCTTCACATGCTTGGGCCAGCGAATCGCTAGCGGCACCTTGGCCCCGTAGTCGTAAATATTGCTTTTCGCGCGAGGAAAGGGCATGCCATGGTCGCTCGTCATAACCACGATCGTGTTGTCGAGCTCGCCGGCCGCTTCGAGCGCGGCCAGAGCCTTCCCCACCAGGGCATCGAACCTTTGCACCTCGAAGTAGTAATCGGCGATGTCACTGCGGACCAGCTCGTTATCGGGAAAGAAGGCCGGCACGTGAATCTTCGACAGGTCCATGCCGCTCCGCTTGCCCGAGCCGGGGTCGTAATCGCGATGCGGATCGCCGCTGCCGAGCCAGTAGCAGAACGGCTTGGCAACATCCCGCTTGGCAAGAAAGGCCGGGAAGTCTTCGTAACGCGGCCCCATCAATTGCCGGCCTGGTCGCTCGGTGCGGCCTGGCCCCCAGGTCTTGCCGCTGGCGCCCAGCTGGTAGCCAGTGACGCGAAGCAGCTCCGGATAAGTGGCAAAGCGGTTGCCAAACACGGCATAGAGATTGGCTCCGCTATCGAGCCGCCAATGATACTGCCCGGTCAGGATGGCGCTCCGCGAGGGAGTGCACGAGGGCGAGGTGCAAAAGGCGTGGGTGAACAGGGCTCCTTCACGGGCGATGCGATCGAAGGTCGGCGTCTTCACCACGGCGTCGCCGTAGGCACTGGCGTGATGCGGGCCCCAGTCATCGGCAATTGCGAACAAAATATTGACCTTTGGTGGCGCGGCATCGGCCGCTGCGGCGACTCTCGAACCATGCGTAGCAAACAGGGAGCAGAAGCAGAGAGCAAGCAACAGACGGCGTGTCGGCATCAGAGAGCGAGAGAAACGCATCGAGCGGCCACCTTTCGTAACATGAAAACGAAAAAAACGGATCGGGCACTGCTGGACAAGCCAGCAGTGGCACCCAAGCGGGCCACCCCTGAATTCCCCCGGCCCCGCAATCACACTTCGTCGCCATTCTTGCTGGCGGCAGGCGGATCGGCACTCGGCAGGTCGATCGAGACGAGCGGCTTCTTCTGGCCCAACGATTCTGGATCACAACCGCCGCTACTGCAAGAGCCGCAACCGCCGCCGCGGCCAGCCAAAGCTCGCCAGCTGACTCGCACCAGATGCACGACCGCGGCTAGCACGATCACGAACACGGCGATCATTTGCCAATCGAGCGACAGCCAATCAAACATCTGGAGTCCGCGCGGTCTAAAGGCGTTAAGAGATAGTGACTCGATTCGGTTAGACCAGCAGCATGCCTACCTGATACGTAATCAAGGCACCAACGTAGGCGAGTGCGGTCATATAAACGAAGGAGAAGATCGGCCATCGCCAGCTATTGGTCTCCCGCTTCAGCACCGCCAGCGTGGCGGCACACTGGGCACAGAGCGCGAAGAAGACCATCAGCGACAACGCCACCGGGACATTATACACCGGGTCATCGGTGCCATCCCATGTGGCGGCCTGCAGTTGGGCGCCCAGCCGCGTCTGGTCTCCTTTGTCACCAAGGTCGAGATCTTCGCCCAGATTGTAAATCACGCCCAGCACGCCCATCACGACCTCGCGAGCCGGGAAGGAGGCAATCGCCGCGGAGCCAATCCGCCAATCCCAGCCGAGCGGTCGGACGACTGGCTCGATGACCTGACCGGCCTGCCCCAAGATACTCTGTCGCTGGTGCAGGCTGCTCTCCAGGTTGGCCTGGCGATCTTCCTCCGGCACATCGGCCATGCGGGTCACCACGGCCGGATCCTTCAGCATCTCAGTCGCCTGGGCGGAGATGGCCTCGTCATTGCGGGGGAAGTACATCAGGGCCCAAATGATCACGGAGACGGCAAAGATAATGGTGCCTGCTCGGCGGATGAATGCCCACCCGCGATCGACGACGCGGAAAAATACGGTGGTGAACGAGGGGACCTTGTAGCTGGGAAGCTCCATCACAAACGGTGGGGTCTCGCCGCGGAAGAAGGTCTTCTTAAGGATGAACGCCACGACGGCCGCCACGACAATGCCAAGCAAGTACATCGCGGCAATGGTGAGCACCTGCAAGGTAAGGAATCCACCGAGGTAGGGCGTGGCCGGAATGAAGGCACTCACCAGAATCAAATAAACGGGCAGCCGAGCGGAGCAACTCATCAGCGGGGCGACGAGAATCGTTGTCATGCGGTCGCGGCGATTCTCGATCACGCGGGCCGACATGATGCCTGGCACCGCGCATGCGAACGACGAAAGCATGGGGATAAACGACTTGCCGCTCAGGCCCACGCGCGACATCAATTTATCCATGAGGTACGCGGCTCGGGCCATGTACCCACAATCTTCGAGAACCGCGATAAAGAAGAACAGAATCAGGATCTGCGGCAGGAAGATAACCACACCACCGACACCGGCGATCACACCGTCGGCAATGAGCGACTGAAGCGGACCCTCGGCCATTCGCGAGGAGACCATCTCGCCGGCGGCGGCAAAGCCTTCGTCAATCAGATCCATCGGAACGCCAGCCCACGTGAAGATCGTCATGAAGACGGTCAGCATCAAGGCGGCGAAGATCAACGTGCCGAGCAGGCGGTGGGTGAGAATGCGGTCGATGCGATCGCTGAGCGTGACTTGGCGAGATGCAGGTCGCTTCACGGCCGCGGAGGTCACTTCGCCAACCCAGGCGTAGCGGGACATCGCCTCGATCGCCGGAACGGGCATGCCACCGGCGGCGAGTCGCTCACGAGCGGTGGTGAGTTGGTCGCGGAAGGAAGCAATGGCGGCCTCGTCAGCATTGACACTTTCCTCCAGCAGGTGAGTCTCCAGGTAGCCGCCGGAATCGAGCAGCAATCGCTCGACGAGGAAACGCGGCGTGGCGTCACCGATCCCCACGGTCGTCTCCCAGGCATCAGCCAGCGTCGTTACCTCTTGGCAGAATTCCTGCGGGAATGGACTCGCGGGCGCTTCACGAGGAGCGTCGAGACTGGCGACCAAGGCCGCCTCGAGCTCGGTGAGCCCGACCTTGCGATGCGCCTGAATCGGAATCACGGTGGTGCCGAGCCGCTTCTGCAGGGCCTCGACATCGACTTCAACACCACGCTCGGCGGCGACATCCATCATGTTGAGCGCGACCACCACCGGGCGGTCGAACTCCAACAGCTGGCTAACCAGGTAGAGATTCCGCTCCAGGTTACTGGCATCGACAATCGCCAGAATCGCATGCGGCGGATGCGTGCCGGCCTGGCGACCGAGCAGCACGTCGACCGTGACCATCTCGTCGGGCGAATGCGGGGCGAGGCTGTACGTGCCTGGAAGGTCGATCAGCTCCAAATCGCGGCCACTGAACGTGGCGTGGCCGACCTTCTTCTCGACCGTGACGCCGGGGTAATTGCCAACACGTTGACGCACACCGCAGAGGGCGTTGAAGAGGGTCGACTTTCCGGTATTGGGATTCCCGACCAGGGCAACGGTCAACGTGGTCGGCTCAGAACTTGTGGAGGGAGTGCTAACAGACATAGTGGCGGGCAGGGGGCGAGAGCGGCGGGCAGGGCACGCCGGACAGTGGGCGGCAGCTCGCTAGGGAGATTATTCAATGACTTCGATCGAGACACGTGCGGCCTCGCTCTTGCGGACGCTGAGTCGGTAGCCTCGAACTTCCAACTCGATTGGATCGCCCAAAGGCGCGGTGCCGACGATCGCCAACTCAACGCCAGGCGTGAGACCCATCTCCAGCAGCCGCATACCAATCGCGTCGCCGGCATCGACATTCACAACACGGCAGCGACTTCCCACAGCCAGTTCGGCCAACTGGCTCATGCTTGGGCTCCCGCCTTGAGGGACCGGTCGGTGGCCGCTTGTCCTGGTGATGCCGTGGCCTGCGCAGTGACATTCACGGGGGCGGCGTCCGCGGCGGGGCGAACCAGCACACTTAAAAGATCGGTGTCACGAAACGCCAACCGCTGCCCATCGATCTGGACAATGCACGGGCTGCCCGACTGTACGACGCGGACATCGGCACCTTCACGCATTCCCAGCTCGGCAAGTCGCTTGACGTGGTCCGGCAGACCAACAACTTGCCCGATATGGGCGGTCTGGCCGACACGCAGCATGCTGAGAGGGAGAAGGTCCGACATAAGGCTGTCGCGGCGTGGGAGGGAAAAACGACGCGCATGGAGCGATTTTGGTGGCGAAGAAGATGAGACCCAGTCTCAATTCACTCCGCCGATTGTAGACGTATCGCTCGCATCGATCAAGCGTGGGCAGCGGTCGCGAAAGCGCGAACGCGGGCTGCGGAGCCTATTTCGTCGTCGTATTCACGTCGACAGCGGCAGTGCGCACTTCCTCGATTTGCCGCACGGCGCGGGCCAATCGGGGACGCATCTTTTCGGCATCGACGTAACCATCGATGCGGTCGATCAGCTTCGACTGGGGCGAGATCAGCAGCGTCGTCGGGTAGAGACGAATGCCGAAGCGGGCCAGCCACTGTTCCGTGGCCTCGTTGTCGGCATTGATTCGGAGCGCCACGAACGATCCATCGACATCGGTGCGGACGTCATCGTCGGCGTAGGTATCGCCCTTCATCTTGTCGCAATAGCGGCAACCGTTCGTGGTTACGAATAGCAGAAGCGGCCGATCGTGGTCACGCATTTCCTGCCAGGCCTGTTCGGCGCTCGTATGCCAATGAATTTGCTGACCTTCATCTTCTGCCCACAAGTTCGTGACGCCGATGGCAAAGGCAGAGAAAACGAGCGACAAGCCAATTCGCAGCGAAATAGACACGCACAACCTCCTACAGATCCGCCAGGGATGAAAGTACCTGAAACCCTATCGGACCGACGGTGGTGTGAGCTATGTGCGGAATTTTTTAATCACGTCAAATTAACATCTGCGCCGCCGACTTCGCGCAAAGACCTGTTTGGAAGACTTTGCCGGTTACGGTCACCCTACGGAAGAGGCGGTGTTGTCCGTCGCAGAAGGCGCAAGCAACGCTGCCTTAATACACGCTCCGACGCGGCAATTACCAGTTTTTGCATTCGTTGACGGAACCTCATATAGCCTCAGGCCTTGCGGATTCGGCTATAGTCGTGCGGCATGTGCGTGACGCCAACGCGGACGTCCGATTGTTGGTGAAACCTGCTTGGTCGTTATGCAGCTACCGCCCTGCGCTCGACTGCCAATCAAGGCAGCCGTGCTCAGTTGCTCTCGCTCACGCTTCGGGTTACGGGTGTCGTCATCCCGCAACGACTTACGTCAACAGATGCAAGAAGCTGGTACACGCTTCGGCAAGATTCGGACGCCATGTCGGGCGTTACAAGCCGCCCGACTTGGGTCGTCGACTCCGAGGCTCATCGGCGACATAGACAACCATCGATCGCTCCGCCAAATCGATCCGCAGTGTGCGGCCCATGCGTGGACCACCTCCACCGGGGAAAACGTCAGCAGGACTTTCGGCCGCGGTGTCAATGAACTGTCGCCAGTCGAGATTTCGAGCCGTGCCCGGCACGATGAACTGGCAAGGTTCTGCTCCCGCATTGATGAAGAACAGCAAGTGGCGTCCCTCGTCGTCTCGATCGTCGTCGGGAGTCCAAGCTCGCAGCATGCAGGTCAGTTGCGGGGCATCCTGGCTCCAGTCGATCTGCTTACCGGCCGGATCGAACCAGCTAACGTCCGGCAATTCGCCGCGACGGTCGGTCTTTCCACGGAGAAAGTCCTCGCGGCGAACCGACGGTTCGTTCTTACGGAAGTCGATCAGGGCCTGGGTGAATCGCAGCAGATCCTCGTTCTCGTCGACCAACTGCCAGTCGAACCACGAGATCTCGTTATCTTGGCAATAGGCGTTGTTATTCCCACCCTGTGTGCGACCCATCTCGTCGCCCGAGACAATCATCGGCACACCCTGGCTGAGCAGCATCGAGGCCAGGAAGTTCTTGATCTGGCGCAGTCGGGCGATTTCCGTTTCGGGTCGATGGCACGGTCCTTCGGTGCCAAAGTTCGTACTGTGGTTGTTGTTGTCGCCGTCGCGATTGCCTTCGCCGTTGGCCTCGTTGTGCTTGTGGCTGTAGCTGACCAAATCGCTGAGCGTGAAACCATCGTGCGAGGTGATGAAGTTGATGCTGTGGTACGGCTTGCGGCCACCGGCTTCGTAAAGGTCACTGGAACCGGCCAGTCGGGTAGCCATGTTGCCGCGTTGGCCTTCGTCTCCTCGCCAGAAGCGACGGACGTCGTCCCGATAGCGGCCGTTCCACTCCGCCCAACGGAGATTGGCGAAGGTGCCGACTTGATAGGCGCCCGCGGCGTCCCACGCTTCGGCAATGATCTTGGTGTCGGCCAACATGGGGTCTTCTGCGATCACTTCCACCAGCGGCGGGTTGGGAACCAGGTTGCCCTCACGGTCGCGACTCAAGATTGACGCCAGGTCGAAGCGGAAGCCGTCGACGTGGTAATTGTGAACCCAGTGACGCAGGCAGTTGAAAATCATCTCGCGAACGATCGGGTGATTTCCGTTGACCGTATTTCCACAGCCCGAGTAGTTGCGGTAGTAGGCACCTTCGCCTTCGAGCATGTAATAGACTTTGTTCTCAAGTCCCTTGAAGCTAATCGTCGGGCCGAGTTCGTTACCTTCGCAGGTGTGATTGAAGACGACGTCGAGGATGACTTCGATGCCTGCCTGATGCAGGGCCCGAACCATCTGCTTGAATTCATTAACTTGGGCGCCCGGCTCGTTGCTGACCGCGTAACCGCGATGAGGCGAGAAGAAGGCCATCGAGTCGTAGCCCCAGTAGTTGGGTCGGTCGAGGTGATTGCCCAGGCAGTCACGAATTGGAAATTCGTGTACTGGCATCAACTCCACGGCCGTCACGCCCAGCGACTGCAGGTAGGGAATCTTTTCGATCACGCCGAGATAGGTCCCCGGGTGCTCGACACCGCTGGTCGGCGAGTTGGTGAACCCGCGCACGTGCAGCTCGTAGATGATCGTTTCGGAAAGATTGCGACGCAGGTGACGATCGCCTTGCCACTGGAATTGATCGTCAATGACGACGCACTTCGGCGGACGCACGATGCCGTCATTCGACGGCAAGAAAGTACCGGCCAGGGCACGCGCATACGGGTCGACCAGACGAGCGGTACCATCGAAGCGGTGACCAAATTCGGGTTCGTAGGGGCCGTCGGCCTGGAAGTGGTAAAGCTGTCCGGCTCCAATGCCTGGAACAAACGCACTCCACACATCGCCCCAGCGATCCGTTTCCGGGTTGAGGTGAATCACCTCGTTCGCTTCCAAGTCGTCGACGTTCTCATACAGCAGCACGCGCATCGCGCGGGCTGAGCGGCTAAAGACGACAAACTGCACTCCGCCGTCGTGGAGAATCGCCCCGTAGGGAAGCGGGTGAGCAAATTGAAGTGCCGGATGGGTGTGCGTCATAAGCATGGATGTTACTCAATTCCTCCTGCAGCAAAAGCTCCATTTTTCGTCAGGCCCCGCTGGCGCGAACGCCGAGCGGCTCGACAGACGTCGAGAGGGCCTCGTAAGGAAAGAATATCACACGCCTTGAGATGTGCTGGCGGAGTCCGGCATTTGGAAGAATTTTATGCCAGCGGGGTCCTTGCGGCAGGTACGGCTGAGGCAAACTTTGCCAGCGGGCGAAGAAATGGCGTCACGCGTTGCAATTTCGCCACAGGATTAGTTGCGCACTAAGATGTCGGCTAGGGGGTACCACTGGCTCCGCCAGAGTTGGCGGGCTGCCCGCGAATGCGCGGTCAGTCAGACAGAACCGGGCCGGTAATCTGCCGCGTCTTCGTCCTTCACAGACTCGTTTACTTCTTGGGCAGGCTTATTCTCTGCCGAATCCTCTGCTAGCGGTCGGTCAACCTCTTGTTCCACCTCTTCAACTTGTTCGGGGGGCAATGTCTGCAAGATTTCTCTCGCCCGCACAACCAGATCCACGGCCCACGGTTCAGAAGCATAGAGTGCAACAATCGCTTGCAAGGCTTGCCGTGCCTTTTCAGGGTTGGTCTCCCGCAATTGCTCTGCGTAGTTCAGGTCCCGCTGGATCTGCTGACGAAACTTGTCGCGTCGTTCCTCCACTCTGCGACGGAGACGAGGGATCTGTGCTGCGGCAGCATCAACAAAACGACGGATTTCTTCCGGGCGGCTTGCCTGCTCCCCGTACAGATCGACAATCGCCTGGAGCCTGGCGAGGGCCTGCTCCGGCTGGGTCGCGATCAGTTCGACCGCTTCGATGTAGTCGCCCGCTACGATCGAGTCGGGAAAACGCCGGAAGAGGTCGTTCGCATGCCGCACGGCACGTCCCGCCATGCGAGCTGCATTCAAGCGATTCTGGTACTCTTCAACACGGTTGGCGTCACTACTGTCCGCATACAGACGCAGGTAGGTCCCGATCTCTTCTTCCACCTCGCGAAGGCGGACATCGTCACCGGTTCGAGCAATGGATTCAATCTTGGAAAGCAGCTCACTCTCGCTGGGCGGACTTGCCCAATGCCAAATCAGATACCCCGTGAATAGCAGCGAGATAATCAGGAAGACAGTCGGTAAGGAGATCAGCGGGATCTCCTCCCGTTCACTAATCAACTGCCGCCGTCTTTCTTCTTCGATCGTCGTGAAATGATCGTAGCCGTGGTCAAAATCGTCCTGGTCATGGATTGCGCTGGCGGCGTCGCTATGCGAACCGTTCACATCGGCGGTGACGGCTGCGAGAGCGACGATCTTTCCGTCCGCATCGACAACCCGTTCCATGGTGTCGTCGAGGTTCTCATCCTGCGCGGATTCGTTGTCCGCGTTGTCTGCGGCCAAGGTTCCTTTCGCCGCGAGATCGGACGCTCCTTCGTCGAATTCAGAGTTGCTTGCCCCGGAACTGTGATCTCCGGAGCTACTCGAGCCTGAGTTTCCGTTGACGCCGGCCCGAGATTCCTCGGGGGAGGACGTGTCGACGAGCGTTTCCCCAGGAGTCTGTTTCTTCAACGCCTCGGCCTGTAGCGACAGGCCAATCTCCATTGCCTCCAGTCGTCGCGTGAGCATCAGCGCGTTGGGGAATCGATCGGCCGGGTCCTTCGCCAACAGTCGGTTGATGATCTGTTCGATCTCTTTTGGCGACTCAGGGGCATAGCGCCGTACGCTGTCGGGCGTGGCAAAGCGTTGCAGCTGCAATAGCTCCAGCATCGACTTGCTGCGAAACGGTGGTCGACCGGCCAACAGTGCGTACATCACCCCGCCCAGGCTGTACAAGTCGCAGCGATGGGTCACGCGACTGCCGTCCGCCTGCTCGGGGGCCATGTATTCGGCCGTGCCCAAGACACCCCCTTCACTGGTTAACCCGGTATTGCCAAACAGTCGGGCGACACCGAAGTCGCTCAGTTTGATCTCGCCGTCCTGATCGATCAAGACATTCGCCGGTTTGATGTCGCGGTGAATGACGCCGTGGTCGTGGGCCAATTTGAGAGCACGCGACAACTTAATGCCGATCCGAGTCACTTCTCGCCAGTCAAATCGCCGGCCGTTGCTGAGTTCTTCTTCCAGGTTGGCTCCTTCGACCAACTCCATCGCGTAGAACGGAAAGGCATCCTTCTGCCCGTAGCCATAAAGCTTGACGATGTTTGGGTGCTCGAGCTTCTTAAGCGATTCAATTTCCGACTCGAATCGTTCGCGGAAGCCCTGCTGCATGGCCAGCGCCGGGGCGAGGACTTTGACGGCGGCGACCTGTCCCGTTTCGCTGTCGACCGCTGAGAAGACCGTACCCATTCCGCCGGCGCCGATCTTGTCGCCGATCTCGTAGGGGCCGAGCTTCTTGAAATTCATCTCCATGCGAATGCCGCTTGAATCGCGGGCCTATGGAAGGGGCGTTGTCGTGGCGACGGGGACATTGTCGTCGAGAAGGGGAATTGAGATGGGAGTCGCGACGGCGCGAACGGAGTTCTCGAGACAAATTCGATCCTACCAGATGGCCTATCGACTTGCCACCTTTGGCCACTGATTTGGTTGCGTATGTTCGTCATGGGGGTGTGTCCGAAGCAACCAGGCGAGTCGCCTTCGGTTGGCCGCTGCAATTCACGCCGCTTGCCGATCGGCTTAAGGTGCTGCCATAATCCGCGACGGAGAAAGTGGCGCGAGCGCAATCCCAGCGTTACAGAGTGACCGACGGGCAAACTTTGCGGAATAGAAAAGAACGGAGGCAGACCTATGACACAAGTACAAGTAACACTGCCACGCGACACGAATCAGGTTCGCGGATTGGCCCAATACGCGATCGATTTTCTCGCCGGCCGATTTGATGAACCAAGCCCGGCCGTGTGGCGGCGACTCGCACAGTTTCATCTCGACAGCATTGCTTGTGCGGTGTCGGCGATCGCCCTTTGCACCAACGCTCCGACCGTGTTGCGTGAAGAGGCCGCGGCCTACCTGCGCGAAGGTGGGTCGGACGGTGCGACCTGTTACGGGTCGACGACCCTTGTCGCTCCCGAGAAGGCGGTCGTCGCGAATTCATCTGCGGCCCGCGAGTGGGATTCGAACGGCACCAATTTCGGCTACAACCCGGCAGCCGGTGCCACGGCCGGTGAATTTGGCCACAACGATTTCTATCCGGTCGCCCTGGCGGCGGCAGAAGTTGGCAAGCTCGACGGGCAGACGCTTTGCCGCGGCATGTTACTGATCGACGAGATTCGTGGACGACTCGCCGAGGTCTTCAGTCTCAAGGATTACAAGATCGACCACGTGGTGCATGGCGCGATCGCTTCGGCCACGGTCTACGCTGCGATGCTCGGCGGCACTGTGGACCAGATTGAGTCCGCGATCGGTATGACGGTCGCCCACTATATTCCGTTCCGCGCGATCCGTGCTGGCCATCAACTTTCCGATTCAAAGGGGGCCTCGGCGGCCATTACTTCCGAAGCTGCGGTGCTCAGTGCCCAGCGGGCGCTGCGTGGCTTTGTTGGTCCGGCCGACGTGTTTCGCAATCCGGCCGCCATCTTCTGCTTGTTTGAGAAGCCGGACGAACTGGAGACCAGTCCTTTCGATCTTACGCTCGCGACTAGCGGCGACGACTTCGCCATCATGGGCATGCACTTCAAGCTGGGCCTGTACGAACATCAGTCGGCCGGCGCGATCCAAGGTCTGTTCGATCTCTTGGCCGCCCACCCGTCGCTGCTCGAAGACGAGACGGCACTCCAGCAGATTCGCATCAAGATCTACGAACCGGCGCACGGCATCATTGGCGATCCGGCCAAGCGAGATCCTCGCACGCGGCAGAGCGCTGACCATTCGATGGTCTACATCATCGCCACGCTTCTGCGAAAAGCGTTCGAATTGAAGCGGAGCGGCTGGAAGGAGTTGATGCTTGGCCCAGCCGACTATGGCGACGGGAGCCTGGTACATCCGCTGACGCGCAGCCTCATGGATCGTATCGACTTCGTTCACGGTGGGCCGGAGTACGACGCCAAATACCCGGACGGAATCCCGACCTCGCTCGAAATCGATCACGCGCAGCTCGGCACACTCGCCTCGGACCTGGTGATGTACCCGGCCGGACACGCGCGCAACACCACGGCCGATCTCGATGACTTGTTGCAGTACAAGTTTCAGAAGCTGGCACTGCTCGGTGTCGATGATGTCGAAGGGTTACGCGACCGGTTCTCCAACCTGCAGCAGCGTTCGGCGGCCGAAGTGGCGTCGCTTTGTCACTTTACGATTAGATAGATCGCAGATCGTTTCACGCTCCCTTGCCTGCTCCATCCGTTAATACTCTTGCTTCGACTTTCATGACGTCCGTGAACGAACTCTGTGGCCTGATCTCTGTTAACAAGCCGGCTGGCATGTCGTCGCGCGATGTGGTGAATCGCGTCGAACGAGCGGCTCGCGGTTGGGCCAAGCAGCTTGCCGAAGCCGAACAGGCGGCGGAACTCGCGACCGAACATCCCGGTCTGCAGCGATCGAAGAAGATCAAGGTCGGCCATGCCGGCACGCTTGATCCGATTGCCAGTGGCGTGCTCGTGCTTTGCATCGGCACAGCCACTCGCCTCATAGAGTACGTGCAGCGGATGCCCAAGGCATATCGCGGCACATTCCTCCTAGGGCAGTCGAGCGAGTCGGATGACGTCGAGAGCGAATTGGTTCCGCTTGCCAATGCTCCAGAGCTGACGCTCGAAGAACTCGAACAGGCGGCGGCAAAGTTCGTGGGCAACGTCGAGCAGCGTCCCCCCGCCTTTTCGGCTGTGAAGATCGAAGGCCAGCGTGCCTACAAGTTGGCCCGGCGTGGCAAGCAGGTTGACATGCCCCTGCGCACGGTGCGAATCGATTCGCTCGAAATCGTGGAGTACGAGTATCCTCGCTTGGTGTTCGATACCCGCTGCGGCAGTGGTACCTACATTCGCTCCTTGGGACGCGACCTGGCCGAATCGCTTGGCAGTGCTGCTGTAATGTCGGAATTGGTACGTACGGGTATTGGTCCGTTTCAGGTCGAGGAAGCGTCTGAGCTGGACGCCATCTGGCCGGAGACGTTGGCCGAGCATCTGCAGCCACCGTTGTTGGCGCTAGCCGGTCTTCCACAAGTGACGCTCGACGCGGCCGAAGTCGAAGAGATCAAGAACGGCCGCCGCGTGGAGATTGACGAGAGCCAGATTAGTGCTAACGCCAATCAAGAAATTGTGGCCGTCGATGCCGGGGGGCGGCTGGCGGCGATTCTGGTACCCCGCGAGTCGGGGCTCTTCGGCCCCAAATGCAACTTCCTGCGGTAGCTGGGTACCGTTGCGAATGTGAATAGGAGCGACAAGTGGCTGACCGCGGCCGCCACCGCCCGCCCAACCAACAAGCATAACCGGTACGACCGGCGGCGAGTCCGGTCAATTCGCGCACGCCCCGCTGCTAAAACGGTTGTCTACCCCTAGCCGAATGCTAGAGTTCCTGCGGGGAGCGTGTTAGCGCGAGAAGAAGCATCTTATCGAATATTCACCCGGTGAGCGTCGTTCCCCCTGTGCGTGCCAGGCAAAGGGTGGCG
>CAYLRE010000031.1:0-26279 GCA_964385715.1 uncultured Planctomycetaceae bacterium
TAGCGGAGGATTGACGAACCGATGGATTGGGCAACACGACATTAGGGCAGACGATGAGACATCTTAGAATGAGTTCCACGAAAACGAGACAAAGCGGCAAGATGCGAGCACTCTTGTTATTGATCGCATTGTTCTTGGTGTCCGTGAGCTGTGCGGCTCCTGCATCCGCGGAACCGGCGACCGCCGATCAACCCAACCTGATTGTCATTCTGATTGACGACCTAGGGTGGACCGATCTTAGCTGCCAGGGCAGCCAGTACTACGAAACACCGAATATCGACCGATTGGCCGAACGAGGAGTGCGATTCACCAACGGGTATGCCGCCTGTTCAGTCTGTTCGCCGAGTCGAGCGGCTCTGTTGACCGGCCGTTACCCGGCTCGTGTGGGCATCACCGACTGGATGCGTTTTCGTTACGGCGGGCAGCAGCCGAAGGGAATCGACGGCGATCGGGAGTACGAGTCGGTCGGCAAGAAATTGGAAACGCCGGTCAATCCATTTTGGATGGAGCACAGCGAGGTGACGCTGGCGGAAGTGCTTGGTGAGGCCGGCTACCGAACTTGTCATGTCGGCAAGTGGCATCTTGGCCCCGACGACTATTTTCCTGAGCGACAAGGTTTTCACGTCAACATCGCCGGTTGCGACTATGGTCAGCCGCCGACGTACTACTACCCGTATGAAACCAAGTGGCAGCGTCCGTTTCCCAACTTCAAACCGAAGCAGGAAGGGGAGTACCTGACCGATCGTTTGGCGGAAGAGGCAGCCAACTTCATTGAGAAGAATCGCGAGCAGCGTTTCTTCTTGCACTTCGCCCCGTATTCCGTGCACACGCCGATTCAGCCCAAGAAGGAACTATTGGCCAAGTACGAGGCGAAGCCGAAGGCGGGACAGAAGAACGCCGGCTATGCCGCCATGGTGCAGAGCATGGACGAAGCGGTCGGCAGCGTGCTCGCCAAGCTCGACGAGATGCAGCTGACCGAGAACACGGTCGTGATCTTCACGTCCGACAACGGTGGCTATCTGAAGGTGACCAACAATGCTCCACTCCGCGGCGGTAAGGGCATGGTCTACGAAGGCGGCCTTAAGGTTCCGTTTATTGTTCACTGGCCAGGCGTTACGGCCGCGGGAACCACCATCGACGAACCGGTCATGGGCATCGACATCTTTCCGACACTACTGGACATCGCTGGGGTCGACCGCGACGAAGCGGAGGGGGATGATCCTGGCGATATTGATGGCGTCAGCCTGGTTCCGCTGCTGGCGGATGAAGGACCGCTAGACCGCGACGCACTCTTCTGGCACTTCCCGCACTATCGCGGCACCGACGCCGACCCCTATGGCATCGTGCGTGCCGGCGACTACAAGTTGATTCGGCAATACGAAGACGGATCGACCGAGCTCTACAATCTCAAGGACGATGGTGTGGAGTCGAAGGACCTCGCCGGCGGTATGCCGGAGAAAGTCAAAGAACTCGACCTACTGTTGTCGAAGTGGTTGATCAGTGTTGAGGCCAAAATGCCGCGGGCCGACCCGAAGTTCAAAGAGAAAGAAGAGTCGCGGGAATAGTATTCGCGCGTCGTACGACCTCCTCGTTTACCGCATCCGAACGACCGCATGGCTGGCACATCCAAGGCACTCGCTTGGCTCGACGCAGAACTTTCTCGTCTTGAGTCGGATCAGCTGCTGCGGCGTATTCGCACTCGCGGGTCGGCACAAGGAGCCTCAATCGAGATCGACGGCCAGCGCTTGCTGAACTTCGCCTCGAACGATTATCTCGCGCTCGCTGCGGAACCGGCGGTACTGGCCGCGGTACGCGAGGCGACCGAGCCTTGTGGGTTTGGCAGTGGTGCCAGTCCACTGGTGGTCGGACGCGATTCGGTTCACGCGGAGCTGGAACGGACCTTGGCCGAGTTTGAAGGGACCGAAGCGGCGCTATTGTTCCCTTCAGGTTTCGCTGCCAACAGTGGGGCGATTGCGGCGCTGACTGGCTCCGGTGACGTCATATTCTCCGACGCCAAGAATCATGCCAGCCTGGTCGATGGTTGTCGGCTTTCTAACGCGGCGGTGCAGATTTATCGGCATGCCGATGCCGATCATCTGGAATCGCTGCTCAAGAACGATGCCTCCACAGGGCGAAGGTTGATCGCGACCGATACGCTCTTCAGTATGGATGGCGATTTTGCTCCGCTTGAACGAATCGCCGAACTTGCCGATCAATACGACGCGATGCTCTTGGTCGACGAAGCCCACGCGACCGGCGTCTTTGGCGACCAGGGCAGGGGAGTGGCCGAGGCAGTCGGGGTTGGCGATCGGATCGACATCAAGATCGGCACGCTGAGCAAGGCGCTCGGGGCGGCCGGAGGATTCGTGGCGGGCTCGCAATCGCTCATCGACTATCTGGCCAATCGTGCCCGTTCGTATGTCTTCTCCACGGCATCGCCGGCGGTGCTGGCCAGTGCGGCTCTTGCGGCGCTCAAGATCGTGCAGGAGGAGCCGAGTCGTCGCAAGGATTTGCTCGCCAGAGCGGAATCGCTTCGTACGCAGCTGACCGAACAGGGCTGGCGCCTTGGCGACTCGGCGAGTCAGATCATACCGATCTATGTTGGCAAGCCGGACGTGGCCGTGCGGCTTTCGGAGGAGCTGGCCGGCCGCGGTTTCTTGATTCCGGCGATTCGTCCTCCGTCGGTGCCTGCGGGCGAATCGCTCTTGCGACTCAGTCTGCGCTGGGATCACACGCCCGCGATGCTCGAAGAACTCTTGGCGGCGCTCGCTGAGGTGGCGGAAGTCAAGGCACCCAAGTGATACTAGCCCGAAGCGTGAGCGAGGGACACGACCAAACAGGTATCACAATCAATGGGCACTTCACGTTTGCGAGGGCGCACATGCCGCACGACTGTCAGCTGTCGCTTTACTCGTGTCGCAGCGCTTCGATCGGATCCATGGCCGCCGCACGCATCGCCGGGTAGAGCCCGAAGATAATTCCCACGCTGACCGAAATGAAAAAGGCCAGCGGGACCGACCAGCCGACGAGCTGGGGTTCGACATTGCGAATCACGTCGGGCAGCTCCGCCATGGTGGTCGGTATGACCTCTTCCAGGATGCTGCGGAGCATGGAGATCGTCGGTCCGCACAGCAGTCCGCCTAAGATTCCGCAGGCCCCGCCGACGACTGTGAGCACGACCGTTTCGGCCAGGAATTGTCGCGTAATGTCGCCACGCTTGGCACCCAGTGCCCGGCGAATACCAATCTCACGCGTTCGTTCCGTAACGGTGGCCAGCATGATGTTCATAATGCCGATACCACCGACGACCAATGAAATGGCGGCGATCGTGCCCATGAAGACCATGAACATCACTCGCATGGTGCGCACTTGTTCGAGAAGTTCGAGCGGCACAAAGACGTCGAAATCCTGCGCCTCTTTGTGTTTCTTGTTCAGCGCGACTTCCACCAGGTCAGCCGTTTCGACGACCTTGTCGACACGGTTGACTCGCAGTGTGACCTGGTTGAGTTCGACGATTTCACCTTCAAACGTTCCGCTGCTGGCGGAAACGATGCGGTCGCCCAACCGGCGCCAGAATGTCTTGATCGGAATGTAGACGTCGCCAGAGAAGTCTTGACCTTCGAGAGAACTTCCGATCGCCGAGGTCGACGCCCGCGGCTTCATGACGCCGACCACCACATACGGTTCGTGCGGCGTGCGGTCGTGTTCCACGCGGATATGTTTGCCGATCGGATTTTCCAGGGGAAACAGTTCCCGAGCGACCTCCGCAGCCAGCACGCAGTAGTTGTTCTCGTCTTTCACGTCCGTGTCGGAAATGAAGTGGCCTCGCTCGACTTCGAGTCGCATCACTTCGGCATATTCCGGCGTGCAGCCGACGAGCCGCCCATCGACGACGTTGTCGGCGTAGCGAAACTTGCGGCGAATATCGCGAATGGGAATCGCGCGTTCGACCGTGGGGAAGATCTCAGGATTGCTAAGCTGCCGAAAGTCGGCTCGCGTGATGCCGTAGGGAGTCAGCCGCCGGGTGCCGCCGCTCGCATTGGCCGAAGCGGTAATGACCGGCTTCTTCGATTTGATGATTACGTTTTGGGCTCCCAGCATCTCGATCTGCTGTTGAGCCTTCTTGCTGATTCCTTCGCCGATTGAAAGCAGCCAAATCACGCTGGCCGTGCCGATGAAGATACCAAGGACCGTGAGTAGAGAACGCATCGGATGCAAGAGCAGACTCTTGACTCCGATCTTCCAAGTTCTCAACCACAGAAAGTTCATCGCGCTTGGGGCCAATGGCCGTGAGGTTAGACAGGCATGACAGGCTTGCTTGCCTGACGATGATCGCGGTCGACCAGGCCGTCGGTAAGGTGGATCTGTCGATGGGTTACGTCCGCGACTTCCTGTTCGTGGGTGACGATGATGATCGTAGTCCCTTGCTCGTTCAACTTGTGAAGCAGGGTGAGAATCTCGTTGGTTGTTACCGAATCGAGATTTCCCGTCGGTTCGTCCGCCAGCACGAATTGCGGCTGGTTCGCCAAGCTACGGGCCACGGCGACACGCTGCTGCTGACCACCGGAGAGCTGGAATGGGCGATGCGTCATGCGATTCTCAAGACCAACGAGGCAGGCCAGGTGTTCGCAGTATTCTCGATCCGCCTTGCCGAGCGTGCCCTGGTAGTAGAGCGGGACCTCGATGTTTTCGAGCACGGTCAATTGCGGGATCAAATTGTACGACTGGAAGATCAGACCGATCTCCGATGCGCGGATTTGAGAGAGTTGATCGTCGTCAAGATCTGAGACGTTGTGCTCGCCGAGCCAGATCTGCCCGCTCGTGGGACGGTCCAAGCAGCCGAGCAGATTCAAGAGCGTACTCTTGCCGGAACCGGACGCCCCCATAATGGAGATCAAATCGCCTTGGGGAACCTCGAGTGTGATCCCGCGCAAGGCTTGCACGGTAACGGCACCCAGGTGGTAATCCTTAGTGAGATTTTCGACGCGCGCGGCTAGCTTCATGGCCCGGCCCCCGGTCCCCCGCCGGGGCCACCACCTGCGGCTTTCAAGGCCGCCATCGCGGCGTGGAATTCGGCCCGACTGACCGCCCCGTCTTTGTCCTTGTCGGCGCGGGAGACGAATCCCCATTGTTCGGCCGGGACTTCGTCGGAGGTCAGCTTGCCGTCTTCGTTGCTGTCCATGCTCTTGAAAAACTGCGCGGCTTTGCTGCCTTGCGGTTTCTTCTTTTTCTCTGGTTGAGGTGTCGACTTTTGCCCCTCTTCGTCTTCCGGCTTGAGCTCTGGCCACTCGATGTTGGGATTGTCACGATGACGTAGCGGATTGGCGGCGACCACATCGCCTTCGCGGATTCCTTTTTTCAAATCTTGGGTCTCGCGAATGACGACCATCGATTCATTGCTTGGCCCGAGCAGAACCTCACGCGGCTTTGGTTCCCAACGATCGCCGACGCGGACCAGGCAATAGTGCTTGCCCCCATGTTCGGCGATGCAGGTGATCGGCAGCATCAAGACATCTTCCAGCCGGGAGACTTCAATCTGCACTTCGGCCGTCAGTCCGGGTCGCAACTTCTCGGGGCTACCATCGACACTGACGAAGGTGGCGTAGGTTTTCACGTTCGAGCTGAACCAGCTACCCGGTTCGGCGTAGCGGTTGACCTTTTCGACCTTGCCCGTCAACTTCAGATCGGGAAAGGCGCCGACCTGAATCGTGGCGGTCATGCCTGGCTTCACCAGATCGACGCGAGCCTCATTGATTTTGGCTTTGACCTGCATCTTGCTGGGGTCGGGCAGGCGAATCATCACTTGATTTTCGCGAATCAGAACGCCCGGTTCGATGACGATGTCGTTTCCGCCGCGGCGACTGCGCTGGTTGGCGTGGACCACTTGGCCGTCGGACGGGGCGCGAACCGTGCATTTCGTAATTTGCTGATTGATGTCGTCGAGATTTTGTTGTTCCAGGTCGTAGCTGTTCTCTTCAGCCTTCTTCTTGGCGTCTGCGGTGAGAATTGCCGATTGCAACTCTGTCAGCTTTTTGAGTTTGGTGTGCTTGCGTAGCACATCGAGCTTGTTGTTGGCGATCTGAAGTTCACGGTCCGCCTTTTCCACAGCGAATTGATCCGCTTCCAGCTGCTGTGCCGTGACGTAACCTTTGGTCGCCAACTTCTTGCTGAATAGCAGATAGTCCTTGGCCCGCGAAAGGTTCTGCTTGGCCACGAAGATTTCACTTTCGATAGCGAGTTCTTCCTGGCGAAATGTTCCTTCCAGGTACTCCGTCTTGGCAATCACCGCCGTCTCGTAGGCGTTGCGCGCCTGAATCATGGCGGCTTCGGCTTTGTTGGCTGCCATCTCTTGCGATGTCTTTTGCGTTTCAAAGGCGGTGGCGTCGAGTTGTACCAGGATGTCGTCCTTCTTGACCATCGTTCCTTCCGGGACGACCTCGATGATCGGAGTGCCTTGGGTGCCGCGAGCCTTGACCTCGCAACGAATTTCTACGTTAGCGGAACTCTCGATGTCGCCCGTCTCGGTCACGCGATGAACAAATTGCCCTCGTTTGACGGTGCGTACCTCTTCATCGGCGATAGAACTGCCGCCCGAACCTGGCAGTCCGAATACGGTCAGCGCGGCACCACCCAAGATGGCCAGGCAACCAACGATGAAGACCATGGTCCAGAGCACCGAGAGTCCGGCCCGGCGGGACGCACGAGCAGTGTGTATGAGAGAGTCACGCATCAACATGAAAGCAAAAGTGGTCTGGCGGGAGGAATGACCGGAGGGTGCGGCCACGTAATCGAAGCCAACTATCCATTATACCCAGCGGTCTCGGATTGGGGCTACAACGGGCCCGACGCAGTGGTTGTGGCCTGGGAGCTGCGATTCGCCTCGGAACGAGGGTCGGCACCTATTTTCAGGCGTAGAACCCGTGGGTTGTCACTCGAAAAAGGGACCGGTCTCTCACTCGAATTAAGTGCCTTGGCCCCGTCACCGTGCAGCTGAAGCCGCAGGATTGGCGGCGATTCTTTGGGTTTCTGGACTGGCGGGTTTGATGTGGGCGGGTTTGAAGTGGGCAAGTTCGACGCTGGCCGATCTGAGTTCGAAGGAGCCGCGACCGGCTTCTCTTCTGCCACCGCTTCAGTTGCTCTGCGCGGGCTGTCAATTCCGGTGGGCCAAGGGGCTGTTACTGCAGGCGGATTGGCCGCCGGTTCCCGCCAGTCGTACGAGGTCGACCTCAGTGCCTGTTGCCACGACACAGGGACGACCGGCAGGTTCTGCGCCGCCTCGATGCGATCCTGAATCGGTTGGCGGATCCGCGGTCGTTCCTGTTCTACCTCACCGGGCAGATGTTCCGGCAAGACTTCTTCACCGCCTTCGGGCAGTGGCGCAGACTGCCATTCTTGTGGTGGCAAGATGAATTCGCTTGTACCGGGCTCGATCTCCTCACCTTCGAACACACGCTCCGATTCCGCGTTCTCATCGCGTCTGGCACTCTCTGGTACAGCGTATTGCGGCAAGTCGAACGCCCGCGGCGCCTCTGGGATGCAATCCTCACACGGCGGTAGACTGTCGACTGAGATCACACCTGGATCGATCCAGATGCCGTCGGCGTCGAGTCGCATCGTGCCGAGATTGAAGTCGAGCCCGAGTCGCAGAACCTCGTAGTTGATCCACACGCCAAGAAAATCATTTTGGGCGTCGAGCAACGAACCAATCGCCGTTACAAGGTCACGAGCCGTGGTGCTGTTGAAGGTTTCTTTGGCGCCGATCCGCGGTGGCTCGCTCAACCGTAACTGCGTCAGTTCCACCTGGGAAATGGCAACCTGCACGGCGGCGCGACGCAGTTCGAAGTCGACTTCGCGCAGTTCGGCGTTTCGCAGCGTGTTTCTCAGGCCCAGGCTGACCAGGTCTTCATACTGATAGTAAGCGCGGCGCGCTCGTTGGTACGCAATCTGGGCAGCTCGGTAGCGGTTGCGTTCGGCCAGTCGCGTGAGCGGGGCGTCAAATTCGGCACCGACTCGCAATCGTCCGGTGGTTCCTTGCAGTCGAATGGGATTGTCGCCGGTGTTGCGAATGTCCCCTTCAAACACGAGGTTCAAGAACGACGTCAAATCGGCGGCTGTGAACTGAACCTGACGCCAGGCGTCGGTCAGAGCTGCCCTTTCGTTCTGCCAGTCGCGTCGATTGCAGCGGGCGACCTGCAGAGCCTCGTAGGAATTGATTTCGACCGGCTGAAGCGTGACGGTGTCGAGTCGGGCTCCGGCCTGAATCAGCATCAGCTCCTGGAGTTCGCCAGCGAGGGTGACGTACCAGGTGACCAGCTCCCGATACTGCGTAGGCTGCTTGATTTCGGTGAGTGTTGGAAGGAGCGAGTCGACGCGACCGTAGAAACGCTGCAGTTCGTCTTTGAGCCGTTGTACTCGTTCGTCGAGATCGTCGGGATCGTAAGCGCTGGTGTCGATGTCGCTGCCTGCTTGGGCCACGCGCGAGGCGAGCCGCAGCAAGTTTCGCCGCCGTTGGGGAACCGCCTGATCGAGCGCCACCATGTCCTCTTCGACGATGCGGACATGTTCGGTCGAGCGGGCGGCGAAGTCCTGCGCGGAGGCGAGGAACGTTTGCCATTGGTCGGCCGGTGGCTCCTCTTCCCACTGCCGCAGTTCGTCGAGAACGTCGCCAACCTGTTCTTGAAGTTCCAAGAGAGCGGGATCGAGCAGGTTGAAGCGGTTCAGCAAGGGATCGTTAATCACGATCGGCGCTTCCGGTGGAAGACCAAGTTCTAGCTTGAAGGTATCGAGGCGCGCCTGATACGCGGCCTTCTGGCTGATCAAGCGACTCTGCGCGGCGTAGAGTGCCTGGCGAGCCAAATCGACTTGGAAGCGATCGATACGATCGGCTTCGTGGGCCGCTTCGAGTTGGAATAGGCTGTCGCGCAGACCGGTCACGCTCGCTTGTTGGTTGCGAATTTCTTGGGTGTCTTGTAGCAGGCCGAGGAAGCCACCGGCACCAGCTGCTCCGATGCCGACGCCGCCGCCACTGATCGAATCGGGATCGAGTCCACTGACGATGTCGGCATAGAAGCCGCGGCGGAATCGTTCCATCTGACGCACTTCGGCGAGCAACGCTCGTTCGGTATCGGTGAGCGATTCAAGCACACGAAGCCGCCCTCGCGATTTGAGCAGCGGTTGGATGAGCGAGAAGTCGAGCAGCGTGGTCGCCGTGTGAGTGTCGTCGCCGGAGAACTGCCACAGCAGACGATTAGCAAAACCGACCACGAGTTCGCCACCGGAGGCGTACAACTTCGACATGCGAATGTCACGTGTGGCGAGATCGAGTTCGCTGCGTGGTCCGCCAGGTCGGTCGGGACCGTCGGCAGTGAAGAACGTCTGGTAGCCGCCGAAGAATTGAGCGTCGAAACGGAAGCGTTCAAACGAGACGTCGAGTGCCGACAGGTACAGATCCTCCAGCCGACTCTGGTAGAGCCGCGAGTTGTTGAGCGATAGCGCCACCGCTCCGCGAATATCGATCGGGATCGTGCCGTCTTCCTCCGGGCAAAGGTACATCGTCCACTCGGGATTCTCCGTGTACGGCGTATGGCCGAAGCGATCCCAGTGTTTGTAACCCCGTTTGCCGTCGACCATGTGCATGTAGCTGTGCGACCGCGGGTCGTCAGGTGGCATCGGTTCGAAGTCGGGCGGGTTCGGGTCGAACATTCGCGAGGTCGGATTGGCGTAGACATTCAGGTCATTGAGCGGTGACTCGACATCGGTCACGTCCTCGTAGACCAGACGTTTCACTTCGTTGTCGGCCTGAATGCGATAATGTTTTGGTTGGCAGCCGGTCAGCGCGGCCAGTAAGACGGCCATCAGCAGGGCCAGCCCGCCTGTGGTGTGAGTGAAGGATGTGATCGTCAGCAAACGAATCCTTGCCGGCGATCTGTCTCGTGGTTGATAGGTCATGCGGCCCCCCTTTTCGTCTTGGGGGCAGCAATTGACCGTGTTTGTTCAGCGTCTGACGTTTGTTCGGCGTCTGGCGGGCTAGCAATCGAAAGAACGTCGCAGGGCGTGTCGCATTGGGCGATTAGCGCCGTGAGGAGCAGCCGCAGCTGTTCGATGTTTCCGCTGCCAATATTGCCTAAGAAGCCCTCGGCCCAGCGGGTCAACTCCGGCATCACGGCTTGCAGCAGCTTGGTGCCGGCGGCCGTTAGTCGCCAGTGTTGGCGGCGGCGATCGCTACTGGGGCGATGCGCTTCGATCCAGCCACGGCGGCCGAGCGACTCGACCAGGGAACTCGTTTGGGCCGGTGAAACTTGGAGCCGGTCGGCAAGTTCCTTTTGGCTAATACCGGCGTCTTCGCTCTCACGCCGGACGTGCCAGAGGAGGCGGAATGAGACGTCGCCGAGGTCGGCCGCCTGCACATGGCGTTCGATCTGTCGGCGCAGCGTCGAGGCGGCGTCGCTGAGCTGATCGCCCAGATCAAGACAGGCATCGATCGCGGCGAAGGCAGACGTGTTGTTGGGAGTTGTTGTCACGGTCGTTGTTTACGCCAATAAGCGATAAGTCGCAGCCAAGGAGATTTGGGCGGCAATCTGTTCGGGAGCATGCGCGCAGGGATTTCCACTGCGCGAAATGCTTTCTCAATCGAATCATTCGGTGCTTAACGATTCACACTTGAACGATTTCTCAAGAGACAGACCGTCGCCACAAACGAGGCAAGTTGGGGTGGTCGCTAGCGTTCTCGGAAGAGGACGCCGACTGCTAGCAGCGCTTGTGCGACGGCTGAGAGAGGGCGAGAAGCCGCTCGCCAGGGCAAGTTACGGACCACCTTCGGACAGCCGACACTTCGGCTTGTCATTACAGATTTCGCAGGATTCGGTATCGCCCAACACGTGGCTGACACACTGCTCGATCCGTAGCTGCATCAGTTGAGCCATTAGCGTGTGCGGGCCCAAGGGTGCCGTGACGAGATAACGGACACCTTCGTGCTGACGGACGGCGTTCTTGGCCAATTCCGGGATGTGTTCGTCCCAATGACGACCGGGAGCGAGGAAGTAGGGCATTACAACGATGAACTTCGCCCCTCGGGCAACACATCGAGCGACGGCCGTGGCGACGGTCGGTTCGACGAGCTCCATATGAGCCGGCTCGACGATTGCCAGTTCCGATTCCCGCGTGAATAGCTCCACGACCTCAAGCAACATCTCGTTGGCCTCGTTGCGGCGAGAACCATGGTCGACGACAACCACGCCGACTTCTTCACGGGGAACACCGAGACGAGCAAAATCGATATCAATCATGGTTAGGACGCTTCTTCGTAGGGACCAATCACCTACGCACAGAATACTCATCGGCAGGTACGATTACGACGGGGGAGGACGTAACCGTGACAATTACTTTCGAGCATGTGAGAGCGCGAATATTGCTGTTTTCTCCCCTCAGGACTACAATCGCCGGCAGCGACGCGATTCGATCGATGACGCGTCGCCTATTTCGGTCAACAACTTAACTAGGTCAACAGGGAGGCTGACGGTGTCCGTTGTCGATGAAGCGCGAAGTGCCGCGATGCGAAAGCTGTCGCCGCTACGCAATAGTACGAGTGCCGATCGGCCAGAGGATCTGGCGAAGGAGCAGCTAGCCCATTTCGGGATCGATCCGGCCACGTCGTTCGGCGAGGCGCTCCTTCGTACGACCGAACGGCTCTATGAATCGCAGGCCGACTTCGATCGACTCTGGCAAGAGACGATGCAATCGATTCACGAGCTGCCTCGCGCCGATCGTATCGCGTACTTCAACGCCAAGAAGTTCTTGTCGTTTCAACTGGCGAAGATTCTCGACACGTTGCAGAATCCGTTTCGTCAGAGCTATCAATCGCTCGGCTATAGTAATTCGACTCAGTCGGCCAAGGGCCCGTATCCGGTTTTTGACAATGTGACCGCGATCTTCTCCGCGACGCCGGTCGTGGCTCGCACCGCCACTTACATCTACGCCTGCGCCGAATGGATTGGCGATGCCTTCCAGGGTAAGGAGCTGCTGCTCGAGATCTACTCGCGGTTGCTCAACCCAACGTCGGTCTCGCTGGCCAACTTTGTTGTCGATCTGGAAGCCGGGCCTTACAGCAGCGAATACTTCGCCTGGAATTTCAACAGCGGCATGTCGGCCATCGACGGCGTGCTCTCCCACATCTTGGGACGTGACGACGTGCTGATCACGAGCCGTAACATTTACGGCGGAGCCCACCAGTTGATCCACGATTGGTACGCCAAGGCAGGCAACCTCGAAATCGCGGTGGAAACGTTCGACGGCTATCAAGAAGCCGACTTCGCGCTCTGCCTGGAGAAGGTGCAGAAACAATACGCCGATCGATTTGCCGATGGACGTAAGGCCTACGTCTACATCGAATCTCCCTGCAATCCGCACGGCTACGTGCTCGACGTACCTGGCATCTGCAAGCTGGCCCATCGCAACGGTTTGCGAGTGATTTTGGACGCTACGGTGGGCACCCCGTTCTTGGTCCGCCCGCTACAGCACGAAGACCCCGAGTGCCGGCCCGACTTTGTGATCCACAGTTACACGAAGGATCTTTCCGGGACCGGTTCGACGATTGCCGGCGTGGTGATCGGCCGCAACGAAGATATGTTCATCCCCAAGGGAGAATCGGCTGGTGGCGTTCTCTGGAGCGACACCATGTTCTGGAACATTTACTACGTGAAGGGGGCGTTCCTCGATGCTGACGGGGCTTATTCGGTCATGCAGGGAATGCGGACCCTCGACGTGCGAATGCTCACGAAGTGCATCAACACCGAGATCCTGGCCCGCCTGTTCGACGCCCACGAGAAGATCAACGTCTACTGCAATGTTCTGGAGAACGACGGCAACAGTGGCCTCCGCGAACAACTGACGTTCCTCGGGCTGCCAGCACCGCTGTTCACGATCGACATGGAAGACGTACCGCGGCAGGCGTTCCAGCGATTCTTCGATTCGCTGGCACCGACCTTCGGTCACATGATTAGCCTGGGCCAATCGAATACGATCATCAGTTGCCCGGCGTTCACGACGCATTCGGAGTTGGATGAAGCGGCTCAGCTCGAAGGGGGCATTCGTCCGACCATGATTCGCTTCGCGGTGGGTGACGAGGATCCCAAGGATCTGGTTGCCCACTTCATCGAATCGGCCCGACTGACGATCGATCCGCTGTTGCCTGGTTTCTCCGACGGCTTTATGTCCGCGGAAGAGATCGACCAGCTGGTAGAAGATTGCTACCTTCGCGTTCACGGTCGCTATGTTCGATCGAAGCGATCGCTGGCCGAGATTCAAGCGTCGTAGCGGAGCTGGTCGCTGGCGACGGTTTTTGCGGCTTCGGCTCGCAGCAGCCAGCGCAACATCCGCCGCGGATGGCGCAGCTGGCCCACAGTAGGAACACGCCCAGGCCGATGGCCACGAGGCCGATGAATCTTTGCACGGCCTCCGACTTGGGGTAGAGCCGTTCGCGGAATTGCAGCATCAGGTGCGGGCACCAGACCAGCATCAGGCATTTCACGGCCGTGATCCAGGCCAGCAGTCGCACGATGCCGACGACGCTGCCGGTGATCGCCATGCCTTGCCACAGCGCAAGCAGCGCGACGACCAGGAACAACGCCCCGATTAGCCGCACGACAACGTCGTTGTTGTCTTGGGCGAAGGATAGCCAGCGAAATGTCTCGCGCGGGCGAAGTAGCAGCGGCACGCCGATCAAGACTTCCCACACGCCGAGGATGAAGGCAAACGTCGCGATATCCATGACCGCCCTTTCCGTTGTCTCCTTCGACCGCGAGCCTGGCGAGCTGCGACGTTAGGAGAGGATGTCTGACACGATCTTCACTTCTTCAACACCCGTCAGTCGCACGTCGAGACCCTGGAATTTGAAGGTCAGTTTCTCGTGGTCGATGCCGAGCGTGTGCAGGAGCGTGGCGTTCAGATCGTTGATGTGAACCGGGTCCTTCACAATGTTGTAGCTGAAATCGTCGGTTTCGCCGTAGACCAATCCACCTTTGACGCCGCCGCCGGCCATCCAGACCGAGAAACAGCGAGGATGATGGTCGCGACCGTAGTTGTCGCGAGTTAGCTTGCCCTGGCAGTAGGTGGTGCGGCCAAACTCACCGCCCCACACAACGAGCGTGTCTTCGAGCATGCCTCGCTGCTTGAGGTCGTTGATCAACGCGGCAGAGGCCTGATCGACGTCCTTGCATTGCAGCGGAAGATCGCGCGGCAGCGCTCCATGCTGATCCCAACCGCGGTGGAAGATCTGCACGAACCGCACGTCTCGTTCCGCCATGCGACGGGCCAACAAGCAGCTGGCGGCGAAGGTGCCTGGCTTGTGCACGTCGGGGCCGTAGGAATCGAGAATGTGTTGCGGTTCGTCGGAAAGATCGACCAGCTCCGGCACCGAAGTCTGCATGCGGAAGGCCATCTCGTACTGAGCGGTTCGCGTTTCAATTTCGGGATCGCCCCCGGCGGCCAGTTGTTTGGCGTTCAATTCCGCCAGGCCATCGAGCATGCGTCGGCGGGCGGCGCTGCTCACGCCAGGTGGGTCGGAAAGATAGAGCACCGGGTCGCCTTGTGACCGCAGGCTAACGCCCTGGTGTTTCGACGGCAGGAAGCCAGAGCCCCACAGTCGTGAGAACAACGCCTGGGCGTCGCGTTTGGCGCTCCAGGTCGGAGTCATCACCACGAACGACGGCAGGTTGTCGTTGAGCGAACCGAGACCGTAAGAGAGCCAGGCACCCAAGCTCGGTCGTCCAGGCAGCTGGCTACCCGTTTGAATGAAGGTGATTGCCGGGTCGTGGTTGATCGCTTCGGTGTGGACCGACTTCACGATCGTGATGTCGTCGGCGATCTTGGCCGTGTGCGGCAGCAATTCGCTGAACCAGGCGCCCGCCTGACCGTGCTGCGTGAACTTGTACTTCGACGGGGCGATCGGGAACCGCTTCTGACCGGAGGTCATCGTCGTGAATCGCTGACCCTTGATGACCGACTCAGGTAGATCCTTGTCGAACAGATCGTCGAGCGACGGCTTGTAGTCGAGCAGGTCCATCTGTGCCGGAGCGCCCGCCATGAACAGGTAGATAACCCGCTTGGCCGTGGGCGCGATCTTGGAAATCGCCGCGGCCGTGGCGGCCGAGGGAGTTTCCGCAGTCGCGATCTGTTGGCCAGAGAGCGAAGCGAGCGCCGCAGCGCCCATGCCGGCGGCCGTGCGACCGAGGAAGCAGCGTCGGGTTTCGCGAAGTTGGTGTTCGTAGAGTGGGTGCATGGTATTGCCTTGGCGGGGGCTATGAAATGTTGCTAGGCGTGAAGCGTCGAGGCTTCTTGGCAAGCAACGATGCAGTTTCCTGTGAGTCTAGGTTTTGTTGGTCCGTCGATAGTCGTGCTGCATGTGCGCCTGCGCAAACGTGTTGTTCAATCTAGGGTGCCACTGGCTTTGCCAGTGCTTGTACGTCGTTTGGTTATTGTCGTGCGGCACTCCGTGACGCAAACGTGAAGTGCCGAATGATTGTGATACTCGTTTGGCTGTGTCCCTCGCTCACGCTTCGGGTTATATGTTTAGAACGATCTAACCCTTGGTGATTGTTTCGTCGAGATTCAGGATCAAGTTGGCGACCATCGTCCAGGCGGCCAGGTGCTTCACGTCGAGCGAATCGTCTATAGCCGAGTCGCCGACCGAGACGAGTTCGCGAGCCGCCTGTTCGTTCGCCTCGTATTCGGCCAACTGGGCCTTGTAGACGCGGAGCAAGATATCGATCTCGTCGCTCTCGGGTGCACGAGCCAACGCCTGGCGGAAGCCGAACGTGATTAGCTCACGCTCATTTGTCGCGCCAGAAGTCATCATTCGCGTGGCCAGATTGCGGGCCGCTTCCACGTACTGCGTATCGTTCAACAGTACGAGCGCCGCCATCGGCGTGTTCGTACGGGCACGACGCACGCGGCAAGTCTCACGCGAGGGCGTGTCGAAGGCCATCATCGATGGTGGCGGAGCGGTTCGCTTCCAGAAGGTGTAGATGCTACGACGGTAGAGACCGTCGCCGGTGTCTTGCTTGTAGTGAGCGGTGTCGCTGGCCGTGTAGGCAACAGCGAACCAGATGCCGCCTGGCTGATAGGGATACACGCCAGGGCCGCCCATTCGCTCGTTGAGCAATCCGCTGACGGCCAGGGCACTGTCACGCACCACTTCGGCATCCATGCGGAAGCGAGGACCGCGAGCGAGCATGCGATTCTCTGGATCGGCGGCAAAGCTCTCCGCACCGACCGCCGAAGCCTGGCGGTAAGTCGCCGACATGACCATCTGCTTGAGCGTTCGCTTCACGTCCCAACCATTGTCGATGAAGTCGCGGGCTAGCCAGTCGAGGAGTTGCGGGTGCGACGGCCATTGGCCTTGGGCCCCGAAGTCCTCGGAGGTTTTCACAATGCCGGTGCCGAACAGTTGTTGCCAGAAACGATTCACCGTGACGCGAGCGGTCAGCGGATGTTCTGGCGAAACCAACCAACGGGCTAGCGAAAGGCGATCTGCCTTTCCGTCGATTTTCTTCATCGGCGGTAGGAAGGCCGGCACCTCGCGTTCGACCTTGTCGCCCTTCTTGTCGTACTCACCTCGGTCTAGGTCGAATGCCTGACGTGGTTCGTCCTTTTCTTTGGTGATCATCGTGATTGGCACCACGGCGTCGATGGCGTTTTTCGCCTTGTTTGCCTCCGCCAGTTCGGTCTTGAGCTGCTTGAGCTTCTCCGACTCCGGCTTCTCTTCTTTCTTCTTGGCTTCAGGCTTTTTGGGGACTTCGGCCTTCTCTGCGGAAGGCTCGAGCATGTCACCGTCTTCATCCGCCGTTTCTTCCGCGGCGGCCTTGGCGGCAGTTTCGGCCGCGGCCAACTTCTCGGCCTCTTCTTCCAGCCGCGTCTCTTCGTCGGCGATGTCGTCCTTCAGCGTTTTGATCTTGGCACGAAGTTCCGTGAGCTGCTTTTCTTGCTCCGGCGTAGTCAGGTGCAGCATCGGAGCGTAGTAAGCCCGGTTTCCGTCGAGGACGTTCTCCGCTGTGCTATTGAAGAAGGCGAACAGCTGATAGAACTCCTTCTTCGTGAGCGGGTCGAACTTGTGGTCATGGCAAGTCGCGCAGCCAGCGGTCAGTCCCATCCAAACCGTGGCGGTTGTCTCCACGCGGTCGACCGTGTTGCGGACGTAGAACTCCTCGCGGATCACGCCCCCTTCGTTCGTCGTTACGTGGCAGCGGTTGAAGCCGGTGGCGATTAGCTGATCGCGCGTTGGGTTAGGCAGTAGGTCGCCAGCGAGTTGCTCGATCGTGAATTGATCGAAGGGCATGTTGGCATTGAATGCTCGAATGACCCAATCGCGATAAGGCCAGATCGCGCGGCGGTTGTCGATGTGCAGACCGTGCGTGTCGGCATAGCGGGCGGCGTCGAGCCAGTACCGGCCCATATGTTCGCCGTAGCGGGGCGAGGCGAGTAGTCGATCGACCAACCGCTCGTAGGCGTCGTCAGACGTGTCGGCCAGAAAGGCGTCGACCTCTGCGGTCGTTGGAGGAAGCCCCGTCAGATCGATCGTGAGCCGCCGGATGAGCGTTGTCTTGTCAGCCTCTGGCGAAGGAGCGAGGCCTTTGCTTTCCAAGTGGGCTGCCACGAAGCGGTCGATGTCGCCGCGAACCCAATCTTTTGTTTCAGCCAACGCCGGCAATGTCGGTCGTTTCGGGGTGACGAAGGACCAGTGTCCTTGCCACGTGGCGCCTTGTTCGATCCACTTCTTGAAGAGGTCGATCTGATCGGCGGTGAGCGACTTGGCGTGATCGACCGGCGGCATGCGAAGATCTTCGTCTTCACTGATCAATCGCTGGTAAAGACTGCTCGCATTCAGGTCGCCTGGCACCAGAGCGGTCTCGCCCGAGTCGAGTTCGCCGAACGCACTTTCTTTCGTGTCGAGCCGGAGGCCCGCTTCGCGGTGGGCTTCGTCCGGTCCGTGGCAGGCGTAGCAGTTGTCGGAGAGCAGCGGGCGAATGTCGCGGTTAAAGTCGATCATGTCGACCGCCGCCACGGCGACGGGTTCCGCTGAATCTGCGTCGGCGGCAAAGCTACCGGTCGTCGCGGTCAGCGACAACGCGATCAGAGTAGCGGCGACAAGACTTCGAGAGAGCGAGCGGTTCGTCATAAGAATGGCGTCCTTCGATGACTCGACCACGCGGATGTTCGGCCGTGACGTAAGTCGCATGCGACTCAAGAGCGGCCGTCGGTGGTCGGTTCGTTGGTGTTGGAACCAGTGGCAATTAGGAGGGAGAAAACGCTGGGACGCGTCGCCGTTTGCCAGCGCCGATGCGTCGAAGGTTGTCCTTAAATCATAGCTTCTAAGCCCCATCTTCGCAAATCTAACAACCTTCGGTTTCGCCCTTATTTCAGCTGCTAGAAATGACCCACGAGCACGTTCATAATGAGCACTCGCGTGCGCAAGTGTGCCACATCGGCACGCTCCTGGTTCGCCCGTGTCCTTGTACGGCTTGCGTCGGTAATCGAACTGTTCAAGAAGAAGTAGCACCGTTACTAAGCGAAGGCGACATTCGTGAAAGACTTCGACAAACTTGGCGCGTTCTATTTGGGCAAACGTTACGACTTGAGTAGCCGCGCGGTCCAAGACGATCTGCTTCTGTACGACTCCAAAGATCTGACGACGCATGCCGTCTGTGTTGGCATGACCGGTAGCGGCAAGACGGGTCTCTGTTTGTCGTTGTTGGAAGAAGCCGCCATCGACGGTATTCCGGCGATCATTATCGATCCCAAGGGGGATATGCCGAATCTTGCGCTTTCTTTTCCTAAGCTCGACGCGGCCAGTTTCTTGCCCTGGGTTGATGAGGGGGAAGCAACCCGTGAAGGCATGACCAAGGAACAGTACTCTGTTCGCATCGCGGAACGATGGAAGGAAGGTCTTAAGGAATGGGGGCAAGGGCTGAAGCGAGTTCGCGACTATCACAAGCGAGTGGATATTCCGATCTACACGCCAGGCAGCAATGCCGGGTTGCCATTGACTGTGCTGCGATCGTTCGCGGCACCGTCGGCAGAGTTGCTTGCGGATTCCGACGCTTATTCGCAGCGAATCACCAGCGCCACTTCGGGGCTGTTGTCATTGTTGGGTGTCGATGCCGATCCCGTTCGAGATCGCGAGCATATCTTGGTGGCAACGTTGCTCGATCAGGCGTGGCGGGCGGGGCAGGACGTCAACATCGAGGACCTAATCCATTTGATCCAAGATCCACCCATGGAGAAGATCGGCGTGGTGGCCCTGGATAAGTTCTATCCGCAGAAAGATCGTACCGCTCTGGCGATGCAACTCAACAATCTGTTGGCATCGCCCTCGTTCTCTCCTTGGATGCAGGGGGAGTCGCTCGACGTTGAACAATTGTTGACGCCCTCGCAAGACGGCGAGTCTGGCGAGAAAAAGTCCCGCCTGTCCATCATTTCGATTGCCCACCTCTCTCAAGCGGAACGCATGTTCTTTGTGACGATTCTGCTTAATGAAGTTGTGAGTTGGATGCGAAAGCAGCCAGGGACGTCGAGCCTACGTGCCTTGCTCTACATGGACGAGGTGTTTGGGTTCTTTCCGCCGGTCGCGAATCCGCCCTCGAAACCACCCATGCTGACGCTTCTCAAACAGGCACGCGCGCACGGATTGGGCGTTGTCCTGGCTACGCAGAATCCGGCGGACCTCGATTACAAGGGTTTGTCGAATATCGGTACCTGGTTTCTGGGGCGTCTGCAGACAGGTCGTGACAAGGAACGCGTGCTCGAAGGCTTGGAGGGCGCGGCGGTACAGTCGGGTAGCGAATTCAATCGCTCCAAGATGGCGGAAACGCTTGCCGGCTTGGGCAAACGCGTGTTCCTTATGAATAATGTTCATGAGGATGCGCCGGTTACATTTCACACGCGCTGGGCGATGTCCTATTTGCGCGGTCCAATGACCCGCAATCAGATTAAGACGTTGATGGATCCGCGTCGTCCTGCTTCGCCATCTTCTGATTCGGCTGCGTCCACTACTTCTGGTAAGTCGAAGGTGGCAAGTCCCGCAGCGGCTGCGACTGCGACGGTAGAAGGCAAGAAGCGACCGGCGACACGTGCTGCCGCCTCGATGGCGGCCAAAAGTGTGGCCCGGCGCAAGAGTACAACAACCGCCGCCGCAATTGAGGCAGGCAAGGCAGCAGGCCCCGGTGCGAAAGACGCCGGTGCGGAAGGCGCCGAACACTTGCTACCTCGGCTGCCTAAACGCGTCGACCAACGATTTCTCGCCGCTGACCTTGCATTGGGCGAGGACGAACGTGTGGAGTATCGGCCGGCTCTCGTGGCGATGGTTCATCTTCACTACGTGCGAGCCACTCACGGCATCGACGATTGGCAGGATTGTGAGTTCCTGGTCGAATTGCCAGAACGGGCGAAGGGTTCGCCGTGGACGGAAGAGACGCGGCGGGTGCTGACGGCCGACTTGGCTTTCGATGCGGAATCGCAGTCGCCTGCCACATTCAATCATGATGCGGCACTGACGAAGTCGACAACCTACACCCGTTGGAAGAAGCAGTGCGAAACCTTCTGCCATCAGAAACGGCCTTTGCGGCTGTGGCGATGCAGAGAACTGAAGGCCTATTCTCAAGCTGGCGAAACCGAGGCTGCCTTTCGCGTGCGACTGCGACATCAGGCGCGTGAGGTGCGAGATGCGGCCATCGAGAAGTTGCGACACCGCTACGCGAATCGAATCGCCAAGATCCAAGAACGAATTGCGGCCTGCGAAGCCCGTGTCGCGAAGGAACAGTCGGAGCGAGATCGCGCGGCGATCGATACAGGCTGGTCGACGATTGGAAGCACCCTGATGGACGCCCTCTTCGGTCGTAAGACCAGACGTTCTACTTCGGCGCGTCGACAGAAGAAGGCCGTGCGGGGCGCCGGCGACGTTTACAAGCAGCAGGGCGACGTTAAAGCGGCGAAGGCACGACTCGTGGCCGAACGCAAGAAGCGCAAGGCACTCGAGCAAGAGATCGACGCGAAGAGGCGAGAGATCGAAGCCGAGTATCGGCCCGACTCGCTGGAGCTGGAGCCGCTTCTGCTGAAACCCCGCCGAGACGACATTCAGGTGGAGTCGCTCACCGTCGTCTGGCTGCCTTGGCATGTTTCCGCAGATGGCGACGCGGTTCGCGCGTTCGAGGTTGAAGCAGCCGATTAGTGCGGCCCTGTTTACAGGCATTGTCCCTATGTTTTCCCTGACGATATCACGAGCCACGACGACATGACCCACCACGAATTGCCTGCTTTGAATTGTGCTTCGTTTTATTCCCTGCAGCGCGAGCGACGACTCCTGCTCTTGGCGATCGGGATGACGCTTCTCGGAGTTCTGGGCGCCACGGCGGTTCGGGCCGAAGAGCCGCCGCTCAAATTGCTCAATGGTGAAGGGCACGGGCGAATGATGCAGCGGTTCCTGCTCAAGGACGTTGATCGCGTTACGGCCGAACGCACGCGGGGTCTCGCCGAGCGAAAGACGCCCGAGGCGATCGCCGCGCACCACCGGCAGCTGCGATCCAAGTTCATCGAGGCGATTGGTGGACTGCCACCGCATGCACCACCTAAGGCGAAGGTCACCGGCGTGGTCAAGCGCGACGGTTTCACGGTGGAGAAGATCCTGCTTGAGAGCCGGCCGAATCATCACATCACGGCCGCTCTGTTCTTGCCGGCTCCGGCTTCCGGGCCAGCCGCTTCCTCGGCTGCTGCTTCCAAGCCGCCGTACCCCGTGGTCCTCTTGCCGTGTGGGCATGCGGAGTTGGCCAAGGCGGATCCCAAGTACCAGAAGGCGGCCGCTCTGTTGGCCCTCAATGGGATCGCCGCCATGTTGTTTGATCCGATCGACCAGGGCGAACGAATGCAGATCGTCGACGCCGAGGGGAAGTATCCCTTCTGGGGAACCAAGGGCCACCTCACGCTCGGCATCGGTAGCATCTTCCTGGGTAACAACACCGCCCAGTTCATGATCTACGACGGCATGCGGGCGATTGACTATCTGCAGTCCCGCAGCGACATCGACGGTGACCGCATCGGCTGTATGGGCAACAGTGGTGGCGGCACGCAGACCGCGTACCTGGCGGCTCTCGATGACCGAATCAAGGCGGCTGCCCCGAGCTGCTACATCACCAGCTTCTCGCGGCTGTTGCATAGCCGCGGTGGCCAAGACTCCGAGCAGACCATCTTCGGGCAGCTCGCCTGGGGTATGGATCATGCCGAGTATCTGACGATGCGCGTGCCGACGCCGCAGCTGGTTTGTGCCACCACCGGCGACTTCTTCGACATCCGTGGTAGCTGGGAGTCTTTCCGCCAGGCCAAGCAGCTTTACTCGCGGCTCGGTTACGCCGAGCGAATTAACATCATCGAGCATGACGGGCCGCATGGTTACGCCCGACCACTGCGCGAAGCGTCGACTCGCTGGATGTCGCGGTGGCTGAAGAAGCAGGACCTGGCCATTACCGAGCCCGAGATCGAGGTGCTCTCGCCGCAGGAGATTCAGGTGACGCCGCGCGGCCAGGTGATGTTGCTCCCCCGAGAGCGAAGTGTGTATGACCTCAACGACGAGCTGCTCGCGGAGCTGACGAAGCGTCGCGGCAAGTTCGATCCTGACCGCGTCCGCGAGTTGGCAGGCGTGCGGCCGCTTGCGGAGATTCCAGAGCCGCGGAGAATGTTGCATCAGGCCCGTGATATCTCGGGCGTTCCTGTCCATCCGGAGGTGCTGGAGCTTGCGGGTGGGATACGGCTGCCGACGTTCCTGACGTTCGACGATCCGGGGGCCTTGGGAAAGACGCTCAAGCAGGCCCAGCGGCCGCGCCCCAGCAAGGGTCGCCTGCTGTTTCTTCACGAGCGTGGGAAGTCCGCCGACATGGCCGCCATCAAGCGGCTCTACGACGCTGGCTACGACGTGATGGCGGTCGACCTTCGCGGTACCGGCGAGACCCTGCAGACCAACGGATTCTTTTATGCCCGGCGGTTTGGCTCCGATGGTCTCGACGTGATCATGGCCTATCTGCTGGGCAAGTCGTATGTCGGCATGCGGACCGAGTACGTGCTGGTCGCCGCCCGGCGTTTGCGCGATGCGAAGGGCAGTGGCGATCTTGCCGGTAAGCCGGTTCGTCTGATTGCCACTGGCCATGTCACGGTGCCGGCTCTGCATGCCGCGGCCTTGGAGCCGGAGCTGTTCTCCGCGGTTGAGCTTCATGACGGGCTTGAGTCGTGGGCTCAGATCATTCGCCAGCGGGAGAGTTACCGGCAGCTGGTCAATCACGTTCACGGTGCCCTGTCGCATTACGATCTGCCCGACTTGGTCGCGGCGATTCGCGCCGCTGACGTGGCCGTCGAGATTCACAACCCGAGAGATGCCATGGGCCGGCTGCTGAAGCCGTAAGTGGGGGTAGGGGGTCAGGTTCAAGTTCTCGGAGCAAGCTCTCCGAGTGTGGTCAATTTGCCGGCCGAGAATTGGACCAGACCCCAGCTTCATCATTCATACTCCCATTTCCGCACCCAGCGGTCGCCGGTGCGCTGCTGAAAGGTTCGCAGCTTCTGCTTCAGTTCCGCGATCCGCTTCGCGTGTGCCGGATCGTCGGCCAGGTTTCGTGTCTCGTGCGGGTCGAGCTTGAGGTCGAAGAGTTCGAACCGCGGCCGCTGGATGTATTGGCCGACCGTCTTCTTACCGTAGGGGGCGTCCGCGCACTTTTTGTATTGGGCCTGCCAGGTGGTCGCCGACCAGAGGTCACTGGCGAAAGGGAAGGGGAGCTGGTGGGCGATGTTCCAGATCAGCTTATAGCGGTCCGTCCGCACCACTCGCATCGGGTAATACATTTGGATCTCGTGGAAGGTATGCGAGGCGTAGATCTCTTCCGGCCCCGGGTCCTCCTCGCCGAGTGTCGCCTTTAAGAACGAGCGGCCGTGATATCGCTTGGCGTCTCGTTCCGCGTCATACGCGCCGGCGTAGTCGAGGATCGTTGGCACCAGGTCGACCAGGCTCACGAGCGAATCGTTCTTTCCGCCCCGCTTGGTCGCTTGCGGATGACGCACGATCATCGGCACCTGGAGCCCCGGCTCGTAGGCGGTCGTCTTCGCACCAGGCATAGCGATGCCGTGATCCGAGGTGAAGATCACCAGCGTGTCGTCTTCGTGGCCCGTATCCTTAACGATCTCCATCAGCCGGCCGATTCCCGCGTCGACTCGCGAGACCGCCTGATAGTATTGGGCCAACTCCGCGCGGCATTCCGGCGTGTCAGGCAAGAACGCCGGCACGATCACATCCTCCGCGCGGTAGCTGACCTCACTGACCTGCGGATACGATTCGCCCGGCTTGGGGTTGCCGAAGCGATTGGGCGTGGTGGCGATTTCTTTGGCCGGACCGTTGCCGCGGTGCGGGTCGCTCGTCGCGCAGTAGATGAAGAGTGGTTTGTCCTGTTCGCGGCTCAGCGGGGCACGCAGCGACTCGGCCATCTCGATCGTGCTGCGGGGGTGGACTCCGCGGATCTCGTCGAAGCGGTAAGTCTCAGTCGGGGCGACGTGGAATTTGCCGATGCGGACCGTATGGTAGCCGGCCTTGCTGAGCAGGACCGGCAGCGTGGGCAGGTCGGCCTTGGTGCGGAAGTGATTCACGCCATGCTCGTGGCCGTATTGCCAGGTGGCGTGGTTATGCAGCCCGGAGAGAATCACCGAGCGGCTGGCGCTGCAGCTAGCCGTGGTGGCGAAGGCCCTGCCAAATCGCGTGCCCTGCCGAGCGAGCGCGTCGAGGTGTGGCGTCTTGATGACCGGGTTGCCGTAGCAACCGAGGTCGGGCGAGAGGTCATCGGTGACGAAGAGGATCACGTTCTTGTAGCGAGGCCCGTTCTCTTCGTGATGATCGGCCGCAACCGGTTGCGCTGTTAAGTGGTGGAGGAGAGCGAGCGAGAGAAAAATTATCGCCAGGGGCAGCAGATGCTTCTTTCTCGGCGTTTTCGCCGTTTTCGTCCTCGTGCGTTCGATTTTGTTGTCGTTTGTGCGGCGAATGTTCATGGTTTGTTCGGTGTTGTTCGGCAGATGTTCAACGGATGTTCGACGTTTGTTTGATGCTTGGGCGGGTGAGCAGCGTTTAGGCCTTACGTTGTTGGGTTAATTTGCGGGTGCCACTGGCTCTGCCAGTGCTCGTTCGTCGTTCGGTGATTGTCGTGCGGCATGTGCGCCCGCGCAAACGTGAAGTGCCGATTGATTTTGATACTCGTTTGGTTGCCATGAAGCTACCGCCCTGCGCTCGGCTGCTATACACAGCAGCCGTGCTCAGTTGCTCTCGGTGTGTTACTCGCGTGAACCAATGTATCGTTCTTATTGAGACTGTCAAATTTAAAAAGAACCCCCCTTGGTTTGAGCCGCTCTTCTTGGGTGCCATGCTCACCCTTGGGTGAGCATGCTTTCGTCGCGTGTTAATCCACATGCCCACGTGAACGTGGGCATGGCACCCAGCTCGCACGCGAGCCGCGCCCTTCCCCCACCAACCGCGCGAATAAAAACACCCCGCTGCGTTTCGGCAGCGGGGTGGTGGGCGAGAGAGATAGGAGCGGAGACGTGAAGCGGGGCGGTGTATGAATCGGCGGCCTAATCGAGCGACCTAATCGTCTGCGCAGTCGTGGTCGTCGCAGCCGCAGGGGATGACTTCAAAATCGTTGACGCGGGGGGCGACGAAGCCGGTCGGGCCAGCGGTCGTTTCGACGGAGACCAGTGTTTCGTCTTCAAACTGCTTGGTGACATCGCTAGCCGAGGTCGGCATGGCCAGGGCCAAGGCGGCGACGGCGATGAGACAGGCGGCGAGTGTTCTGAGCGTGGTCATGATTCTTTCCCCGTATTGTGTTTTGGCGGTATTTCGGTGTCCCTCTACGTCTTACATGTCCAACGGGCCCGCCAACCCCACATCGGGTGCGGAAAAATACGGAAAAAGTTTTCCGGGGGCAAAAACGGCCTGTTTTTGAGGGGTTGGGCGGCTTCTTGAGGTCATGTAGTCATGTAGGGCATGCTGTGCATGCCGGAACCAGAGGGTCCATCTTGGGTGCCATGCTCACCCTTGCCCTGAGCATGTGTTCGTCACGTGTTAATCCACATGCCCACGTGAACGTGGGCATGGCACCCGGCCCTAGGGCAATGGAACCTTATAGATGTTCTGAGCCCTGAAGGGACGCAACAAATGTGGTTTTCTTGTGTCGCCCCTACAGGGCTCGCGACAGGTTCTCTGTGATTCTAACCCA